>NZ_JPUF01000002.1 GCF_014737315.1 Treponema zioleckii | reverse complement strand
AACTTATAGCGTTTCCATAAACGCACAAATAGGCTTATATTCAAAAAACTCAACTTACAGCGTTTCCTTAAACGCACAAAACACTTTCTCGCCGGGCGAAAAAGTAAAACTCCACCTCTGAATCGCGGCATTCCTTCCCGCCACGATTCGGAAACACCTGCAAACTCCCCCACCAGAGCGACAGTTTTCCTAAGAAAACTGTCGGGAAACGCACAAGCGAACTTGAATTCTCAAAGTCAACTTGCAGCGTTTCCGTAAACGCACAAGTGAACTTGAATTCTCAAACTCAACTTACAGCGTTTCCGTTAGTCCTTCATCGCCTTGAATGCTTCAAATTCTTTTAACATCTCTGGATTCTTGTTTTTGTCGAGCAACGAAACTACAACCGCGAAAATAAAGCTTACGATAAAGCCCGGAATTATTTCGTACAAGTGCAGAATCGAATTTGCATCGTAAACATCCTTTGGAAGAATCACACCGAGATTGTGCCACAAAACAACCACAACGCTGCCGGCAATAAGCCCCGCAATCGCACCTTTGTTCGTCATGTTCTTCCAATAGAGAGCGAGCAAAACGAGAGGACCGAAAGTCGCACCAAAACCAGCCCAAGCATAAGAAACAAGCTTAAAAATAGAAGAATCTGGATTGAGCGAAAGGAAAAGAGCGATGAGCGCAATGATGAACACTGTAAATCGGCTCACATTCAAAACAGTCTTTTCGTCCGCATTTTTGTTGATTATTCCCTTGTAAATATCTCGGCTCACCGACGATGCCGCGGCAAGAAGCTGAGAATCAGCAGTGGACATTGAAGCCGCAAGAATTGCGCACAAGAAAATTCCCGCAATAAAAGCAGGATACATATTCTGCATTACCGCGCTAAAAACAGTCTCCGCATCACCAAAGGAAGTTATGCCCGCGATTGAAAGTCCGCTTTCCGCGCCCAAAAGCGTTCCGTGGTTCAAAAGGTAAGCAGTTCCCAAAGTTCCGATGAGGAACGTTCCAACGTAAGAAACAATCATCCAGACAGTTCCGATTCGTCTTGCCTTTTTTACGTCCTCGTTCGAACGGATTCCCATAAAACGCACGATGATGTGAGGCATTCCGAAATATCCGAGTCCCCACGCCAATGCAGAAATTATCGAAATTCCTTTATAAGATGAATTTGCGATGAAAGCATTTTTTATTTTCTCGCCAAAAGAGCCTGCCACAGCCTGTGCATCAAAACTGCGAACAGCCTCGATTGCCTCTGAAGTGCCACCAAAAGAAAAAATCGCAATGACTGCAGAAACGACGAATGCCACAAAAATCAAAGTTCCCTGAACAAAATCAGTGGTGCAAACCGCCGTATAGCCGCCAGTAATCGTGTAGCAGAGAATTACCACAAGACCAATTGCAAGCCCCGCGTGATAGTCCAGCCCAAAAACCGAATTAAAGAGCTTTGCGCAGGCAACAAAACCAGAAGCCGTGTAGATTGTAAAGAAGAATACGATTAATACAACAGAAATCAATGAAATGATGTGTGATTTGTCTTTAAATCTGTTCGTAAAGAATTCTGGAATAGTAATTGCGTCGCCGAACGAAATAGAGCATTTTCGAAGAGGTTTTGCCACGAAAAGCCAGTTCAAGTACGTTCCGACTATAAGTCCAAGCGCAGTCCAGAAAGTTTCTTTTATGCCACCAAGATAGCAAAGCCCCGGCAAGCCCATCAAAAGCCAAGCGCTGGAATCAGAAGCCTCAGCTGAAAGTGCCGTTACCCACGGTCCAACCTTGCGTCCACCAAGGAAGAAATCCGATGCGTCGTTATTTTTACCCGCACTTCTAAGCCCAATGTAAATCATAAAGCCCAGGTAAATGACGAACGCAACGACTTTTGCAATCATTACAGAATTCATTTTGACCTCACATTTTAAAAAGATTCTGTGAGTTTAAATGAATTTTGCCAACGATACAACGGGAAATGCACAAGTCAAAAACATTTTGCCCGCTCGTGCTTAAACTAAAACAAAATGGTCGATACTGGATTTGAACCAGTGACTTCTACCGTGTGAAGGTAGCACTCTACCCCTGAGTTAATCGACCAGATATTTTTACTTTAATGAAATGACGGCTTCATGTCAAAGAGGCATTTTTCACAAATGAAAAACACGCGCCGAAAAATGACGCGTGTAAAATCAATTCTATGATGTTAGTAACTCAAGGAAGTGAGAGTTGCACCAGCGTTTGACTGAACATAGGTTTTCGCTTCGCTAGCGGGCTTTGGGGTCCAGATGTACGGAGGCTTGTAAGATGTTGATGATGACGCAACCGAATTTGTGCAGTTTGTGAACGTATTGTCTTCATTGACCCAATAACCAGTATTCGATGCTGATTCATCGTTGTAATAGCCGATTGGTGTTTTTATGTTCTCGAACGTGTTGTTGTCGATGTACAGTTCGCTTCCTGCACGGCAGTTGATTCCAGTTGACTGTCCAGATATTTCACTTACACTTGAGACAAAGTAGCTGTTAAAGATATGGGCCTTGCCCCAACGAAAAAGAGGCTGACGGGCATTTATGTCTTTCCAGTAGTTGTTTACGAATGTGATTCTCATATCCTTGTCCGTGGCCCCCGTCGTCGTATTCGTATTTGCAGTTGCATCTCCAGAAGCGCAAAGGCAAGCCTTCCAATGGTCGTGGAAGTAGCAGTTCGAAATAGTTATCCACGTTGAGCCGTTTTTGATATCCAACAGGCCATCATAGAAATCCTTCTTCCATTTTTCATCTGTTGAATAATAATCACCAGAAGTTATTTCGTTTCCATCCAAATCCTGAGGTGTCAAATGAGACTGGAATTCACAGTGGTCAACCCAAACGTGTGTGGCTCCGTTCAAGGAAAGGGCGTCGTCCGCACCGCTCTTTGTGTAGCCGTCCCAACTGACGACTTCTCCCAATTTCAGATTGCGGATTATTACATTCTCGCCTTCAACAACAAATTCTATGTTTCTAAGCTGGCCGGTTCCGTTTCCATAAATCGTCTTGTTGGAGCCGACATTGAGTTTTACGCTCAAAAGTGGATTTGACTGAGATGCGGTAGAAATAACAGAATCGATAAAGATTATCGCAGGCACGTCGGACGCAAGCAAATCCTTGTATGTAGAAGTAAGAGCCGTGTAGTCGGAAATTGTGACTCTGTTATCAGAAATCGCGCCCGCTCCACCTGTAATCGTATATCCCGCGGCAGAATCATTCGTTACGGTCGCATAGCCCATGTAGCCATCGATTTCTGTCGGAACTGTGTAGTTTTCTGGAATGAAGTGGGCGAAAATGTACGAACTTTCCGAAATCGTCTTCGTGTACGGATTTGATGTTGAACCGTCAGACCAGCATTCGAATTTCCAGCCGGAATTTGCCGTGGCTGTAAATGTGACATCTGAATTTTCTGCAATTGCTGACGCAGTAACAGAACTTTCAACAGAACCAGCTGTTGTGTTCTCTGAAGCATAAGAAAGCGAAACGTATTTCGTCGTGTCTGTTCCGTAGTCAATTCCCTTGCCGCTTACGATGAGGTAGTCGACATAGTTGAGGCACCCCGAATTTCCATCTGAAATTGTTATGGTCTCACCCCCCCCAACAGGTGTATAGGTTCCTGCAGGCGCACCTGAGACTATAATCGAATTTGAACCGGCGTTTAGGGAAACGTTTTCAAGATATGCCGTATCAACCCATCTTTTGGCGACAGTTTCGTCAGATGAATCAGTTTTATTGCCCTTGAATGTGTATGTCATCGCAAATGGACTATCCTCGTTCAAAACAGTTCCGTTTACAGAAACCAAAGCCCCCCGAATGCGGCTCGCTTCCGTATTGCAATAGTGAATCGCAATTTTCGCATCGGTAATCGCTTCTGTTGCCGAAACTGTATATACGATGTTTCCTCCATCTGTAATGCCGTCAAGGTATCCGTTTCCCGTGTAGCCTACAAAAGTAGTCGCTACGTTTCCTGTAGAGCTTACAAATCCGCTGCCGTTCTCTTCTATTTTGAGCGTGGTCGTGCCGTCTTCATTTACATTTTTCGATGAACTGTCCGTCACTGACGAGTCTCCGCTGTCTGTTGAGCACGCAACGAAAATTCCGCCCAAGAAAACCATCGCACAAACAGAGAGTGCCGTTGAAAGTTTTGCTAATTTTTTTCATAATTTTCCCTTTTTTATTTTTTTTGATTTACCCAAATCGTACAAATTTACACCTATTTTGAAGAAAACCGTTGCCACAAATCTGTAATTAACCGTCATAAATCCTCAAATTTGAAAACTTGCAGAAGTATAAAAATCAATTTTCAATTCTCAGTTCTTAACTCATATTTCTTAATTCATAATTTTTTCCTTCCGAATTATGCCGTTTTTCTCTATTAATTTGGCATTTTGTGTCAAACTGTTTACAGATTTTAGATTTATAATAAAAAACTAATCCCATAAAATCATGGAGTAAAAAATGAAAAAAATTCTTGTTTCTGCATTAGCATTGCTTGCAGGTCTTTCATTCTCCGCATTCGGCTTGGAAAAAAGCATTGCGGACAACGAAAAAGTTGAAAAGGTCGAGTCTGTAACCAGCATCGGAAAGGTAAAGGGCACTCGAATTTTCGTAGTCGGTGACTCTACATTGAGTTCATTCGACGACAAATATTTCTATCCACGCTACGGCTACGGAACACGCATTCAGGACTATCTCCTCGAAAAAAAGGCCACGGTCATCAACCTTGCAATGTCCGGCCGCTCGTCAAAAAGTTTTCTTACAGAAGCAAACTACAAGACTTTAAAAGACAACATCAAAAAAGGCGACTACTTGATTATTGGATTCGGTCACAATGACGAAAAGGCCGAAGAAGCACGCTACACAAATCCGAACGGAACAAAAGAAACTGCCGGTTCCTTCAAGAATTCACTCTACGAAAATTATGTTAAGCTCGCTTACGACGCAAAGGCGACTCCAATTCTCTGTACGCCAATCGTCCGACGCGCTCCTGGAAAAACTTACGAAGGCTCTGTAGTTCACGTTACTGCCGATGTTCAGGGATTCCCTGGCGGAGATTATCCAAAAGCTATCCGAGAGCTTGGAAAAGAGACAAATACGCTCGTCGTAGATTTGACGGCAATCACAAAAGACCGTTACGAGAAACTTGCGAACGACGCTGAGACTGCAAAATTCCACGCGCAGCTCACACACAAAGCAGCTTCGGTAGACAACACTCACTTGAACTACTACGGTGCAGCAGTCATTGCAAATGATGTTGTAAAGGCAATCTCTGCTAGCGACAAGAAATTCGCAAAACTTGTGAACAAAAAAGCTGCCGCTCCAACGGAAGACTTGCTTGCTCTCGCAAAAAATCCAGACTACGTAATTCCAAAATATTCTGAATTCATTCCGGAAGAAGACGCTTCGCAAAACTTTAAAACCACCGCTCCGTGGTACGGAACTGTTTTTGGTGACTGCGGCGGCGCCGAAAAAATCGCAAACCCAGAACTTTACGAGATTGTTGAAAAAGACGGAAAAATTCTCATGCACTCAGGCTCAACAGATTCAAGCAAATCTGCAGGAAAAATCGCTTCTAGCTCCGACGGTATCGCTTTCTACTTCCAGAAAGTTGACGGAAGCAAGGATTTTACATTCTCTGCAACGGCAAAGGTTTTGAGCACAGCAAAGAACAATCAGGTCGGATTCGGTCTCATGGTTCGAGACGACGTTTATATCGATAAATTCGACAACACAATCAACACTGACTATGTTGCTGTTGGCGGATACAAAATGGCTTCTGAGCCACAGGTAACAAGCTGGACTCGCATTGATGCGGCACTCAAAACAACGAATGCAACGGCAGTAAAATTCGACAAGGGAACAAGCGTAAACCTTTCAATCACAAAGAAAGGCGAAACTTACACCGTAAAATGCGGTAACGAACCGGCAGTTGAATACAAGGCAGGATTGGACAACGTTGACTTTAACAATCTTTACGTCGGTCTGTTCACGAGCCGTGCCGTTTACGTTGAATTCTCAAACGTATCTTTGAAGGTTTCAAAATAAGTGGAACGGCAATATTTAATTTTCGCTTCGCAATAATTAGTTTTGCCGTTCCTCTCAGTTTTGTTCCAAAACTGAATATTGAATTCAAGCACTTATAGTTGTTCACAAAACGCGGCGGCAAGGAGAGCCGCGTTTTGTGAATGCAGTTTTGTGCTCGCCTCACAGGCTCGCACTTGCAGACCAGTTTTTAATCTAATCTTTTAATTTATCTGTGTCCCATCTGAGTTTATCCGCGTTCATCTGTGTCGGATTCGACAAGCTCAGCCACCGGAAAATTTTTATTTTTTAAAACTAGAACGAAATTTTCGTATTGGCAACTGTAGTGATTAATCAATTAATCGTGATTTGCTTCTAGCGTTTTTACGACATTCGGCAAATCTGATTGGCGGTTAGTAAGTTTTACTCTGTGATATCAATATAGAGGCATTTTTCATAGTCTAATGCACTGTAGCCACCTTTATCATTGAAGCTATACCCCCATCCATGAATATAACATGCATAATTACCTTGCTTAGAAGCTTTTACAGAAAATTTCTTCACAACTTTTTCAGCTTGACCGACATCTTTTTTTTCATATTCAAAAGTTACAGAATTTGTAGGAACTTCAAAATTCATTCCGATAAAGTGAAATTCGTCGCTCAATGTGTATTTGTTTTGTTTTGCGTCGTATGCTTTTAGCTCTATCGTAAAAGCATATTTGTCAAAAGTTGAAAAATCAGGGACGGATGAAAAAGTTAATTCAAATTCTTCATCCACCGAATATGCATCTTTTTCATAAGTTATAAAAAACTCCGTATTTGCCAAACTGTCAGCAGAATCTGTGTCGCACACTAAAAAAAAACAGCCTGAAAAAAAGAAACAAAACATAAACAAAAGCGAAATGAACCAAGTTTTTTTCATAAAGCATCTCCAAACTATTTTGAACTTAAAAAAATTGTTTTTAATAGCTAAGTTTCAGAGTAGTCTTTTTTTTGCGCTGATTAAATAATTTCCCGAAAAAAAATAACATTTTTTATATTTTTTTGATTAAAGTTTATTTTTAGAACTCAAATAGCTCCAAAAAAATCAGCACAGAAGAAATGCAAACTGAAAAAACGCCCGATGCTTGAAACAAGCAAAAAAAGCTTCCTTAAAAATCGGACTTAATTGTCCAACTTCAAGGAAGCTTTTCACAGTCCTATCTCTGCCAAAAGTCTTTTGTCAGAATAATAATCATATTGTAAAGTTCAAGACGACCTGCAATCATTACAAAACAGTACCACCACTTTAGCCACGGAAGAAGCGCGCCGTAATTCTCGCTTGGACCCAAAGAACCGAATGCTGGCCCAATGCTTCCAATCATGGTGAGCGAAGTTGTGAGCGAAGTGAATATATCCAGATTCGCGGCAGTTCCCATAAGCGTCGTCACAAAAACAACCACAAAATAAACGAAAATAAACGAACCTACGTTCAGAACCAAATCTTTTCGGCCAGGCTGACCGTTAACGCGGAGCGTAAAAACTCCATACGGATGAAGCATTCTTAGCATTTCATTCCTAGACTGTTTCCACAAAATCACCCAGCGGATAACTTTAAAACCGCCCGAAGTTGAACCAGAGCATCCGCCAATAAAAAACAAAATAAAAATGAAAAACTGAGAAATGTTCGGCCAGGTAAGATAATCCGTAGTCGCAAATCCCGTGGTCGTCATAATTGAAGCCACCTGAAACGTGGAATACCTAAATGCCTTTGAAAGCGAGCCGTAATGCGAGATGAGCGTTAAAGTCAACATAACCGTCACCACGCCAAAAATCAAAAGATAGGCTTTGAATTCACTGTTTTTCTTGATTTCGCCGAATTTCCGAAGAATCAGGTAAAAATACAGGCTAAAATTGATTCCCGAAAGGAACATAAAAATCGTGCACACAATTTCAATCAAAACTGAATTGTAAGAAGCTATGCTCGAATTCCTTGTAGAAAAACCGCCCGTTCCCAGAGTCGAAAAAGAATGCGACAGAGCGTCAATAAAATCCATTCCGCACAATTGCAGAATAATCGTCTCGGCAACCGTGAATCCAAAATACAAAAACCAAAGGACTTCCGCCGTGTTTGCCATCTTCGGAGTGATTTTTCCTTTCTCCGGGCCAGTGCTCTCCGCCTTAATCAGCTGAAAACTTCCCACACCGAGAAGAGGGAGCAAAGCAACGGTGAGCGCAATGATTCCCATTCCGCCGAGCCAGTGCATTTCGCATCGCCACAAATTTATGCTCCGCGGCAAAGATTCAATTTCGCTCAAAATCGTTGCCCCGGTCGTACTGAATCCGCTCGTGCTCTCAAAAAATGCGTCCGTAAAATTCGGAATCGCGCCAGAAAGCCAGAGCGGCAATGCTCCGAACAAGCTGATGAAAATCCAGACGCTCGAAACAAAAATAAAAACCGCACGTGTCGAGAATTTTATCTGAATTTTTCGTCCTTTCAAAAAGAAAAAAACACCCAAAATCCAGGAAGCGACCATCGGAATCAAAAATGCCTGAATAACTTGTTCCTCATGGCAGCAAAGTGCCGTAATGATTGGAAGAAGGAACGCAGTACCTATTGTTGCAAGGACTATAAAAATAATCCTGAAAAAAGAAAAAATACTCACGAAAATTTCTCCAGAACGTGCTGATTATTCTCTTTTGTTACGATGACGACGATTTTATCGCCAACAGAAAGAACCGTATTTCCCACCGGAATCTGATAAACTTCCTCGCTCGATTTTTGCACCATCATAATCAGGAATTTTCCGTTTTCCGCCACTTCCATAAGTTTTTTGCCTTTTACGCTGGATTTTTCAGAAATCGTAATTTCCAAAGTCTCAAGGCTTCCGTCGTTAACGGTATGAATTCCGGTAACTGATTTTCCGCGAAGATGGCTCAAAATACTGTCTACAACCGTGTCACGAATCGGAACGGCAACCTCAATTCCGATTTTGCGGGCAATCACCGCAAATGCCGAAGATGAAACAAGGCTCACGCTGGTTTTTGCGCCAAGAGACTCAATGTAAGCCGCAAGAACAATGTTCATCTCAAAATTCGGAGTCGTGTAAATTACCAAATCCGATTTTGGAATTTCTTCTTCCTGCAAAAAACTCTCATCCGTAAAATCCGCCTGAAAAACCCGCGCGTCCCTGAACCTGTCAGCGGCACTCTTCGCAAGTTTCTCGTCATTTTCTATAATCAAAAAATTCTGGGGATTTCTGACAGCAATCGACTTGAGCTTTGAAAAGAAATTCTTTTTTCGGTGAATGAGTTTTTCGGCAACAAGAATACCAACGCGCCCCGCACCAACGAGAGCGATTCGCTTAAGTTCCTTTATTTCAGAACCGCAAAGCTTTAAGAATCCTGGAATATCCGCTTTGTGCATAAGGATTCCGAGGCAGTCTTCCGCGCAAATAGTCGTGTTTCCGCTAGGAAGCGAAGTTACGTCGTCCCGTTCGATATACGCCACAAGAACTGGCTTGTCTGTCAATTTTCGGATGCTAAAAAGATGGGTGTTTTCAAGCGCGCTGCCCTTCTCCACTTTTACGCGGATAAGCTCAAAATCCTCGCCGAACGGAATAACATCGGTTACGGTTCCGTGCTCAACAGCATTTACAATTGCATCCGCCGCCTCAACGTCTGGATGAATCATGTAATCGATTCCGTAAAGAGGTCGTTTTTTATTATTTGCATTCAATTCCTGATTCTTGTGAGAATCTTTTGAATCCAAATAATAAGCATAATTTCGCACGCGAGCAATTTTTAAAACTTTTGGATAAACAGAATCTACGAGCGAACAGGTAATCATATTCACCTCGTCGTTGCTCGTTACACAAACAAGCGCATCAGCCTTCGCAATACCCGCTTGCTCAAGGGCTGGCAGATTGTTTCCGTCAGTCTGAATTACGTCGCAGTCAAGAAGGTTCTGCGCATGGCGAACTGTCTCGTCGTCATTATCAATCAATGTTACATTATTTTTTCCGTCAATAAGACGTTTTGCAAGTTGTGTGCCTGTAAATCCCGCACCCACAATAACGATTTTCATAACTTTAAATTATAGCGGTAAATTCGTTGCTTATAAAGTTTGATTTATGAATTCTGTAATAAACTTTTTCTTTCAAATACACTGCTTAACTTTTTAGTTTTCAGATAGAATACCAATGCCATTAATTTAATGTTTTCTTGTTTCAGAACGACCGTTAAATTAATGGCAGTAGGAATATTGGGAGTAAAAATGAAACTCAATTTTAGAAAGGCTGCAGCCTTCGTATTTATGACAATCGTACTATGCGGCTGCAAGGGGAAAAATCAGGGCGAAGAAAATTCCAGCGAAAATCTTGCAGATTCAAACGCCCCGCTTACCGCAAAAGGCACAGTTTTGTACCAGAACGCCCCGTTGTATCAAGAGGACGCAAACGGCGAAATGGTCTATTTTGACCAAATTGACAAAGGTTCCGATGTCAAAATTTATCTTACCGGAGAAAACGGCAAAGAAGCTGAATCAAAAAATGTGACTCTCAAAGGCGAAACTGCCGAGCAAAAAATGGTTCACATTTTATATTTCGGAAAAGACTTTTGGATAAAAAACGCTTTCGTTGCACCGAACACAGTTCCGGCAGTGCTAAAAGACGAAGCGACCGTCTATTCTCTGGCAGACAAATCTTCGGCAACCGAAAAAAAACTCAAAAAAGGTGAGCTTGTCGCTGTCGCAGACGAAAAAAAAGATTTTGAATCAATTTTCTGCTACGACGGAACAGAATTCGGCACGGAGATTTTCGTAAAAAAATCTCTTGTCTCAAAAAAAGCCGACGACGTTCTCGCACAGCAAATTTACAGCAAGATTTCGCTCAAAACCAATCGGGAAATTCTTGAAGAACTCAACGAGTCACTTTCGACCTTAGAAATTTCTCCAGAAATCAAACAAGAAATAAAAATTCCAGAGCTAAATTCTGCTGAAAATAAAAATAATTTTGGGGAGGAATAATAAAATGAAAAAGCTGAACAAAATTCTGATTTTCGCATTCCTTTCGATTTTTGGAACTGCAAATATTTTTGCGCTGGAAAGTGCAATCATGATGCGAGAAGGAGGAACTCTCTGGCGGCAGAACGACAAAGGTGAAATTTATTGGGAAAACAAGGTTTCCAGAACCGTGCCGGCAGGAACTCCAATTGAAATTGAACGTGACAAGGCTTTTACCGCCACATACGTTTCGTCTTCCGGCCGAAAAACCGCTGATTTTTATCCTGCAAAATTTGACGGAAATGATTTTTTTGTTTTTACAAGCCACGTTGCTTTGGGCGAAATCACGGCTTCGGTCATTTCAAAAGCAACTTTGTACACTTTTCCAAAACTTTCGGCATTCAGAAACGCAATTCTGGAACCAGGAACGCTCGTTGTTACAGGCACTGACGAAATAACACAGAACGGCATAAAATTTATGGAAGTACAGTTTTTTGACACTTCAGCATGGCTCGTAAAAACACGCTACGTTCTTGCCTCAAAACTTAGCTACCGCACCGACGACATTGAAGGCGCAAGACTTTTGGGCGTATTTTATTCATCAGCGGCGCAGAGCATAAAACGCGAAATGATTTCGACCGCCCTCGACTTAAAACTTTCGGGCGAGCTTCCAGAACTCGTAGAACGCGAATACGAAAAGATTTTCCTTTCGCAATCAACTTCCAGCGAAAACGAAACTGACATTACCTCCCTTCCAGACGTAGCAAAAATCGTAATTTCGTATAACGGCGAAGAGGTGAACGTTTATGCGTCTCCAGATATTGAAAGCAAGGTTGTAAAAACAGTTGCCGACGGCACCGAAGTTATTGCCACACAAATGCTAGAAAACAAAGTTGTTATTGATGAAGTGGAAGGAAACTGGTTCTTCGTTGCGACTTCAAAATTTTCTGGCTGGATTTTTGGCGGAAATCTTTCAAACTCCGCACCAACCGAAACGAATACAGACAATTCTGAAAATAACGACGAACTGATTTTTTAATGTAGGAAGAAATTTTTAAAAACGCCACCCTGAACTTGCTTCAGGGTCTTTTTTTACCAGTGGCAGAATGACGGTAATTTAGAACTCGCTCCCCGCGAGCACAAAACTGCACCCACAAAACGCGGCTCTACTTGCCGTCGCGTTTGGTGAACACCTGCAAGTGCCTCCACCAGAGCGCGAGTTTTCCTTTAGGAAAACTCGCGGGAAACGCACAAGGTCAACTCATATTCCACAAGTCAACTTGCAGCGTTTCCTATTATTCCGGCAATTTTCCGCCAATAACTGTGATGCGGTTGCCTACAGTTGGAGTAACAGTTCCCAAAGTCTTAACATAATTAATGAAAACTTCGCTTACAAGCTGAGAAGAGTTGAACGCTCCAGTTCCGACTTTGAGCGGGTATCCGTCTCCGCCACCAGCCATGTAATCGTTACAAGCAACTTTGTATGTCTTTGAAGGATCAATTTCTTTGCCATTGATTTTTACGTCACTGACTTTTCCGTTTCCTTCTGCATCGTAAGTGATTGTGTAGCTAACTTCTTTTGAAACCTGTGCCCAACCACCGGCTCCCTGACGGATTGAACCGATGAAGTCGAAAAGCTTTACAACATCCTCGCCTTTCAAATCAACTGTATAAACATAGTTCTCAAAAGGAAGCATTGTAAGAATGTTTTCGCGTGTAACGTCGCCTTTTGGAAGTGATGTTCGGATTGAACCGCCGTTGAATACAGCAAAATCAGCCTTTACGCCGATTGAATTCAAGTACCAAATCATTCCGTCGCACAAAACGTCACCAGAAGCCATTTCCTGGTAGCGAGTGAGTTTTTTTCCGAATTCGAATTCAGAAGTTGTCTTCAAAACAACTTCTTTGAGCGAAGCGTTAGCCTTGTCGATGTAGGGTTTAAGGAAAGCCATCATTTCTGCATCTGGCGGGAATGCTTCCGTGGTGATTTCTACCGGTTTCCAGTCAAATTCAGTAAGTTTTCCGTCTGTGATTTTGATTTTAGCCTCACCAACGATTTTTCCGTGCTCGTTTGCTGTTACAATCGGAACACCGTTAACAAGTTTAGGCTCTGTAAAAAGAGAGTGAGAATGTCCGTCAACAATAACGTCGATTCCAGGAACTTTCTCCGCAATCATCAAAGATGTCTCATGCCCCTCAACTTCCTCAATGTCGCCAATATGTCCGCAAAGAATTACAAGGTCGCACTTCTCTTTGTTGCGAAGCTGGTCAACCATTTTTTTTGCAGTCTCAATCTCGTCATCAAAAGTGAGCGATTTGTCCGGAGAAGCGATTGTAAGGGTTCTGCGTGTCGTAAGACCAAAAACACCAACTCTGAATCCCTCGTAATCTTTTACGATATAAGGTTTTACGAGAGTTTTCTTACCTTTTTTTACGTTTGCAGAAATCCACGGGAAGTCCGCAATCTTAATCTGCTTCTGGAGTTTTGCCATCGTCGTGTCAAACTCGTGATTTCCGAGTGTGGCCGCGTCATATCCGATTTTTCCTTAAGCCTTGATATCTGGCTCTGCGTCAAACATGTTTGAGAGAGCTGAACCAGTATTAATGTCTCCTGCGCTAACGAGAAGAACATTTTTGTTCTCTGCACGAACCTGTTTTACGAAAGTTGCCTGAGAAGGCAACCCACCTTTTCCGTTCTTGTCGAGAACAGTTCCGTGCTGGTCGTTCGTGTGAAGAAGCACGAGTTCGTAAGTTTTTCCTGCTTCACGTTTTACGGCTTTTTTTGCAAAACATGGAACAGCCAAAGTCATTGCAACCAATGCAAGCGCAATCACTCCAAGTCTTTTCATAATAATCTCCTTTTTAGAGTATGTTTACTATCTTACTAAATGAACTTTCTCTCAACAAGAGATTTAGGAAATTCTAACAGGGATTCAAATTATTCGCTCCAAAGTTGCTTGCGATGCGCAAGCAACAAAACTGCATTTCTACATCGCCGCAGTGCTTGTCGCAGCGATGTAGAAGCTCCTGTAAGCCAGCCTACAAAAGCGTGAGTTTTGGGAAACGCTAAAAGATGTACTTTTTGTCTAAAAATAAAACTCTTGCGTTTCCTTAGATTTTGAATTTATCGATTGCGTCTGAAACATTCGTTATGCTCTGCGCGGTTGACTTACTCTTCTGATTTATAGACTGCATGTTGTTGTTAATGTCATTAACGCCCTGAGTCATCTCATCCATTCCGCAATTAATCTCGGTCGTAAGTTCCGCAAGTTTTGACATCTTCAAAAGAATCTGCTTGCTTCCTTCATTCATTTTTGCGGCCTCGGTCTTTACGAGAACGGTTTTGTCGTTAATCTTGCTCATCGCATCAAGAATCTGCTGGCTGCCAACGCTCTGCTCATCCATTGCGTTCTTTATTACCGTCTCTTGCCTGCTTACAGCTTCTGTGTTCATAAAAATAATGCTGAACTGTTGCTGAATTTTTTCGGCACTGTCCGCAATAGTTGAAATCAGGCTGTTGAGTTTTGTAAGAACGTCAGAAATGTGCTTGCCCTGCACGCTAGAATCCTCGGCGAGCTTACGAATTTCGTCAGCAACTACAGCAAAGCCCTTTCCGGTCTCTCCCGCATGAGCCGCCTCAATTGCCGCATTCATGGCAAGAAGATTCGTCTGGTCGGCGATGTTCTGAATAATCGTGCTGGCATCAAGAAGTCCCTCTGAATCCGCTGAAATTTTTTGAGTCAAATCAACGGTCTGGGCAATAAGGTCTTTGCCCTTGTCTGCAGACGCCGTCAAGTCAGAAACGGACTTGGAGTTGGTCTCAAGAATTTCGGTAACAGAACGAATATTTGCTACAAGCTCTTCGATGGCACTTGAAGACTGAGAAACGCTGTTCGACTGGTCATCAATATCCGCATTCAGACTTGCAATTCCATCAACGATATTTCGCATCGTTATAGAAGTCTCTTCAACCCCGGCCGACTGGTCGTTCATTCGTTCCTTGATATTTTCGATATTCGAAGAAATCTCGATTGTAGCCCCGGCAGTCTCGTTTACGTTTCCTGCCAAATCCTTTCCGATTTGGTCCATAATGCAAGACTCTTCTTTTATTGAAGAAAGGGAACTTCCGATTTTTTGCATCACATTATTAAAGTGAACAGAAAGCTCACCGATTTCGTTCGAAGAAAGTTTTGGAAGTCTCTGCGTCAAATCTCCGTCACCGTCAGAAATGTTCTTCAAAATTCCAGTAATTTTTACGAGCGGTCGGGCAATTCTGCGTCCAAAAACATGCGAAATTACGACGGAAATCACAGCCGCAATAGCCAAAAGCAAAACAAGAACGCGGATAATCGCCATGTTGCTCGCTTTTATTTCGTTCGAAGGCACAACAACCAAATAATTCAGCGGAATAATGCCGTTATTTGAAGGAATCAGCTTTACTTCGTATTTATTGCCAGCGATTGTGTCAACAAAAGAAACCTCAGTTCCATGCGTAAAGGTTTTTAAGCCCTCAAGACCAAGTTCAGTAATATTCTTAAAAAGGTTGTCAGGATTTACAGTATCAACAAGAATAGAACCATTGTGGTCGCACAAAACTATAGAAGTCTTTTTTAAATCGCTTCCAGAAATAAAGCGGAACAACTCCATAAGATTTGACAAATCCGCGTCAGCGGTCACTACGCCTTTTAAACTTCCGTCTTCGTATGTGACTGTCCGAGAAGCTACGATTACAGTCTCACCGGCAGAAGTCGTATAGGCGTCCGAAAAGTGAACTTTTCCCGGTGCGCTTTCAGCATCCTTGAACCAGGAACGAGTGCGGCTGTCGTATCCGTTAGAGCGGGCAACGGCAGGATATCGCGTGAACGCTCCGTTTGATTTTAGGGCAAAACTCATGCCCAGCAGTTCCGGCTTGTCTTCAACAAAAGCCTTTGCAAGTTTATAAACACTCGCTTCGTATTCAGAATTCTCCAGCGGAGTCATCGGGATTTTTCCGCTAGGGTCTTCCAAATTAACATAAGATTTTATACTGTCATCATCTTCCCGAATCAAATCAATATCGGCAAACAAATCAACGGAAGTAGCGATGCTATTAAAATGATTGCGCATGGTCACATCCATGAGCGACAAAGTTTGGTTAAGTTTTTCGTAGAACTGGCTTATGTTCACTGCCGAAACTTTTCTGTAAATCAAAGCGCCGAGCGAGAGCATAAAAAATAATATAAGAGCCGTAATACCAAAAGTCAAAGTGTATACTATAGAATTGCGTCGTTTCATAGAATTATTATGCCATCACAAGAAGTTTTTTTAAACTAATTTTATGAAAAAATTGTTTTAAGGGAGAAAAAAAGAAAATGAGAATCTTGTCATGGAGATGCCCAAAAAGTATGAAAAGCGATGATTAAGCAAAGCTGAAACCACCACAAAATAGCATTGCTGGTCATTTGGCTCACTGACCAGCAACGAATTTATTGGACACCCCATGAATCTCGTTCAAGTTTTATAAAATAGGAAACTCGAAATCAACTCGCTTAGTTCTTTGGGAATTTTGTCTCAAATTCTTTGAGAACAGCTTCTGGTGCCGGGCGAGCATCTACGTCCACAAGATTGCCCTTGTTTTTATAGAAGTCGATGAGCGGAGCTGTTGACTCTCGGTAAACTTCAAGACGATGTTTGATTGACTCAGGTTTGTCATCATCGCGTGTGTAAAGCTCACCGCCACATTTGTCGCACTTTCCGCTAACTTTTGGCGGGTTGAATTTAAGGTGGAACATCTGTCCGCATTCTTTGCAGCAAACGCGTCCGCCGAGTCGGTCAACTACGGCTTCGTCAGCAATGTCAAAATTTACGGCAGCATCGATTTTTGCAAATGTCTCCAAAGCTTCTGCCTGTGGGATTGTGCGTGGGAATCCGTCAAGAATATATCCTTTTTTTGTGTCGTCTTTAGAAAGTCGGTCTTTTACGAGTCCAATAGTAATCTCGTCGCTAACGAGTCCGCCGGCATCAATAATAGCCTTTGCCTTTTTTCCAAGTTCTGTCTGATTTTTGATGTTCTCACGGAAAATATCACCAGTAGAAATGTGCGGAATTGAGTATGCCTTTGCAACTTCCTTTGCGAGAGTTCCTTTTCCAGCTCCAGGTGGTACCTAAAAAAATAAAATTCATTTTGTTTGCTCCTGTAAAAAATATAGCGGCTTGAACTCCAAACCGCAGAATCATTTTATCATTTTCGATTGCTTGTTTTCAATCATCAAGAAAGTTTGCGGCATTATCGTTCGGGCGAGGGATTTTTGATTCCGTCTGCCCGCCAGTTGGTCGCTGAACCGTCAAAAAATCAATTTCGGTCTTCCATTTGAATAGTTTTTTGTTTGCGTTAGCCAAAAGAAGATTTTTGATTTTTGAAAGACTTTCTTCGCCCAACTCCATAAAAATGGCCGCGCCGTAAGCTGAATTTTTTTTGTCGAACCAGCGTTCAATTTCTTCTTCAGAAATTCGCCGTTTTTCTTCGATTGATTTTGAAGCCGTTTTTACCTCAAAATTGAATTTTTCGAATGATTCAGCGATTGTTTTCTCGTTCCAGGCAAAAAGCGGATTCTCCTCGTCGTGAAAAAATTTTTCTTCCGCCTGACGCATTTTCCCCAAAATCACTTCAAAAGTATCTCTCGTAGAATCCGTAAGAATCTGTTCGCGCACAAGCTCGCTTATCCGCTGCCCGTTAGACGGAATTCTCTGGGAAATGACGATTTTAAAATCCTGTGCCAGCACGTTGATTTTTTGCGGAGCGGCAAGCTGATTTTCCGGCGTAAAAGTCTCGCTCGATTCATCGTCCGTGAATGAAAAATTTCGCTTTTCGTTTTGACCGTTTTGCTCGTTTGTAACTTCGTTAAAAACATACGAAAGCACGTCCACGCTATCTTGGGAAACGAACGGGTCTCGAAAGAAAACTCTGTCGAATTCAAGATTGCTCTGCGCAAACTGTGCAAGAATCGCCGAAAAATCTTCCGCGGCAAGAAAATTTCCTGGCTTTTGAGGGCGCAAAAAAAGTTCCGGGCGGTCAAGGTCATCCAAAGTGCGGCCGTACTGCTCAAGAATCTGCTTGCCCTGCTCAGTGCGGCACACGCCGCAAGTTACGCCCTCCGGTGTTTTTCGGGCAACTTCCCAGAGCAAAAGCCCGTCGTCCGCATTCCAGACGAGCGAACGCGTGTGCCTGGAAAGGCTCGACATCTGAATCATCGCGTTCCTGATTTTTGTGAGCACCTCCGCATGATTTGAGTCCAAGCGGCTCCGCCAAGATTTATCGGCCCGATCAAGTGCAGTTTCTTTTCGCTCGTCACGCGGAGTAAATGTCAGGTTCTCATCTTTTACGGTGCTGTTCAGGTTGAAATTTTTATTTATCCACCATTCCCCGATAGGATTTGAAAAATCCCTCGCAAAGTGCGGAAGCGGATGCATTCCGGTGTTCGAGGAAGTCGTTGATTCCACAGTATTCTCAAGAATCGCAGAAATTTGTATTTCGCGGCGGCGAAGAACGTCCTCACGGATTTTTGCCTCGTAGCCTTGTTTTGTTGGCGTGTAGAAAACCCGGCCAACGAGCGCGTCCGGCAAATATTGCTGGGCTACCCAGTGGTCACGGTACGCGTGAGGATACATATACCCTTCGCCATGCCCGAATCCCTCTGCGTCGCGATTGTTGTCCCGCAAGTGATTCGGCACTTCAACGTCCTCTTTTTCAACCGAAGCAAGCGCGTCAAAAAAAGCCATTGAGGAATTTGATTTTGGGGCTGTGGCCAAATAAAGTGCCGCGTGTGCCAAAAAATACCGACCTTCCGGCATTCCAACGCGGTCAAATGCTTCGGCACAACTCTGAACGACGCTCACAGCCTGCGGGTCAGCCAAACCAGTGTCCTCGCAAGACGAAATGAGCATTCGCCTAAAAATAAAATTCGCGTCCTCGCCAGCCCGAACCATTCTTGCAAGCCAGTACATGGCAGCGTCCGGGTCGCGTCCTCTCAAAGACTTTATGAATGCAGAAATTATGTCGTAATGATAATCTCCGTCGCGGTCGTACAAAACAACTTTTTTTTGGATAGATTCCTCGGCTGTTTCCTTGCTGATGTAAATTTTGCTTCCCCACGGCGGAACCGGCGTTGCCGAATACGGAGACCACTTTTCCGGGGTTGTCTCAACGGCAAGTTCCAAAGCATTCAAAAGTGAGCGGGCATCTCCGTTCGCAGTGTCCACAAGATGTTCAAGCGCGCCTTTTTCAAATTCAACCTGCCAATGCCCGTAGCCACGCTTTTCGTCGTTAAGTGCCATTTGCGCGGCTTTCATCAAATCGTCTTTTGTGAGCGGCTTTAGCTGAAAAACACGACTTCGGCTCACAAGTGCTTTGTTCACCTCAAAAAATGGATTTTCCGTGGTCGCACCAATAAGAATTATCGTGCCATTCTCCACCCACGGTAAAAGCGCGTCCTGCTGGGCTTTGTTCCAGCGATGAACCTCGTCCACAAAAAGGATTGTTCGCCGGCTGTACAATTTAAAATAGTCCTCTGCGCTTTTTATTGCCGTCCGAATGTCAGCAACACCCGTAAGAACTGCGTTCAGCGTTATAAAATTTGATTTTGTATGATTTGCGATTACGCGGGCAAGCGTGGTTTTTCCGGTTCCAGGAGGCCCGTAAAATATTACTGATGTGAGCTGGTCTGCCGCAATTGCACGGCGAAGAAGCCTGCCTTTTCCTACAATGTGATTTTGCCCAATGTATTCGTCAAGATTTCGCGGTCTCATTCTAGCCGCAAGCGGCTCGTGCTGCGGTTTTGCCGCGTCAAATAAATCTGCCATGCGTTGATTTTATCATGTTTTTAGGTATCGTGCAGTAGCTTGTAAAAGCAAATGCCATTAACGTTGAAACCGTAGTTAATTAAAAATTACTGTCATGCTGAAGTCATTTCAGCATCTACGGTTACTGAGCGAAGCCAAAGCAAAGCTGCCGAAACAAGTTCAGCATGACGTTTTTTTGTGGTAAAGACACTGCCGACAGGTTTTGGCGTTCCTACAAAGTGCCCCACCAAAGCGTAAGTTTTGGGAAACGCTAAAATCTCTTTTTTTGTTCAGAAAATTTTACTTGTGCGTTTCCGAAAACTTGCGGGGGCGGCGAAAATGCACTTTTAAGATTATAACTTTAAGTCCGCCAGTCATTGCTCCGCGAGTTTTGGGAAACGCTAAAGTCTCTTTTTTGTTCAGAAAATTTTACTTGTGCGTTTCCGAAAACTCGCGGGGTGCGACAAAATGCACTTTTAAGATTATAAGTTTAGCTCTGTCGCACCCTTTTATTCTCTGTTCCAAGAACCGCGGGAAGCAAAGTAAGCCCAAATTCCGCAGTTAGATTGCGTTGCAGATGTGCTTGAACTTGAACCCGAATAGGTTGTTGTACCGTAAACCGAAGCCGACTGCTCTGCAAAAGCAGGGTTTATCGTAAAGACAACATGAACTTCATAGTACGAAGAAAGAGTTGATGCAGCATTCGTGTCAAAATCAGAAACGCCGGAAGCCGGAACAGAATCTGTAAGGGCACTGTGCTCAATTCCGTCTGCAGTACCAACAATAATATAATCCTGCGTAAGAGCCATTGAATAGATTGTCGAACAGTTCAAATCAGCAGAATCCCAATTGCTGCCATCAGTCGTGTAATAAACTAGGTCACTAGACGAAGCATAAAGATACGTTGCAGGAACGGCGGCAACCTCATTTCCGTTTGAATCCGTGTATGCAGGAACTTCGTTCGTAGCCATTGCTTTTCCAGAAGAAAAATACACAGAGCCGTTAAACCAAGCACAAGAAGAAGCCCCTGTAGTAGGAACCGTAGAACGATCATCATCACCGGTTGTAAGTTCTTCTGCAGTCTCACCATTCAATCTATAAATCTTGTATGCCTCTGTCGGTGAATCATAAACACGTAGGTAAGCAAAACGGTGTGAAGAGTCATAAGCGTTCGTACAGAACAAAACAGCCTCGCCGCTAGTAAAGCGAGAAACTTCCGCCCCGTCAGAATTCGAAATCGTAAGTGGGCCAGACCAAGTTTCTCCGTCAGACGAATACCAAATCTCGCATCCCTGACTTTCAATTTCGCCGTCATCCTCGGTATCTTCATCAAGCAAAGTAAGCTGTGCATAAAGATAAGTAGAATCAGCTGCAAGCTTATTAACATATTTGTAATCAGCAGTAACGTCCGTCGGTTTTGAAGTCTGAACCCAATTATGAGCGGAATTCAAATTAGCAGCCGATTTCTTCCATATATTTCCGTTCTGCGCATAAATATCCGAACCGAACCAAACTATTGAGTTTACAGAACCAGAAATCTGAGCATCCTCAAGTTTAACTTCTTTTCGAATGTCATCAAAAATAACATCCTGGCAAGACGTAAAAGCAAAAATCGAAAGAACCGAAAGGGCAATGAATGATTTTAAAATTGATTTTTTCATTGGTAAGCTCCTAGAAATGATACCTTGCAGAAATTAAAGCCGAACCAAAGATTCCGTAGTCATTCTTTGAACTGTCTTTGTACCACTGTGGCATATAAGTAAAATCACCTTCGATTCCAAATGACCAAGAAGGATTAACTCTGTAGAAAACGCCAGCCTGACCTTTAAGAACAAGTCCTGGAAAATAAGTGTTGTTCAAATAAGTTTCCATTGCACTTCCAACGCCAGCTGTAATCGGGAATTCAAATTTTTTGTAAGTCGGCTGGAACATAAAGTTGAACATCAAAGGAACGTATGTAAACACGTTGCTTCCGATGGTCGGATTGTAACCGAAGGCAATGTCGATTCCCCAAGCCATCCATTTGTTTATGAAGCGATGATATCCGAGCTGACCGGCACCGCCAGTAGAAAGCTGGCCGTCACGGAAAAGCGGAAACGAACCGCCAAAATTCAACGGAAAAGTAACCATAAGACCGATTTTTATGAATTGATCACCGGGTTCATTCATGTTAAAAGAAATGTCTTGTGATACGATTGGCTGTTCAGATTCAATATCATCATTAGTTTGTGCAAAGGTCAATGAACCTGCCAAGAAAAGAGCACTAAAAAGCGCGATAAGTCGTTTCATAAATCCCACCAAAATTGAATGCGTAGAAATTTTAAATTAATCTCGTTCAAAAATCTAAAATCCGTAGAAACTACGAATTGAAGATAGCGAACAAGTAAGTTTTCGTTAAAAAATCAGAGTTAGAATATACTATAAAACAGTATTTATGTGTACTAGCAAGAGACCTGTTCGAACACCTCTATCTAGCCCTGATTTGTTCAACATAAAGAAAATAGCAATTCTGTATTTTGGTTACAGTTTGAAGGTGGTTTCGACGTTGCTCAACCACCGTATTTTCTGTTTAATTTTCAGACTGGATAGCTACCAGAAAAACAGCCTTCGCAGAATCCGTTTTCGCCCAAAGCTTTTTTCATGCCGGAAAGCGAGATGAACGCGAGTGTGTCCGCCCCGATTTCTTTTCGAATTTCTTCAAGTTCATGCGTGCTTGAGATAAGTTCGTTTTTGCTCGGCGTGTCGATTCCCAAGTGGCAAGGGAATTTTACAGGCGGTGAGCTTACCCTAAAGTGCACTTCTTTAGCGCCCGCGCGACGCAAAATCTGAACAAGACGATGGCTCGTAGTTCCGCGAACGATTGAGTCGTCAATCACAACCACGCGCTTTCCGCTCAGGTCGCTGGAAATCGCATTCAATTTTACGAAGACCATTTTTTCGCGTTCTTTTTGTGTCGGGGCAATAAACGTGCGCCCGATATATTTGTTCTTTATGATTCCTGTAACGTAGGGAATTCCGCTCGCACGGGCATATCCTAGAGCCGCGCCGATTCCTGAGTCAGGAACGCCAACAACGCAGTCCGCCTCACTGCTCGACTCCTGTGCGAGAACTTCGCCCATTCTGATTCGCGCTTCCTGAACCGCGATTGAATCAATCACGCTGTCTGGACGGGCAAAATAAACGTATTCAAAAATACAAGTGCATTTTGGAGCCTTTTCGGTCGGCAAGATGGATTTTATTCCGTCTTTCGTGATTACGACGATTTCGCCAGGAGCCACGTCACGAACGAACGTACCATTCATTGCGTCTATCGCGCAACTTTCCGACGCGAGGATGAACGATTTTTCTTCGTCAGGGATTTTTCCGAGGCAAAGCGGCCTGATTCCGTTTGGGTCTCGCACGCCAATCATCATGGTTTCGGTCATAATGCAGAGCGCAAACGAGCCTTTTATTTCTTTTACGGCCTGCTTTACCGCATTTATAAAAAGTTCAGAATCAGAATCAATTGAATCAATCATCAAATTTTTTTCAGTTCCGAGTTTTCCGCCGTTTTCAATAAATTTTCTAACGATAAGCTTTAGAATCACTTCGCTGTCTGTTGAAGAAGAAAACGTGCACCCGAAGTTTTCAAGCATTTCACGCAATTCTGCATGATTTACAAGCTGACCGTTATGGGCGAGCGCAATTGAGCCTGCCTTGAAGGTGTTTAAAAACGGCTGTGCGTTCTCGATTGTTCGTCCGCCGGCTGTAGCATAGCGAACGTGCCCAATCGCCATATTTCCTTTGAGTTTTTCAAAATCAGTCTGCGTAAAAATATCGCCAACCAGGCCCATCTCTTTTTTGAGATGAATTTTTTCTCCATCACTTACTGCAATTCCTGCACTTTCTTGTCCGCGATGCTGCAACGAGACAAGTCCAAAATAAGTGAGAGCCGACGCATTTTCAGGGCCATAAATGCCCACAACGCCACATTCGTCATGCAACCCCATGATTTTTCCTCAACATAAAAGTTTCTGCGCAAAAAAAATGCATGACTCGCCCTAAGACAAATCATGCACCATTGCAAAAGGGATTTTACTGAAAATTCGAATTACACTCAATGGGATAAAGAATCAATAACTTTAGCTTCCGCATTATAAACTTGCATGTGTAAAAAAAGGCATGATATTTTTTGTCACCTCGAGCATAGTCGAGAGGTCTACAAACGATAGATGTCTCAACTCGCAATTGTCCGGGAACTGCAGATGTCTCGACTTCGCTCGACATGACAGAACGGCTGGCAAGTTCAGACGCTGATAAACGCAGATGCACACGGATGGGACACAGATAGTAAAAAAAATAAGGCATGACGGTTTTTGTCACCTCGAGCGTAGTCGAGAGGTCTACAAGCGATAGATGTCTCAACTCGCAATTGTCCGGAAACTGCAGATGTCTCGACTTCGCTCGACATGACAGGGTTGGACGCTTGGAATGACTAACTCTTTTCGGAATCTCATGCGCTCGATGCAGGGCACGGATGCTGAATCGAGTTCAGAAAGACTCTGCTTTTTGTTTTCAACGCTACGCTTTTCTAACAAACTCGTACCGCATCAGCATTTTTAGGTACATCGTAAGGCGCGGATAAAGCGGCTCGGCTTTTTCGCCAAAACATTCGCTCACATCTTTGCCGAGCTGCTCAACATTTTTTTTGCCGTCGATTTTGCTCCAGATGAACGAACCGAATTTCTCAAGATGAACCTGAGAGAATCGCGGTTTATTCAGAAGTTTTTGCATGAGAAAGTTGAAAAAACCTTTGTTCTCAACAAAAATCGTGACTTCTCCCGACTCGCTTGTTTCCGAACGGAAGAAGTCATTTTTTGTAAGTACAAGGTTCAAAAAATTTTCTGAATCCTTTTTATTTTTCATCTTTGCGTGGACGAGCAGACATGTAAAGCGCGCCAATCATAACTGCAAGCATGACGATTCCGCCGACAAGACCGAATGAATGTGCAGAAAAATCGATTTTTTTAGCGCCGCCGCAAACCGTAATGATTGCAAGAATGATTCCGACAATGCCCTCGCCCGCAATGAGGCCTGAGCTGAACAAAACGCCGTTAGAGTTTTTCTTCTCTTCACTCTTGTTCTTTTTGTCCATGATTGCCCTCAAAAGACCGCCAATCATAATCGGGGCCGAAAGCTCAAGCGGAAGATAGATTCCGATTGCGACAGCGAGAGACGGAAGACGGAGAATCTCGAAGATTGCAGTACATGCAATTCCGATGAAAATGAGTCCCCACGGAAGATTTCCGTTCATTACGCCCTCAGTTACGATTTTCATGAGCATTGCCTGAGGCGCAGAAAGCTCAGCCGAACCGAAGCTCCAAGCTTTGTCCAAGAGAACGAGAACTCCGCCGATTGAAAGGGCCGAAACAACTGCCCCAATCAATTCTCCAATCTGCTGCTTTCTAGGAGTTGCGCCCAAAAGGAATCCAGTCTTTAAATCCTGACTCATGTCGCCTGCAAGACAGACGATGATACAGATAATTCCGCCGACAGTGATTGCACTTACCATTCCGCTTGTCGATTCTCCGCCGGTGAGCTTCAGAATCAGCGTTGCAAAAAGAAGAGTCGCGATTGTCATTCCAGAAGCAGGGTTGTTGCTGGAACCGACAAGGCCGACCATTTTTGAAGAAACTGTCGCAAAAAAGAATCCGAACACTGCAATAAGAATAACGCCGATGATTCCGACTTTTACAGGAGGAAGCACGAGAATCAGGATAAGCATCAAAAGTGTTCCGAAAAGAACGAATTTAAAATCCAAATCTTTTTCAGTACGAGTTTCTGCTGAAGTTTCAGCGGCAGAGTGTCTGAGACCTTTCATTGCGCTTGAGAAAGTGTTAACGATTGTTGGAAGAGACTTGATAAGGCTCATAATTCCGGCGGCAGCCAATGCGCCAGCACCGATGTATCTGATGAATTTTGACCAGATTGCTCCAGCACCACCAGCAGCATAAAGTTCCGAAACTGAAATTTCAGCCGGGAAAAGAATTGAATTTCCGCCGAAGAGAACAATTACAGGAATGAGAATGAACCAAGCAAGAATTCCGCCCGCAAAGAGATATGAAGAAATCTTCGGGCCGCAGATGTAGCCAACACCGATTACAGCCGGATAAACTTCCGTCGCAAAGAGCGTCTTAAATTTTTCAATCGGAACTTCGATTGCGGCAGGAACGAGCTTGAATCCGTCGATGATGAATTTTACGACTGCTGAAAATCCCATTCCGCAAAAGATTGTCTTTGCGCCGTTACCAGATTTTTCGCCAGCAAGAAGAACTTCCGTACAAGCCTGTGCCTCAGGATACGGAAGAACTCCGTGTTCCTGCACGATGATTGAATTTCTGAGCGGAATCATAAAAAGAACGCCCAAAATTCCGCCGATTACAGCGATGAGTGAAATCGAAACAAGGCCAGGCTCTTCAATAAGGCCTTCCTTTGCCCACAAAAAAAGAACAGGAAGCGTAAAAATACAACCGGCAGCGACAGATTCGCCTGCAGAACCGATTGTCTGAACCATGTTGCTTTCGAGAATCGAATTCTTTCTGAGAATGATTCTTGTGATTCCCATTGCGATGACTGCGGCAGGAATTGATGCGGAAATTGTCATTCCCACACGAAGACCAAGATATGCGTTTGCCGCGCCGAAGACGATAGCCAGCAGCACTCCCGAAACCACCGAAGTGATTGTAAATTCCGGAGATATTTCCTCTGCTGGAATATAAGGTTTAAAATTTTTTTCCATGCCAATGATTTTAACAGTAAATGCCTATTTTCCCAACAGTTACGGGCACGTTCTTTTTATAGATTCCGAAGTTTTCCTGAATTTCCGTACCAAAAAGCAGTCTTTCCAAATTCTGCCAATGTCGTTCCGAAATCCTTTAGGAATCCGTTTTACTTTTTGACAGGCCCGTAATTATTTTGCGAGAATCATGCACCAGTAGTATTTATATGGTGCTTCAGGGCAATAAGCATACGCGATTCCGATGCGGGTAAAATTTTTTCCGAGCATATTGCGCCTGTGCCCTTGTCCAGCATAATTCTCGTTGTCTTCCTTCCACGCATTAAATGCAGATTTTCCGTTTTGCTGGCCTGCGGCAATATTTTCTCCAACAGCAGAATAAGAAATTCCAAGGTCTTTTAAAACGGTAAAGCAGCTTTCTCCGTTCGGGCGGGTGTGGGAAAATTTGTTTACAAGTTCTTCTGCCCGAACCGCAGCCGCCTTGCACAAATCCTCGTCCAGCGAAAGTGCCGAAAGTTTTCCGACAAGATTTGTTTTTGTGGAATTGTCTTCGTTCCAATAAAAAGCTTCGTTTCCCGTGCGAAAAGCATTCGTCAAATTAAAAACATCAAGAACTTCAAAAATTTCAGATTCTCCCTCAGCACAGCCAATAAACATTAAACAGAAAGCTGCCAAGACCCCTAAAAAAATTCGTCTCATAAAATCACCTCACAAAAGATATAAAGAATATTTCAATACGAGCAATTTCAAGTTTTGCATGACCAATTATTTAGAATTAGTCACCCGAAAGGTTCACTTTTAAGTCACGAATAAAGACTTCTGAAAAAATCTTCGGAGAATCTTTGTTCTGATAATATATGCCGGCTTTATAATAGTTTTCGTAAGTGGATTCAACATTTTCATGAAAATTGTGAGTGGCATATTTTTTGCCGTCACGATACAAGTTCAGAACTTTATTGTCCACAGAGATTTTGATTGTAACTTCCTGTTTTTGTAAAATGGAACCGAGACTGTAGTTATGAGTTTTTCCATCGGCCTTTGTTGTTCCGTCGCGCTCATAATTATTCACTTTAGCGGTAATCATTCCGTTTTCCACTTCAATCCTGCACAAAGGCGAATCCTTTTTGTCGCATTTTTGGAGAAACTGCCCCACCGTAAATTTTGCGCTAGAAAAATCTGTCGAAGTCAAAAAAAATGTATACTCAAGGGAAGTTTTATCAGCTAAAGTCCATTCATTTAAATGCCTCAGTTCACTGCGCACCGAAGAGCCGTTTTTTGATTTGCCTTTGTCGCTGGCATCCAGAGAAAAACGCATGTAGTTTTTTCCTTCTGCGTCTGTGTAAAGCGAAAAATACCTGTTCTTCAATTCGGCTGTCACGCCCGCATTAATCATTCCGCCCTCTTCCGTTCCGCTCGGATATTGCAGGTTCCACTGCTCATAGTTTTCCAAAGCGCAACTTCCGCTCTTTCGCTGGGAAAGTTCCGCTTGTGAACAATAGTGAGTTTCAATCACCGGGAACTTCTGTGAATCTGCCGTCCCGCCATGACTACAAGAAAGTAAAAGAAAAATAAAAGTGCACGAAAGAAATATTTTTTTCACAAATCCGCCTTTTCAAGTCAAAACAATCTAACGATAATCTATCACATTAAGAATGCTGACTTCAAGAAAAGTCGAAACGGACAAACTGAGCGAAATATTTATTATGCCCGATTTCGACTTTTTACAAAGTACGTCATTCCGAACTAGTTTCGGAATCTATTTTCCACAGGAAGGCAGATGCTGAGACAAGCTCAGCATGACTCTTATTTGCTATTCGTCATGCTAAGTTATTCAGTTCAGTCATTGAGATAGCGGCATAAGTTCAACCAACAAAAAAAGGGCACGCCCGACAAAAATCGCCTTGCGTGCCCCGTTTGTATTTTAAGTTATTTTTACAACGTGAATGCTACACCAATTTTTGGCTGAATGTTAAATCCTGTAGCTGCGTATCCGACTCTAACATCATCGTCTATCTCTTTAAAAGCTGCCACGCCTACATTGTATAAAACTCCTAAGTTTCCGAACAAACCAACATGTTCATTAAAACGAATTGTGTAAGAAACTTCCGGTCCGATGAAGAACAAAATTGAAAGAGTATCTGTAGTTATTTCTGAACCTAAAAATGTTTCTGTTTTGCTAAGATTCTGAACGCGCAAACCTGTGTTACCAGTAATTGAAAGTGTCATTTTTTCATTGTGAATTGGCGAACCTCCCAACCCCACAAAAAAATCAAAATCCACACCACTCAAATCTTCATTATTGACATAGCTTTTAACATCGCTTGTACTTGCATAAGCAATACCTGTACCGATTTTAAAAGTAAATCCACCATTTGCAACATGTGTGTAGTCAAAGAATGCTCCAACGCCAGTGCTTGAAAAATCAGTTTCTGAGTCTGTATCATCATCGCTCACTGTAAGATTCGTAATTGGAAAGTAAGTTCCAACATGAAATGTATTTTCTGCAAACAAAGCCGAAACTGAGAAAATGGCAACAGCCGCCAAAGCTAAAAGTTTTTTCATTTTAAACTCCAATGAAATTTTTAATAGTTTTGCGATTATACTCAAAAAAAAATAACAAGATATTTAGCCAAGAATACAGGAAGTTGAACAAAAAAAACGCTCCCCAAAAGGAATCTCTTCCTCTCAAGGGAGCGTTTTCATTTTCAGTGATTTCTCCTCCGCTCAACCACCACCGTCGGTCACTGAGCGAAGTCGAAGTGACAATTACTTATACAACTCAACCAGCTTCTGCAAGTGCTCGAATCGTACATATTCTCTCATACCTATTGCAAATTGCGGAGTGCATTTTCAAAGGCAGTTTTTATTTTTTGTTTCAGTTCGTCTGGTGATGGAATATCGTCCATTTGAACATCATGCATAACGATATTTTCCTGAATGGCGCCTTTATTTGTGGAGTTATGTACGTGAAGCGTACCGGTCATTTTACCCATTACCTTGCCGTTTAACTTTCCATAAATATCACCATTCATATTCCCAAGAATATTTCCGTTCAGTATTCCGTTTATGTCTCCATACATTGAGCCTTGAATGGTGCCGTTCATCTTACCGTTAATGTCGCCGTACATATCACCCAGGATGTTTCCGTCAAGGATTTCGTTAATGTCGTTTTTATAGTCGCCTTTTATATTTCCTTTAACACGGGCATTAATATCACCAATAGATTCTCCGTCCAAATCACTTGTGTAATTTCTATTAATATTATCCTCGTAATCTTCATAATCGTCTTCAAAATCATCATCAATTTCAAATTCTTCAAGCAAACCGTTTTTCGTTATCTTCGCAACTTCAATACACTTTGAACGGACAGAGCGCGAATCGCCCAAATCCCACACATCGGAAGCAAGTGCGACATCTTGTGTGATGAAAAGAATATTCTCTTTCAGACGAAGCTGCGTAAAAAGCGCAAGGAAATCGTTGTCAGCAAAGGAATGTGAAGAATCGCCGTATACTTCAAAGATGTTCTTCAAATTACCCTGTGTAATCAGTTCAAGAGCCTTTGTCGCATTCGCTTTCAGTTCTTCATCAGATGAAGATGTATGTTTTGTAAGCTCATTTAGGACTGTCTGCGTAATTTTGATTTTGTAATTGTTCCCTGTCAAAAATCCTGCGATATTGTTCATGCAGGTTTGAAACTGTTCGTGCAGAATGCTGCAAGTATCAATCCAAATCGAGAAGCCTTTTTTTGTATATTTTTCAAGAAACATTATTATTTTCATTGCTTTAGTCCGCTGATGAAATCAACTGCGGAGTCTACTTTTTCGATAGATAACGCTTCCGAAAGCATCTCTTTTAGAGAGATGTTTTCTCCATTTTCAGTGACCGCAAAAAAACTTGCTACCAACTTGTTGTTTTCTTCCAGACGGATTTCTGCTTTATTTCCGTAGCATAGTTTTACCATTGTAAATGTAAGAGTTTTGTTTGAGTTAGACCGAAGGACAATGCGTAAAGGAATTTGCAGCATTTGCGCAGATATACCACCATTCGACCAAAACTCAGGTGCTAAAATGGTTACATCCTTATAAACCTCAGAGGCTCTTCCAGGTTTATCCTCAACGACGCATGAGTTCTCGTCAGATTTTGAGTCATACCAAGACTTTTCAGTTATAACATGAGTCATATCCTTCTGTTGAAAAATCTTATTCCATTTTTCAAACTCAGATTCAAATGCTTCTTTTTTATCACTTTTCTTATTGCAATCAAATTTGCAGTTCATTCTTTCTCCCAAATTTGAGGTTTGCTTTTATTTCACGCTGTATGAATTGTTTGCCATAATTATATTTTATCATGAAAGAAATTCTTTTTCCCCTCAATAAAAACAAAAAACGCCCCTCGTAAGGAAAAATCCTCGCAAGAGGCGTTTTCATTTCGTATGGTTTGAGCCGCACCGAAGGTGTCGGCTCAGGCTTGTTTGACATGTGCACCAATTTTGCGAAGCAAAATAGTGCATCATGGCATTAAGCGTTTTATGCTGCGAGCCTGTGGCTCGTCAGCATGAAAACTATTTGTACAACTCAACCAGCTTCTGAAGATGTTCAAATCTTGCCTTAGCAGCCTGTTCGTTGCGGTCGAACAATACTTTTGCCCTCTCTGGGAACTTGCGAGTCAATGCTGAGTAGCGAGTCTCGTTGTTCAAGAATGCCTGGTAAGTTCCGTCGCCTTCTTTTGAAGTGAGGGTGAACGGATTCTTGCCTTCTGCCTTGAGTGCCGGGTTGAAGCTGAAGAGATTCCAGTATCCAGCTTTGACAGCTGCCTTCATCTCGTCCTGACAGTGGTTCATGCCGCCCTTAACACCGTGGAGCTCACATGGAGCGTATCCGATGATGAGTGACGGGCCATTGTAAGCCTCTGCTTCCTGGATGACTTTGAGAGCCTGTGCAGGATTTGCACCGAGAGCAATCTGTCCAACGTATACGTAGCCGTAGCTCATAGCGATCTCTGAGAGTGACTTTTTGCCCATCTCTTTACCAGCTGCTGCGAACTGACAGACTTCACCGATGTTAGAAGCCTTTGATGCCTGTCCACCTGTATTTGAGTACATCTCTGTATCGAATACCATGACATTGATGTTTTCGCCAGAAGCGAGAACGTGATCCAAACCGCCGAAACCGATGTCGTAAGCCCAACCGTCGCCACCGAAAATCCATACAGATTTCTTTGCGAGGTAGTCTTTCTGCTCAAGGATTTCTTTTGCTGTTGCAGAACCGTCTTTTTCGAGAGCAGCGATGAGGTCATCAGCCTTAGCCGCATTCTCTTTTGTGCTGTCTTTTGTAGCCATGAAAGCGTCGATTGCTTCTTTGAGAGCGCCTGTTGCTTCCATTCCGTTCAACTTCTCGATGAGGTTGTCGCGGATATATTTCTGGCCTGAGTACATACCCAAACCGTGCTCTGCGTTGTCCTCGAAGAGTGAGTTAGCCCAAGCCGGACCTTTCTTTGAGTCCTTGTTGATTGTGTAAGGAGCCGTTGCAGCAGGGCCACCCCAGATTGAAGAACAACCTGTAGCGTTAGAAATGTACATGTGCTCGCCGAAGAGCTGAGTAATCAAGCGAGCATAAGAAGTCTCGGCACAACCTGCGCATGAGCCTGAGAACTCAAGAAGCGGCTGGTTGAACTGGCTTCCTTTGACTGTGTTGTCGCCGAATCCAGAATCTGCCTTCTTTGAAACATTTGCAACGAGATAGTTCCAAGCTGGCTGCTCGCTCAGGCGAGTCTCCTGTGGAACCATTGTGAGTGCCTGTACTGGACAAACTGTTGTACATTCTCCACAACCCATACAATCGAGAGGGCTGACAGAAAGTGTGAACTTGTATTTTCCAGCCTTTGGTTTGAGGTCAACAGCTTTTCCGCCGTTCTTCTCGACTTCACTAGCTTCTGCGTCTGTGAGGAGGTATGGGCGGATTGTTGCGTGTGAACAAACGAATGCACAGTTGTTACACTGAATACATTTTGTTGAATCCCACTCTGGAACATTGACTGCAGTACCGCGCTTCTCATAAGCAGAAGCACCGAGCTGGAACTGACCGTCTGCGATGTCCTTGAATGCAGAAACTGGGAGGTTGTCGCCGTCCATGAGAGCGATTGGGTTCATGAGTTTTTCTACCATATCAACGGTAGCTTTTTCACCCTTGAGAGCTGGTTTAGCAGCATCTGGAGCAGGGTTCTTCCATGAGTCAGGAATCTTAACCTCGTGCAAAGCACCTGCACCCTGGTCAATAGCCTGACAGTTCATGTCAACGACTTCCTGACCTTTCTTAGAGAATTTTGCAACAACCTTCTCTTTCATGTATTTGATTGCTTCTTCAGCTGGGAGAACATTTGCGAGCTTGAAGAATGCAGACTGGAGAACTGTAGAAGTTCGTTTTCCAAGACCGATTTTTGTAGCGATGTCAACTGCGTCTACAGTGTAAACCTTGATTTTGTGCTCTGCGATGTATTTCTTTGACTCAGCAGGCAAGTGCTTGTCGAGCTCTTCGTCGCTCCACTGACAGTTGATAAGGAATGTACCGCCGTCTTTTACATCCTGAACCATCTTGTAGCCCTTGATGATGTAAGACTGGTTGTGACAAGCTACGAGATCAGCTTGATTGATGTAGTATGGTGAGCGAATTGGTTTGTCACCAAAGCGCAAGTGGCTGATTGTGATACCGCCAGTTTTTTTTGAGTCGTACTGGAAGTATGCCTGAATGTATTTGTCAGTGTGATCACCGATGATTTTTGTAGAGTCTTTGTTTGCACCGACTGTACCGTCACCACCGATACCCCAGAATTTACACTCAACAGTTCCTTCTGCAGATGTGATTGGAGCCGGTTTAACCTCTGGAAGTGAGAGATTTGTAACATCGTCTGTAATACCGATTGTGAAGCGTGCTTTTGGCTCTGCTTTTGCAAGTTCTGTGTAAACAGCAAATACTGAGCTTGGTGGTGTGTCTTTTGAACCCAAACCGTAGCGTCCGCCAGTAAGAACAACGTCGTTCAAGCCAGCTTCGCGGAGAGTTGCGGCAACATCGAGGAAGAGAGGTTCACCAAGTGAGCCTGGTTCCTTTGTGCGGTCAAGAACAGCAACTTTCTTTGCAGTTTTTGGGAGTTTTTCCAAGAATTTTGCAGAAACCCACGGTCTGTAAAGGTGAACTTTGATGAGACCGACTTTCTCGCCCTTCTTTGTGAGGTAGTCAATAACTTCTTCTGCAACGTCACAAATTGAACCCATTGCAACGATTACGCGGTCTGCATCTGCAGCACCGTAGTAGTCGAAAAGGCCGTATTTTGTGCCGAGTTTTGCATTGATTTTGTCAATGTATTTTTCAACGATTGCAGGGAGAGCGTCGTAAGTTGAGTTACAAGCCTCACGGTGCTGGAAGAATACGTCACCATTTTCGTGAGAACCGCGCATTGCAGGATGCTCTGGATTCAACGCATGAGCGCGGAATTCCTTGAGAGCGTCGTTCGGGAACATCTCCTTAAGGTCTGCGTAGTCCCAAGTTTCGATTTTCTGGATTTCGTGAGAAGTTCGGAAACCGTCAAAGAAGTTGATGAAAGCGACTTTGCCTTCAAGAGCTGCCAAGTGAGCAACTGGAGCCAAGTCCATAACTTCCTGAGGATTGCTTTCTGCGAGCATTGCGACACCAGTCTGTCGGCAAGCGTAAACGTCTGAATGGTCTCCGAAAATGTTCAAAGACTGAGTTGCGACACATCGTGCTGCAACGTGGAATACACAAGGGAGCTGTTCAGCAGCAATCTTGTACATGTTAGGAATCATCAGGAGCAAGCCCTGCGATGCAGTGAATGTCGTTGTGAGCGCACCTGATGCCAAAGAACCGTGAACTGTACCTGCAGCACCGGCTTCTGATTCCATTTCGATAACTTTTACTTTGTTACCAAAAATGTTCTTCTGACCGCCAGCGGACCAGTTATCAACCCAGTCAGCCATTGGTGAAGAAGGAGTGATAGGATAGATTCCGGCAACTTCTGTGAACGCATAAGCGACATGAGCAGCAGCCTGGTTTCCGTCCATTGACTGTTTCTTTCTGGACATATGTCCCCCCTGAAAATAGAAATGTAAGTATGATTTCATTATAAGCAGAAAAGTTAATTCTGAAAGGAAAATTATTTGAATTTTGGACATAAAAGCTAAATATTGAAATTTTTATTAAAACCCTTATATCCTTCAATACAATATCGCCTACATTTTAATGACCGCAATTGAAAAATTCAACACAAGAGACTTGAACTCAAATGGAATCAATTTTAACAAAAACGTGCATTTCTCATATTTTTTTGCCGTAAATTTGATTTTTTGATTTTTAAGTTGATTTCTGCACCGACAATCTTGCAAAAAAATCTTTCCGTTTGGCAGTTTTATTATTATCTTTCCTATAATGATTTTTAATTCAAAATTATACGAGGAGATGAACATAGATGGCTCAGTATCAGTTTCAGACAGAAGTTAACCAGCTTCTCAAATTGATTATTCACTCAATGTATTCAAACAAGGACATTTTCCTTCGCGAAATTGTCTCAAACGCTTCGGACGCTTTGGACAAGCTCAACTACCTTACGGTTTCGGACGAGGCTTATAAATCAATAACAACAACCCCAAGAATCGACATAACTTTTGACGACCCGAACAAAATCCTTACCGTTCAGGATTCGGGAATCGGTATGAACGAAGAAGATTTGAACAACAACCTTGGAACCATCGCCCGCTCAGGAACAAAAGCGTTCATCGAGCGAATCGCAGAAGACAAGAATGCAGGCGAGTCAAACCTTATCGGTCAGTTCGGTGTTGGATTCTACTCTGCATTCATGGCCGCAAAACAGATTAACGTTTACACTCGAAAGGCCGGCACTGACAAACTTTACAAATGGTCAAGCGACGGAACAAATTCCTATTCTATAGAAGAAATTAAATCAGATTCTGACGAGGCTAAAAAATACGGATTCGACAAAGCCGAAACACACGGTTCTGCAATCGAAATGCTTTTGAACGACGAGAGCAAGGAATACGCAAGCCGATGGAAGATTGAGGAACTCATCAAAAGATATTCAGACCACATCGCATTCCCAATTTACCTTCACTACACACAGAACAAATACGACGACAAGGGAAACATTACCGGTTCTGAGGACAAAGTTGACCAGGTTAACTCGGCATCAGCTCTCTGGAAGAGAAGCAAGAGCGAACTTAAAGCCGAAGACTACAACAACTTCTACAAAACAATCAGCCACGACGCGCTTGAGCCGCTTCACTACGTTCACACTCACGCCGAGGGAACCGAAGAATATACGACTCTGTTCTACGTTCCGCAGACTGCTCCGTTCGACATGTATCAGGCAGACTACCAGAGCGGCGTAAAACTTTACGTTAAGCGTGTTTTCATCACCGACGATGACCGTGAGCTTTTGCCGGCATATTTGAGATTCGTCCGCGGAATCATTGACTCAGAGGATTTGCCATTGAACGTTAGCCGCGAGATTCTCCAGCAGAACAGAATCCTCGACAACATCAAAAAATCTTCTGTAAAAAAACTTCTTTCTGAATTCAAAAAAATGGGAGAAGCCGCAGACAAAGCAAGAAAGTCTGAGAACAAGACTGACGAGGAAAAAGCTGCAATCGAAAAATGGAACAAATTCGTAAAGAACTTCAACAGACCAATGAAAGAAGGTCTTTACGGCGACTACGCGAACCGCGACGAAATTGCAGAAATCGTAAGATTCAAGTCTACCGACGAGTCTGGAACAGGCGATGAAAACTGGACAAGCTTTGCAGATTACGTTAAACGAATGAAGCCAGAACAGAAGGCAATCTACTACATCACAGGAACAGACGAGAAAAACCTTCGCCAGTCACCGCTTTTGGAAGCTTACAAAAACAAGGGATTCGAAGTTCTCATCATGGCCGACGACATTGACGACATCGTAATTCCTTCGCTCAACAAATACAAAGAATTCGACCTTAAAGCCGTTAACCGCGCAGGAAGCGACGACGAGCTTGGAGTTGACAAGGACGAAGCAAAAAAGAAGGAAGAAGCCTTCAAACCGGTTCAGGAAAAAATCAAAAAGGCTTTGGGCGAGCGCGTAAAAGACGTTGTTCTTTCAAAGCGACTTTCTGATTCGCCAAGCTGCATCGTAGTTGACGAAAACGACCCAGGATTCCAGATGGAGCGAATGATGCGCGCAATGGGACAAGGCGTCATGAACGAAGTTAAGCCGATTCTTGAAATCAACGGCGAGAACAAAATCGTCAAAACGCTCGAAACTTCAACTGACGACGCTTACATCGCAAACGTTTCGGAAGTCCTTCTTGACCAGGCACTTCTCGTAAGCGGCGGCGAGCTAAAAGACCCGATGGGATTCATAAAAGCAATGAACAAGCTCCTTGAGCGATAAACTTACAGGCTGCCCGCACTGCGGGCGGCCTTTTTATTTGATTAATTTCCGTAAAATTTCTTCGGTAAAGTTTGATTCCAAGGACTCTAAAAACAATTTCAGCTCATTTTCTAATATCCAAAATAAACATATTCCTTATAATCAAAGTCCAGCAAGCTTGATACACTTTTTTCCTTTTCAGAATAAAAATGTTGTCCTTCGTAATTTCCAAGTTGCTGCTCACAGAATGCCATTTTTTTATAAACCAATTTTAAGACAGGACTTGCATACACTAAATCATTCTTAAGCAGTTCTTTCCACTCTGACAGTGCCTTTCTGTATTCCTTTTTTCGGCCAGAATACATGGCTTTCTCTGTTGAAAAATAACTTATCCAATATTGCGGCCAGATATCCCTCGGATTGATTTCTTTTGCTTTGACCATGTTGTTCATAATGTATTTTATGCGGTTGTCATTTGCAGGATTTAACAAATAATTCTCTAGCCAGCCATATGAATATAAGACTTCAATATATTTTTCCAACTTGCTTAAATCATAAGGAAGTGTTGTTATTTTTTTCTTTTGAAGATTAATAATCGAAATAGAAAGTTGTTCATCTGAACAAGTAAAGTCATATTTAAATTCATCTCCAAAATAGTATTTTAAATAATATATAGTCAGCAAAAGTTGACTTTTTTTTGACCACACAGACATACCACTCAATCTAGAACCTTTTTGATTTTCAAATGAAAGAAGGTATCTTAAATTAATTTCTTCTGGAACATAAACATTTGGAACTCCGTATATTCCAATCGGTGTTAGACAATAATAATCATATTCCTTATTAGCACCATCCAGAAGAAACGATTCTAAAGTTTCTGGTGTAACAACACAATCTTTTTCACTATTGTAAATTACAGTTCGGTATTTATTTGTGTTAAATTGAAATATATCAAAGGTTTTAAACTGGTCTCTATAACTATCATTGAGATAACTTCCTAACATTTTCCACTCTGCTTGTGCAGAACTTTTGTTTAATAAAACAGACTCTTTCTTTCCATGTGCATCACCATAAAAAACCAGAGCCTTTTTATCCGAGTCAGCATTATTAAGCGTATCAATTATTGTTTTTTGTGCAATTTTGTCACGCTTATTCATAATAAGGGCTCTATTTTCGAACTCATCTTCTGTAAAATTAAGAGTTTCTTCAGCCCAAATACAAATTATCGGATCATCTAAATAAGTTCGATTTATACGCTTTATCTCTTCATACAACAAACGTATTTCAAACTTATGCGCCCAGGTCCCCCATGCAGGATATATAGAAAAACCAAGTATTTTCTGGATTATATAAATAATTGTCTGATTCTCCTTCAAAAAAAATATAACGTAGCCCTGCGTTGTAGAATCTTTGCAAATTTTCTTTTAAAAAAACACAAGGGTATACATCGGTATGACCTTCTCCCAAAAAAACAATCTTGCAGCTTTTAAGTTCGTTCTCTATTTTGGCAGCCGCACTTTGAGCAGTTCTTAAGTCATACTGAGGTTTACATGACAAAAGACTTGAAAATTGAAAAAAAATCAGCAGAAAAATAAAAAGTCTAGTTCGCAAAAAGTTCATTGTATAACTCCATAAAAGTTTTATTTTTGCTCTTTACAAGGTAGTCAAATACTAAATCTATCACATATCCACTGTTGCTAAGACTCATAGAAGGTAATGTGATATTGTTGTCGGATACTGGCAACTCATCTTTTTGCTCATGATTCTGAGAACACAGTACAAATAAATGCAAACAATTTTTTTTCATGCAAAAAGAGTATCACTTAGAAAACTTTTAAAGTTGAGGTTTCGCGAAAATGACTAATAATTATGCGTCGGAAGCGTATATGGGATTATTTTTTGAACGTATTCAATATGCTTTTGCAAACGTTCAGACTGTCCTTTTAACTCCATTATTGAAAAAGCCTTGTCGAGATATTTTATGCCCTCATCTTTTTTCCCTAAGTTAATTAAGCTGTATCCTGTGTTGAAAGCCATAACATCGAGAAGACAGAGTTTTCCTTTTTTAATGCAAAAATCTAATCCTGTTTTCGCAATTTCATGCTCTTCCGTAAAACGTGACTCTGACTCATACCAGTCCGAAAGGTTTGCAAGAACAACAGGATATTCTTTTTCCATCGATGTCTCGTCTAACTTTCCTGATTCATAATAAGTTTTCAGAAAAATCAATATTTTTTCAGCCATACCTTTTTTACCCAACCGACGTTCTTCAAGTGCAATGTTATTGAGAATCTGTAACTCCGTTGCTGTAAAATACTTCTCGTTGGAAAGGGTTTCTAAATCATATTTTGGGTAAGTGATTTTCAATGCTTTTATATATAGTAAAAGGATTTCTTGTGGCGGTTCATTTTTTAAATGCTTCTGAATCGCAATCATAAACAAATAAAACTGTTTTTCAAATTTATCCATTGGTTCAGGCAATTCTGCATATTCTTTTAAAAGCACACCAATATCTGTTCCCAAGTCTGCCAGAATATCAACAATCTGTTGCTCCAGCAAAGAACGCTTAAAGCGGACCTTTGTTACAGGAACATTATATAATCCTATCGGAAGCCCCAACCGCTCAAGCAGAGCTTCCATTACTGTTGCAGACGGATTTTGCAATCCATTTTCAATTTTTGAGAGAGTTGCAATAGAGCATATTCCGTCACAAAGAATTGACTGCGAGATTCTTTTTCTTTCTCTAGCACTTTTTATTGATTGTCCTACACTGTATTGTGGCATTATTTTTACCTCGATTTTTTTATATAAACGAATCATATCACAAATCGCAACGAATCATACATCGCAAACGTTTCGGAAGTCCTTCTTGACCAGGCACTTCTCGTAAGCGGTGGCGAGCTAAAAGACCCGATGGGATTCATAAAAGCAATGAACAAGCTCCTTGAGCGATAAACTTACAGGCTGCCCGCACTGCGGGCGGCCTTTTTTAAATCTGTCAAGACCGATAATACCTCACTGCAATTACTACAAATCTGTGCTATACTTGCTCGTATGGAAGAGCGATTTTTGCCGGTTGGCATTCAGGATTTTGAGGATTTGCGCAGACGAGGTTTTCTTTATGTTGACAAGACCGCCCTGGTGTATAAACTTGCCCGTGAGGGGAAACCATATTTTTTGAGCCGACCGCGCCGATTCGGAAAGAGCCTTTTGCTTTCCACGATGGAATATTATTTTCTCGGAAAGAAAGAACTTTTTGAAGGACTTGAAATAGAAAAGCTCGAAAAAGATTGGATTGAGTATCCTGTCATAAAAATCAGTTTCGGAGCGGATAATTACCCAGATTTAGCTTGCCTGAAATCGCAGGAGAATTTGATTCTCTCAGACTATGAAAAAAAATATGACATTGAAGTTTCAGATTCCCGTGCGGCACCAAGACTAAAAAATCTCATAAAAACCGCTTGCGAAAAAACAGGCAAACAGGTCGTAATTCTCATCGACGAATACGACAAGCCGATTCTTGACGCGCTCTACACTGAATACGAGGAGCAGAACCGGCAGGAACTACGCGCATTCTACAGCCCGCTCAAAGACTGCGACAAATACATCCGCTTTTTGTTCATCACTGGAATCACGAAGATAAGCCATATGAACATTTTCAGCGGGCTGAATCAGCTTGACGACATTAGCCTTGCAAAAGATTATTCTTCAATCTGCGGTATTTCAGAAAGCGAGCTTGTCGAGAATTTTACGCCAGAAATAGAGGCACTTGCAAAAGAGCAGGAAATGTCCGTGCAAGAAACGAAAGAAAAACTCGCGCAAATGTACGACGGCTATCATTTTGCGCATGATGTTGAAGGCGTTTACAATCCTTTCTGCCTTTTGAAATGCTTCAAATACAGAGAATTCGCCTCGTATTGGTTTGAGAGCGGCACGCCTTCTTTTCTTGTGAAAACTTTACAAAATCAGCCATTTGAACTTGAAAATTTCGTAAACGGGCGGATTGCCACTGAAAATCAGTTCAAAAACTATGACCCTGACAGCAAAAATATGCTTCCTGTCATTTATCAGAGCGGTTATCTGACAATAAAAGATTTTGAAAAAGAAACGCGATTCTTCACTTTGGATTTTCCGAATGAAGAAATCCGTGAAGGTTTCCTCGATGTTCTTCTTAAAAAATTCATCACGGTTCCGTATGACGAAATCGGTCTTGAAATAAACAATCTCAAAATCGCTTTGAGGAACAACAATGTTGACAAAGCTCTTTCAATCATAAAATCCGCAATCGCAGACCTTCCCACAATCGTTAAGAAAGACATGTGCGAGAATTACTATGAGTCTGTCACGCACCTGATGTTCAGAATGACAGGCTATCGTGTTTTGTCGGAATTGCAGTCCGTGGCGGGCAGGAGCGATGTGGTCGTCGCGACAAACAAAAGTATTTTCATCTTCGAGCTGAAAATGGACAAGGGAAAAGCTACGGCTGGCGACGAAGAGAAAAATTCCGCAGAACTTAAAAAAATCCTTGACGACGCACTCGTCCAGATTGACGCGAACGGATATTCGGAGCGGTTTACAGTGAGCGGAAAAACGATGCACAAAATAGGCGTTGCGTTCTCAAGCAACGGCAAAGGAATTTTGGGGTGGAAGATAAAATAGCAGTTCTAAAAAATCTTTAGGAATCTTTTGCGTCCCGTCGATTTTGCCACCCAAAATAGTTACTGTTCGGATTGTTGTCACTAACATAAAATTAAAGGCACACTAAAGAGCCAGAATCAATCTGATTTTCTTCAGCGTGCCTTAAAATCGTTTTGATTAAATCTCAATCAGAACCGAAAAATTATTTTGAAGCTCTAATTGTAATTTTATCGGCCATAGCAGAAGTTTCACCGTCAGTGCCGTATTTTGAAGAATATTTTCCGGCCGGCAAATCCTGCAATCCGCTTTTGTTGCACATTACAGCTACAGAAACATAATCAGTTACAGCAGTTTTTACGGCATCAGAAGTCAAATTAATGAGCGTTCCAACGAGACCGAATCCGCTGAGTCTGGTATTTGAAGAAGTATCGCAGATAATCTTTGCGTCACGGTGGTAAAGAGTTTCATTTGTCTTTGTTGACTTGAACGTATATTCAACTTCTACAGTAACCGAAGAACCTACAAGACTTTTGTCCCATGATTTGATTGTGGTAAAAACACATACGTCAGCACCAAAAAGCTCATTGAATTTTTTAAGGCTTCCGTCAATGAATCGTTCAGAATTATATGCACCTTCTCTCTGCATTACAGAATAGCAAGCAGCTGGAGGAAGAACATAATATCCAGATTCAGCAACCGGAACATTCATTGTAGTATAGAAAAAATCCTTTGCCTCAACATAATTTGTTTTGTTAATCGGTGGCATAATGAGCATTACAACCGGTTTTTCATCATACATTCCAGGGAACTGAGTGGCCTTTTTTAATGTTGTACATGATGTAAAAAGAGAAGTTACAAACAAAGCTCCAATGAGCATGGAAATAATTGACTTTTTCATTATTTAGCCCTCTTCAAGATTGATTTTACAAAAACTTCTGATTCCGGATAGAGTTCAAGTTCCTTTTTAAGCATTGCTTTTCCTTCTTCTGCCTTTCCTGCAGTAATAAGAAGGTATCCGTAATCTGCATAGATTCCAGGAGGAACTACACCACGTTCACCTTTTTGCTTTGCAATTATTTTTTCGTAAGTCTTGATGAGGGTATCAAGAGAATCCTTATCATTATTTTTTACATAATGATAGTAATCTTCCTGATAGTCGTACCAGGAATACAATTTTGTGGAATTGCACGATGCAAAAAGACCAAGAAAAGATGCGGCACAAGCTACAGTAAGTGCTTTTGCTGTAATTTTCATTTTTATCTCCTATTTTTAGAATTCAGTGATTATGTAATTAGAAAGTTTTGAGGCATTTACGCTGCCACTTGTCAGATTAACGATTGAATATTCATCTGCGATTGTAGTGCCGCCTGTTGAAACAACTGTAACTTCTGCAACTTTAGTTCCCGGAAGTTCCACAATTGCGCCAGTCTGCGGATTCTTAACTTTCTTTCCCCGTTCGTAAACTGCAAGAACTTTTCCTGCAGAAAGATTCTGTTTTTTTCCGCCTGCAATGACGATAGCGTCGTTGTCATAAGAAAGGAAAACCGACTGCCACGGGCGGTCCATACAAGTTTTTTCGATATTATCCACAAGTTTTTCAATTGCTGCAGAAATTGCCTTGTCAGAAAGCGTTTCATCATATCCCTGAACACCACCAAATCCCAGTGTGGTTGAAGATGAAGTTTCTGCCTGACCTTTTCCTTCTTCAGAATAAATTATCTGTCCGGTAGCAACATCTACAAGGCGAAGGTTTACTCCAGCCTCTACAGTCTGAGTTTTTGAGCGGGTAAAAACGCCAACTTCGCCAGTCGTCTTTCTGCCGAATTCTGTTAAAGAACCGATGATAAGATAATCAGCAGCCATTCCAGACTGTCCAGCCCCCTTTTTTTCAAATTCAGCCTGAATTTTATCAGCCTCAGCCCGCTCCAAAAGAATGAATTTTCCTCTGGCAGCAAGTTTTGCACTAAGAATGTCCTGAGCCTGATTTCCCAACGGATCGTTTTCCTTATCGTAGAAAGCACCCTTTGCATACTCTGTTTCGTTAGAAAAACGTGCAATTGCAACAACGCGCTTTAAGCCTGTATACGGAGCTTCTTTTACTTCAGCATTCAAACTGCCGTCAAGTTTTGAAACAGTTGTATTTGCTGTCGTTCCGCAACTGTAAAAAAGGGTTGCCAAAAAAGAAAAGAAATGATTTTAACAATTGATTTTTTTAATTTCATAGATTCCTCTTTTTTTTATGAAAAGTGCTACAATTGTGGAGAGAAAAAAAAGAAAAATCCATATAAAAATACGACTTTATTTAAATTTTGTTACAAAACGCCTTAAGCCTGAATAAATATATCCAATTTTCTTAGTTTTTATTCGATTTTCTCTTAAAAACAAAACGGAACAACAAGAAGTTCCCGAAAATTGACTAAGAATTATGCGACTGATACTATCAACTTGATTCAGCGGAAAAAGGTTTCAACAAAAAAGGAGGCATTATGCAAAACATTCGTAAGGCAGAGGAACTGGATATTCCGAAGGTGCTGGCACTTTTGGAGCAGGTGAACAGGATTCATCACGAGGGGCGACCTGATTTATTCAATCTGGCGACAAAGTATTCGGACGAAGATTTGAAGGGAATTTTTTCGGACGAAAAAACGCCGGTCTTTATTTTTGAGGAAGACTGCAACGTGCTGGGATATATTTTCTGCGTCTTAAAAGAGACCAAGGGCGACCGACTGCTTGCAGACATAAAAACTCTTTACATCGACGATTTGTGCGTTGACGCCTCCGCGCGCGGAAAACATGTCGGTCAAAAACTTTACGAACACGTTCTTTTCTACGCAAAGTCGATTGGTTGCTACAACGTGACTCTAAACGTGTGGTCTCTAAATCCGGCGGCACAGGCCTTCTACGAAAAAATGGGCATGAAGCCACAGAAAATCTGCATGGAAAAGATTTTAGGATAGGTGCGAGTTTATATAGAACGCATTATCACTCAACAAAAAGCCCGATTCCAGCATAATTCAGAATCGGGCTTTTTTATCCAAATAAATTTTTAAAATTCACTTGGCAAAATCAGAAGTTATTTTCTTGAATAATTGAGTCTTGATCCGTCATTCATGTAAATTACATCGTCGTTTTCAGAATACTTGTAAACCAATTCTTCTTTGGAGTCAGTTGTAATTTTGAGTGTGCTCAATGAATTTTTTGCATCGTTCTTTTCAAACTTGTAAGTCCATGTCAAATTTGACTTATCTTTTCCGCTTCTTTTTTCAATGTCGAGCGATTTGTCATCTTTGAATGTGAGTTTTACGTTTGATTTGCTTTCTGCAATGTAACCTGCAAAATTCTGTCCGATGAGCGGGTTAGATTTTACGGCTTTTGTATAAGCATCAGCAGTCACTGCCGGGAATTCTGTCTTCAACTCAGAGCCGTCCCATTTAACTTCTGTCTGAACAAGTTTGTTTCCGGCTTTGTCAAAAGTGAATTTCTCAACATCATTTCCATCAATGAAAAGAACCGTGTTGTTTACGACTGCATATTTTACTTCGCCCTGTTTTCGACCACGGTAATCGTATCGAATAGCATTTTCGCCATTCAACAGCATGTAGTAAACTTTTGAGTCTTCAACCTGCGCACCGCCTTTGTTTGTAAAATATTTGTCTTTAAGGTCGCCTGCAGAGAATGTTGATTTTTCAAGTGACTTTTTGGAATCTTTTTCGTATGCCAAAGGATCTTTGATTTTTGATTTGAGGGATTTTGTTACGCCGTCAAAAACAAAAGACGTTCTTCCAGCCGAAACAGTTCCGTTTTTTACGAGATATTTTACGTAATCTGTAGATTTTATTTTTTTGTCTTTTTTTGCTTCTGTGTAAAAATGAACAGCGATTCCTGATTCATCAAAATACCAGTAATCTTCGGAATTTGTGTTATTTGTAAAGAAGTTGCCTTCAAGCTCTTTTTTGAGCTCATCTTTTGGCAATGAGGCATACGCTTCGATTGAACCAGATTCAGTTTCAAGAACATTGTCTTTTTTGTTAAAAATTACAGTTTTAAGAGCGCCTGTGTAATATTTGATTGTAATTTCATTTCCTTTTGAGGAATACGAAGCTTCTGTAGAACTGTCAAGAATTGCAGAACCGTGCTCAAAAGAAATCGTGTCGCCTCCGTTGTTAGAAACGAATGCTTTTCCATCAAAAGCACCAGATGCAGACTTTCCGCCGCAGCTGATTAACATTCCGCAAGTCATAACGCCGAGAAGCGCAATTGAAAGTTTGTTACTTTTTTTCATTTTTTCTTAAAATCTCCACTTTTTATTATAATATGAAAAAAATTATAATTTTTTTTATTGATTTTCAACAGTTTTGAATAAAAAAAATGGAGATATTTGAGATATTAACGCCACTTCGGAGAATTCGTTCGTCGCACGGCGGGGTGCCTTAAAAGAACGAAGAGAAGCTGCGCGCACATGACGCACCAGATAAGCGGTTCACAGAGGATTATGCCCCAGGTTCCGAGTGCAGGCACTATGAATTTCGTAAAGGCAATTTTTCCGCAAAGCTCGATTACGCTTGAAATCAACGGAAGAACTTTGCTTCCAAGTCCCTGAAGGCAGTTCCGCGAAATTACAAGGCTTCCGAGCACGATAAAAAACGGTATGCAGAAAAAAAGATATTTTGTTCCGTATTCAAGAAGTATTTCATCATCTGAACCGGAAATGAACGACAAAAGCGGATGGACTGCAAATTTCATCAGTAAAACCAAAAATAAAGCCCAGGCGGAAGACATAAAAATTGAAAGGAAAATTCCCCTGCGGATTCGTTCGAGTTTTCCGGCACCGAGATTCTGCGAAACAAATGTTGAAGACGCCGTTCCCAAAGCAATCAGCGGAATGCAGAGAATTGAAAAAATCTTTCTTGAAGCAAGGTGCCCCGCAATGACTTTTGTTCCAAACGTATTGATTGCAGACTGCAAAATAACAGTTCCAGAACTCACAAGTGCACTCATCAGTGCCATTGAAATTCCCTGACCGAAAAGCTCTCGAACCATTTTAGGTTCCATTTTAAAATGCCTTGCAGACGGAATCAGGATTCTGGCTTTTCCTGCAATGAAAAACAGGCAGAGCAAAGCCGAAATTCCCTGAGCCACAACAGTGGCGACCGCCGCCCCGCGGATTCCCATTCCGAATTTCGTAATGAAAAGCACATCAAGAAAAATATTCAGCACGGAAGAAATTATAAGGAAAATGAGCGGTGAAAAAGAGTCACCGGTGGCACGAAGCATTCCAGAAAGAAAATTGAACGCAAAAAGCACCACTGCAAACATCGTAATCGTATTGATGTAGGAAAAAGCCTCGTTAATTATGTTTGAAGGCGTTTTTAAAAGTCCGAGCGCCGGCAGGAGCGAAACTCTGGAGATGAATGTAATCAAAACCGTAACTCCGGCCGTAAGAATAATTGAAGATGCCACGACTTTTTTAAGGGAGTCCCTGTTTCCTGAACCGTATGCCCGCGCCGCAACAATCGAAAGTCCGTTGCTGAATCCGTTTCCGAATCCGACCAGGAGCTCGAACAACGGCGCGCTGGCTCCGATTGCCGCAAGAGAATCTTCCGCAAGATAATGTCCGACGATTATCGTATCAACTGCATTGTAAAGATGCTGAAAAACAAGCGAAATGATGATTGGGAGGGCAAAGCTCAGCAATGAAGGAAGAATCTGACCGCCAGTTAAATCAGGATGAAGGAACGCCTTTAAATTTTTCATGGAAACACCTCCGTCATTGCGAGACACAGACAAGCAAGCGGGTGAAAGATTGCCGTGTCAAGCACGGCAATGACACAACACGGCAAGGTTGCAGTGCATCAAGCACACGCCGCACAATGACAGGTTTACTAAACTAATTCACCGCGGAACGTGTTTCCGCTCAGACCTGTGAGCTTAACTTTTACGAACGAACCGATGAGTTTTTTGTCGGCTTTAAATGCCACTCGTTCATTCTGTTCAGTTTTGCCCAAAAGCTCGCTTTCGTCGTGACGGCTCACAATGTCCACAAGAACGTCGATTGTTTCGCCTACCCGCTTCTGCATTACTTCCGTCGTGTGAGTGAGCTGCAAATCAATCACCTTCTGCAAGCGGGCCTTTTTTACTTCAAGGTCAATCTGGTCCGGGAATTTTGCGGCTGGAGTGCCCTCGCGAGGATTAAAGTAATACATGAACGCACTTTCAAATTTTACTTCATTCATCATCGTAAGGATTTCTTCAAACTGCTCTTCCGTTTCTCCAGGGAATCCAACCATCAAATCGGTGATAAGCTGAACGTCTGGCATTGCGGCGCGGAGTTTTTTTGTAAGCTCAATAAATTCGTCACGCGTATTCTTGCGGTTCATGCGCTTAAGGATTTCGGTGCTTCCGTGCTGGGCCGCAATGTGGAATCCGTGGCAGACGTGGTTGTCGTGAGCCGCAACTTCAATGAGTTCGTCCGAAAAATCGTTCGGGTTTGAAGACTCAAATCGAATCCACTTAATAGAAGAATTTGTCTTGTCAATGTGCTCGCTGATTTTTTTGAGCAGCTTCGGAAAATTCAATTCGCTTCCGTCTTCGTCCATGCAACGGTATGCGTTTACGTTCTGGCCGAGCAAAGTGATTTCTTTTACCTTTCTTCCGCTCAAAAAGTCAATTTCTGCCAGAATCTGGTCCAGCGGGCGCGAAACTTCCCGTCCGCGAACGTAAGGCACAATGCAGTACGTGCAGAAGTTATTGCACCCGTGCATAATCGGCACGAAAGTTGAGAAGGCCGCTTCTTCATAGCTTGTCTTTGCAAAAGTATAGGCTTCTTCTTCCTCAATTTTGAACGGCTTTCGTCCTTCTTCAACGGCTTCGATAATCTCGCCAAAACGGTGCTTTCCAAAAGTTCCAACAACGTAGTCGAGAACCGGCCAATCTTTCTGCACAGTCTTTAAAAGTCTCTCCGCCATGCAGCCCATCAAAACAACGGTAAGAGGCACAACACCGTTTTTCTCCACAAAATCTATCGCAAGTTTCATGTCATCAAGACGGGCTTTTGTATTCGGGTCTTTGCTTCTGATTTTCTTTAAGCCTGTAAAATATCCGAGACGACCAAAAATCCTCTTTTCTGCCGAACCACGAACCGAACAAGTATTGATAATAACCATATCGGCAGTTTCAGGATGCTCTGCTTTTTTCCATCCACGGCTAATAAAAAGTTGCTCAACTGCCGCAGACTCTGCGATATTCATTTCGCAGCCATAAGTTTCAAAAAAATACGTCATGGCTTAATACTATACGAAAATATTAGAATCCTCAACCAAGCAGAAAAAATAAGCCTCTCCCCCAAGTCATTGTTTTACGGTAAGATTTAAGAATCTTCCTTATATACAATAACAGAGGTATGTATGAGCGCACAAATCATCGATGGAAAAGCAATCGCACTCGAAGTTCGGGCTGGCGTTGCCGAAAAAGTAAAGGCTCTTAAAGAAAAGGGCGTAAATCCTTGTCTTGCCGTAATCCTTGTTGGCGAAAACCCGGCTTCGGTTTCGTATGTAACAGGAAAGAGAAAAGCTCTCGCAGAAGCCGGCATGGTTGACCGAAGCGAAAATCTTCCAGAAAACACAACGGAGGAAGAACTTCTCGCATTAATCGACAAACTCAACAAAGATGATTCTGTTCACGGAATCCTTGTTCAGCTTCCGCTTCCAAAGCACATTAACGAAGACAAAGTGATAATGGCAATTGCCCCGTCAAAAGACGTGGACGGATTCCATCCGGTGAGCGTCGGAAACATGATGATTGGTCGTCCGGGCTTCTTGCCTTGCACGCCGCACGGAATTATCGTCCTTCTAAAACGCATGGGAATCCAAACCAGCGGAAAGCACGCCGTTGTAATCGGTCGCTCAAACATCGTCGGAAAGCCGGTTTCAATTCTTCTTGCCCGCAAAGAGACAAACTGCACGGTAACAATCTGCCACACAGGAACCAAAGACATTGGTTCGTTCACAAAAAATGCTGATATTATCGTTGTTGCCTCAGGGCATCCGCACACACTTACAAAAGAAATGGTAAAACCTGGAGCAGTCGTAATTGATGTCGGCGTCAACAGAATTCCAGACGCTTCAAAAAAGAGCGGATTCAGACTCATTGGCGACGCTGATTTTGATGACTTAAAAGAAATCGCAAGCTACATTACGCCAGTTCCGGGTGGAGTCGGTCCAATGACAATCGCAATGCTCATTTACAACACACTTGAAGCTGCCGAAAATTCCATTAAAAAATAAAATGACAATTCCCGTTCCGCTGACGCTGAATAAAATTCAAAAAGCCGGAACGGGCTATACTTTTATGGAGACAAAATGAATTTGTTATTGCGTTACGGAAACATTACCGACCCCACAACCGCACGGATTGCGCTTGCAATAGTTGTAATCGGCCTCATTTACCGGCTGATAAAAAAACTTACCAAAAAAGATGAAACAAAAATCGAAGATTTGATGGATGCTGAATTTAAGGAACCGTCAGGCCAGGAAAGTTCATCTTTTGCCGAAGAAGAAAACTCTGAGGAAAGCAACGACACTGATTTTTCGGAAGATTTCTTTATCCGCGCCCAGAAAGGCGAAAAATCCCAGTATTTTCTGAACGTTTCTTCCCAGCAGGATTGCTCCATAATCCGCTCTCTGCTCCACTCAGCACACATTCCGACCATTGCAGACTTTACCAATTTGAATTCACTTTACGGAAGCGCAGCCGGAGTTCAGAACATAGTTTTCAGTTCACGCATTTCAATTCTGCAGGACGATTATGACGAAGCCGTCGAAATTGTGGGCGATTACATAAAACAGAAAATCGATGTTCTTAAACTTGCAGAACCAAAATCAGAAATCGTAAAGACTGCATCGGCTCTCCTTTCTTTATTTCTTGCAAAACCAATGCAAAAATCTCAGGAAATTTTAGGGATTTCGATTTATCCTAAAGTTGACGAAAATAAAAATCAGCAGGGGTTTGAAAATCGTTAAATGAAAAGAGTTTGCATTTCCGTCTTTTTTGTCTTTTTTTTATTCGTCGGATTTTTTTCAAATTTATCCGCAAAGGAACTTCCCAAGGATTTGATTATGTTTGAAAAAAGCTATCCTGACATCACTTTTAAAGAAAACTACGATGACAAACTTGATGACTGGAAACTTGAACTCACAATGGCAAAATGGCTCGGCGGCAAAAAAACAAAGTCCGCAGTTTTTTATTGGGCTGACAGCAGAATGCTTCCCAAAGAGGAACTTGCAAACATCAAAAAATACACGCCGCTTTTATACGAATACAGCAAAACTCTCCGCGACCCAAAATCACTCACAAAAGCAGAGAAAGACGAAATAAAAAATATTCATCAGAAAGCAACCGTCAGGACGGACCTGGCGCGCCTACATTCTTTTTTGACTTCGTTTATTCCGCAGAAACCAAAGAATCTCTTGTAGAGCACACCACGGGAGTATTTTTCTTAAAAAAAGAAACGAGAATCCACGAACGCATAAAAGCCCCGCTCAAGCGAGTTGAAAATAAAATACTCGCCTACGCAAAAAACGATGCCGCAGTTCGAGCGTTCATCTCGAACCTAAAGTCCACGGACGCATATCATTGGAGAATTATCGCCGGCACCAAACGAAAATCCTTCCACAGCTACGGAATTGCAATTGACGTGCTTCCGAAAAAACGCGGCGGAAAAGAAATTTTCTGGAGCTGGACGAAACAAAACGTAGGCGACAAGTGGATTATGACAAAATTGAGCGCAAGATGGATGCCGCCAAAAAAAGTAATTCAGGCATTTGAAAGCGAAGGATTCATCTGGGGCGGAAAGTGGGCAATCTGGGATAACATGCACTTTGAATACCGCCCGGAACTGATTAAGTACAATAACATCAACTAACAATCTGCATCACACAAACGCGGTGATTGAGCGAAGTCGAAACCAAAACCTATTGTCATGCTGAACTCGTTCCATCATCTACATTTAGAGATTCCGAATCAAGTTCAGAATGACAACAAATTACCAGAACGGATTTTAATTTTTCTATTTTGCAGGCCAAAAACGTGTGCCGTTGTCGAGCACGGCAAGGGCTGTAAAAAAAAGACCCCGAATCAAAATGTTCGGGGTGACAATTTACTTGCTATTTTATGTGACAGGATATTTTATTTCTGCCACGGATTCTTTCGGATAAACGTCTCATCACGCTCATATCCTACGGAAATGATTCCTACTTTTGTGTTACAGTAATCTTCAATGAATTCAACGTAGTCACGTGCAGCGGCAGGAAGTTTGTCGTACTCGCGGATTTCTTTGAGTGAAGTTTTCCAGCCCTTGAATTTCTTCAAAACCGGCTTTGCGTTCTCCATGTCCTCAACACCAGCCGGGAAGTCTGTTACGATTTTACCGTTGATGTCGTAAGCCACGCACGCTTCAATCTGTTCCATCGGGTCGTAAATGTCCAGGTGAGTTAGCACGAGGGAATCCAAAGAATTTACTCGGCAAGCGTAACGCAATGCAACCAAGTCAAGATAACCGCAACGGCGGGCACGACCAGTCGTAACGCCATATTCTCGCCCCGTCTCGCGTACAGTACGGCAAAGCTCGCTTTCCGCTTCATCGTCGTCATTGAATTCTGTAGGCATCGGACCGTTTCCTACGCGAGTCTCGTAAGCCTTGAACACTCCAAGAATCTGGTCAAGGTCGTGCGGACCAATTCCACATCCTGTTGCAGCACCGGCAGCACAAGATGCACCCGAAGAAACGTAAGGGTAAGTTCCAGAATCAATGTCGAGCATTGCACCCTGAGCGCCCTCAAAAAGAATATTCTCGTTTCGGTATTCGTACATTTTTGCGGTCAAATCAACACGCATCTCAATCAGTCTGTCTTTGTATTTGTTGAGGTATTCCAAATCCTCGCCTTCAAATTCGTCCATTTTCTGTTTCCAGTCCAAATCTGCAAGGCGAAGACCGTCTCTCTGTGCTTTTTCTGAATAAGTGATTCCGATTCCGCGGCCGGTAGTTCCAATCGGACGTTTGCGAGCCGCATCGCGGTCTTTGTCCATCTGGCGGTATCGTGGAAGAATGATGTGTGCGCGGTCAGAAATAAAAACGCGTCCTTCCCAATCAATTCCGTTGTCTTTGAGCATTTGAAGTTCGTTGAAAAGAGCCTCTGGGTCGATTACCATTCCGGCACCAAGGAAAACTGCTTTGTCTGAATAGAGGATTCCTGACGGAACCTGATGAAGCGCGTACTGTTTTCCGTCAACAACAATCGTGTGACCAGCGTTAGGACCGCCCGCATAGCGAACAACATATTTTGCATTTTCCGCAAGGTAGTCAACGATTTTACCTTTTCCTTCATCTCCCCACTGAGCACCAATAACAACGACTTTCATAAAAAGCTCCTGTTTAAATAATAGGCACTTGTATCATCAAAAGAACAAATGCACAAGATTTTATCATAGATTTTAGCCAAATTCAACGTTCAGATTTTTCTGCAAATTCTATTCAAGAATCGTAATTTCCACGCGACGATTCATCGAACGCCCCGCCGCGGTGTCATTCGGCATTAAAGGCTTTTTGCCGCCCCAACCGCGAACAATAAAACTGTCCGCACTAACGCCACGGTTTACAAGCTCGTTTGCAATTTTTCTGGCCCGCTGCTCCGAAAGAATCTGCTCGCCTAAAGGTTTACCCACCGACGCCGTGTGCCCCTCAATCAAAAATTTGGAATTCGGAGCCATTTTCAAAACTTTCGCAACGTCATCAAGACGGCTTCCTTCCGTGCCCAAAATCAGCTCCGCGCTGTCCGCCTGAAAGTTGATATTCTGAATCCTGAGCCGCAAGCCCGAATCCGTTTCCTCAAAAATCATGTCGTTCTTCGCACTTTCAAGCTGAACCGCAACTCCGGCATCAAACGTATCAAGGGCTTGTTCCCCGGTTTTTCGCGAACGAATCTTTTCTTCAGCCTCCAAAATTTGCTCATCCCGCGTCTTAGACTTTATTTTTTGATTTGATTTTTCAGAAGATTTTTGTTTTTTCTCCCCCGAAGAAAATTCACTTTTAAGCTCGGAAGCATTTTTTTCCTCGGATTTTAACTTACTTTCCCTTTGTGCACCTTGTTTTTCATCAACTTTCGAATTTTTTAATTCACTCACCTGCACAAAAGAATCGGCTTTCCTTTCTTCTTCCTCTGTTTTGGCATTCTTTCCTTCATCAGCATTTTTCTCGCCATGGTTCACAGTGGTTATTGCGCCCACGCTTCCGCCGCCAAGAGCCTTTGCCTTACGCCCAGATTTTTTCTCGCTCGCAATACGGTTAAGTGCAGGAATCAACTTGTCACGGTCAAGTGCCGCCGGAAATTCCGTGAACATCGTTATCGTTCCCTTAAAATTCACCTGCATTCCGTCATCATAAAAAAACGTCTCGTCAACATTATCAAGAATCATAAACGGCTGACCGCTCTTTTTTAAAACGATAATGTCCGCTTTGTGACCGCCAAGAGCCTTTTTTAAATTTTTGTCTCCCGCAAAATCCTGATTCCGCAAATTATAATTCGTTTGCCAAATCGCTTTTATGCGGTAAACCTCTTCGCCCTTAAAAACTTCCTCGCCAACAAGCGTGTACTGAACGAGCACCGGGATTTTCGTAAAAATGCCGCTGTTCATTGGGTCTACAGCACGCTCCGCCTGGCTCGTCCAAGAATCCCCGATTTTAACTGGCTCTGCCGAATACGCAGGAAAACTCCTGAACGACGGAAAACCATGATCTTCGTACATAGTCATTCTTCCGTCCGAACCAATATAGAATATAGAAGAAATTGAATCATGTATTCCCGTGCTGACTACTTTTTGATTTCTAACAGTGTCCTGAGAAACATAAAAATTTCCGTCGAACCACAATTCGCCGCTCTTAGACTCATCATACGAGTCCGCAGGCGAAATGAACGAACGAACCTCACGGCTTGTAAGCCCAACATATTTGCCGTTCTCGTATCGCCGAAGATTCGTCCGCTCCACAAGCGAATATCCGCCCGAACCAGAATATTTGAGCGAAACCTCGCTCCATGCAAAAGCCGCGACAAATCCAAAAAAAATCATATTCAACAGAAATCTTTTCATACGAAATTTATCGGACAATCCCACGAAAAACCTTTTCACTCACGAATCAGATAAATAACCAAATTCGCGTACTTCCGATAACGGCGGTTCTGTCGTCCTTAGTTATGATGGCTCTTCAGAAGAAAATATACCTACTCTCTCTTTCCAAGACAACAGATGTGTTCACAGATGTTCAGGAAGCTGTGGCTGGCGGATATGTATCTGATAAGTTCGGCGGTTTGAAAGATGGATATCCGAAATGGGAAAAATGCAACTACACCTGGGCGTCTACAAATGCAAAAGCTGATTCATTCGGAATCGTAATTGCTGGTACTACAGATGACTCTACAAAACCTGCACTTTCGGCTAATGATGTTGTTGGTTATGTTGACTACAAATTCACTCTTGCGACTGAAGCTTCTATTTCTGTTGATGTTAGTGCTTTCAATACTCAATCTGCTAACCTCGGTGGACAGATTGTAATCCTTGATTCTTCTTCGTCAGAGGTTGCAAAAGGTGATGTGGGTGAAGGCTCAAAAGAGGCAATGACTGCAACCCTCGCATCTACAAAACTTTCCGCTGGAACTTATACTCTCCGCTTCAACTGGGCTGCAACAAAAGATATGGCAGCTGGCAAGGGTATTAAGAATATGAAGGGCGGTATTTCGAGCTTCGCAATCACAGCGACAAACAACTAATACCCAGTGTCTGAACTTAGTAGATTTTTCTGCTACAAAACAGACAGGGCTTTCCCCGATTTGAGGAAAGCCCTTGCTATTTTTGTAAAAGATTATATGTGATTACTCAGCTGGTGTTACAGCGATTGTCTTTACATCCAATCCGCCTGTTCCGCTTGAACCTTTCTTCGCACCGTTACGGCTGAATACGAGGTAAACAGAGCCTGCTGCACTGACTGAACCTGTAATAGTTACATCTTTTGAGCTTGCGGTAACCTCATCAGAAGCAACTGTTCCAAGAACTGTTCCGTCTTTGTCTACGAAAGCTGCTTTGAAAGGGCCACCTGTTGGATTATCAGATTCTTTTGCACCTTTGAAATCGACCGTTGCAGTTACTGTGCCAGCTCCGTCAACAGAAATCTCAACATAGCGGTCAACAGTTGAGAGGTCAACGCCGCTCAACAAGTCACCGTCTGTCAAACCACCGTTGTAGTTGAGGGCAGTCGCTGCATTTGCAATTTCTTCTGTCAAAGATGCATTTGCATCATGTGTTGAACGGAAACGAAAAGTTCCTACTTTTGCACCTTTCCAATGAAGAACAGCACCGTTAGAAAGTGTCTTTTCAGTTGCGGTAGAAGCTACAGGAGATGAGATTACATCTTTTGTTGCCATATCCCATCCATCTAAGTCTGCAAGAACGACACCATTTGTTCCGCCTGCAAAGCTATATGTCTTTGCCGTAGCTTTTGTCTCTACAGCACTCTTGCTTGTATCAGGAGAATCGTCGCTGCCTGAATCCGAGCAAGAAACAAAGCCGAACGAAAGTAAAAGTGCCAATGCACCACCCATAATTGCTAATTTCGAAAACTTTTTCATAATTTTCCCCCTTTTTTATTGGAACTTTGTTTTATGCTTATAATATCGCATGTATGGAAAATACAAAAATTACAATTTTTTGAAATAAAACGACTTTTTTTTATTATTTTCTAAATGTTTGCAAATTAGGTGGGACTTGCATTTATTTTTCTCTTTTCATAATCTAATAAAAAATTTATAAAAGCCTTGGAAATTACTATGAAATATCAAAATCCTATCCTTGTTTGTGACTATTCAGACCCAGACGTAATCTGCGTGGGCGACACATTTTACATGACGGCATCAAGCTTTAACTTCATGCCAGGCCTTCCAATCCTTACATCAAAGGATCTCGTAAACTGGAAGCTCGAAAATTATGCCTGCCAACGGATTCCTTTTGCCATATACGACAAACCACAGAACGCAAAGGGACTTTGGGCGCCATCAATCAGATTCCACAACGGCATGTTCTACATTTTTGTCGCAACACCAGACGAAGGTATTTTTTACACTTGCACAAAGAATCCTCTCGAAAAATGGAGCGAGCTCAAATGCATCGTAAGAGGAAAAGGATTCGAAGACCCTTGCCCTATCTGGGAAAACGAAAAACTTTTTGTTGTTCATGCTTTCGTAAAAAGCCGCATCGGATTCAATTCAAAACTTGCCCTTTTTGAAGTCGATCCAAAAACAATGACCCAAATTTCAGGCGACAAAATTATTTTTGACGGAACAAAGACGCAACCAACAATCGAAGGGCCAAAATTCTACAAAAGAAACGGATTCTATTACATCTTCGCACCGGCAGGAGGCGTTTCGGCAGGCTGGCAGTCAGTTCTACGCTCAAAACAAATCACCGGGCCTTACGAAGAAAAAATCGTACTCGTCCAGGGTGAATCAGCTATAAACGGACCGCATCAAGGCGGATGGGTAGAAACCGAAAAACCAAACTCCAAAGGAATAAAAGACTGGTTCATTCATTTTCAGGAACGCGGAATCTACGGAAGAATCACTCATCTCCAACCAATGCGCTGGGCAAATGACTGGCCATTAATCGGAACGGCCATCGAAAGCGGAGTAGCGCCAGGCGAACCGTACAAAGAGTTTGAAAAACCATTCGGATTTTATTCAGACAAAAAAGAAGTGAAAAATCCATTTTTGGATTTTCAATTTTCTGCAAATCCAAAAGCCGAATACGCAGAATTCTACGAAGACAGAATCAAGCTCAATGCTTGTACCACAATAAAGTCAGGCGAACCGAACATTTGGAAAAGCCCTAACGTGCTCACAAAAAAAATTGATGCAGAAAATTTTGATTTCGAATGTGAAATAGATTACGCGCACCTCAAAGAAAACAGCTGTGCGGGAATCGTTTTTTTGGGCGATGAATACAAAGCCCTCGCCATCGGAAAAGAAAACGGCAAAGTCTATTTTTCCTTCGTGGAATCAGTGGGAAGCGAGAACGGCGACGAAGAACGATTTGAAAACATACGAATGTACCCGTACAAAGGCTCGGTCGGAATCGTAAAGTACAACATTTCGTTCAGAAAAATCAACGACCGAACCGCACACGTAACACTCAGCTTCGATGTAGATGACGGTATCGAAATAAAATCAAAACCGTTCATCCTCGAAAACGCCCACTGGGTCGGCGGAAGGTTCGGCTTTTATGCCTTTACGACAGGTTCAACCGAAGATTCTTACGTTACCGTAAGCTCAATAAAAACTTCCGAAGTCTAGCCTCGGCGTGCCTGCGAATAAACACAGCCACAATAGTCCTGCCGCCAAAGGCCATACTCTTCGCTCAATTGAGTGCTCCTCAAAAAACCACCGCGTTTTTTAAAATCGCTCGGAAGGAATTTTGGGGAGCCTTCCTTTCGCTCACCACCTTGTTCAAGAAGCTTTCCAATTTCATTTATCATCTTTGAATCTTTATGCGGGCTTATGCTCAGCGTGGTCGTAAAATAATCAAAGCCGTTTTTGCAGGCATAGTCGTAAGCTCGTCGCATCCTGAATTCATAACATCTTCGGCAACGTTCGCCTCGCTCAGGCTCGTTTTGCAATTCTGGTTCCGAACGAACGTTAGTTGCTGAAAAATAATCTTCAACATTATAATTGTCTACAACAAGCTTTACCTTATTTTTTAGCGCATCCGGGAACTCCGTAAGGAATTTTTTTAGTTCAGTCAGACGCCGCGTATACTCAGTCTCCGGATGAATGTTCGGATTGTAAAAGAAGATTGTAATATCAAAAATCGATGAAAGATATTCAATTACATAAGAACTGCAAGGACCGCAACAAGCATGTAAAAGCAGGCTTTTCTTCGGTTCTGGCGGATTTTTTCCACAAAGTTCCTCGAGGATTAAGTCCAATTGTTTGTGGTAAGGGAGATTTTTTTGCATAATGTTATCCTACAATAATCCACAATTTTTTTGAAGTTATCAACAATTTTATCAACTTTTCCACAGAGTTTTCCACATTTTCTAACAGCTTTTACACAGGGTTATCCACATATTGTTAACATCATGTGGATAACTTTCGTTAGTTTAGAAAAATTTCTTGGGCAAAAAAAATAGTTATCCACATGATGTGCACTCATTGTGAATAACTATCGACCGTTAATCTTAATTTTTGATATTTTATTGTTTCTTTATCGTATAAATCCGCTCAACAACCGTATATCTTCCTAAAAAATTTCTATCTCTGGAAGAATTTTCAAGATTGACGCTCTCCAAATCATTATCATTCAAAAAATCATTTATAACTTCAGCAATGTTATCTTCTGCATATTGCTCGTCAAAAGGACTTTGGTTATCAGAAAAAAGCATGAGCTTTAAATTTCCTGCGTCAAAATCATAATAAAGTTCAACGGTATAAAGATTGTCTATAAAAATCTTCTTTGATTTTTGCTCAGAAAATCCCGACATTCCAAAAAAACTCAAAAGCGCGATAAGGACAATGATTTTTTTCATTTTACCCTCCAATAAGTAGGAAAAGCCTAGCATATATCGTTTTTTAAGACAATAAAATGCAAAAAAGTATCTTTATTTTGCAAAAATGAGATTTTTATCATTTTTCCGTCTTGAGATTTTTAATATTTTTAAAGTAAAACCAGAAAATAGCCTCTAGGAATTAGCATTTTTCCGCGGTTTCTAGTTGACAAAAAAAACTGCCACGAACAAAACTTTCAAAGTTGAAAGCTCGTGCGCGGCAGTTTTAAAGTTAGTTAAACGCCAGTTAAGTCAGTTTATTCCGTAAAAAGAGGTGTCGAAAGATAGCGGTCGCCAGAATCCGGCAAGAGGACTACAATCGTTTTGCCTTCAAATTCAGCACGCTTAGCAACCTGAATTGCGGCCCACAAAGCGGCACCAGAAGAAATTCCGGTCAAAAATCCCTCAGTTTTTCCAAGTTCCTTTCCAACCGCAAAAGCGTCATCACTCTCAACAGGAATAACCTCGTCAAAAACCTTTGTATCGAGTGTCTGCGGAATGAATCCCGCTCCAATTCCCTGAATTTTATGCGGCCCAGGAATTCCCTTTGAAAGAACCGGAGAAGTTGCAGGCTCAACTGCAAAAACTTTTACGTCAGGCTTTTTTGATTTTAAGAAATTGCCAACTCCGCTCAAAGTTCCGCCAGTTCCCACGCCAGCAACGAATGCGTCAACATTTCCGTCTGTATCTTCCCAAATTTCCGGTCCGGTAGTTTCAAAATGAGTCTTAGGATTTACAGGATTTTCAAATTGGCCAGGAATAAAACTGTTTGGTGTAGTTCGGGCAAGTTCCTCAGCCTTCGCAATCGCACCTTTCATTCCTTTTGTACCGTCCGTAAGCACAAGTTCTGCTCCGTAAGCTTTAAGAATATTTCGTCGCTCAACAGACATGGTTTCTGGCATTGTCAAAATGATTTTTAATCCGTAGCTTGCAGCAGCAGAGGCAAGCCCGATTCCCGTATTTCCGGAAGTCGGTTCAATAATTACGGAGTCTTTCGTGATTTTTCCGCTGGCGAAAGCATCTTCTATCATCGCCTTTGCGATTCGGTCTTTTACGCTTCCGGCAGGATTAAAATATTCAAGCTTGGCAAGAATTTTTGCTTTAAGCCCAAGTTTTTGCTCAAGATTAGAAAGTTCCAAAATCGGTGTCTTTCCAACCAAATCAGTAATTTTTGTTGCAATATTCGCCATACAGGCCCCCTTTTATTTAATTTCCTATCGGTAAAGTATGTAATTATACTAACGGATTTACATTTACTTTTCAAGACCTGCCTATACAGGCACAGATGCTGAAACAAGTTCAGCATGACCAGCAGTTTTCCCCCAAGAAAACTGCCAGAAAACACACAAAGCCAACTTAAACTTTTTAAGTCAACTTGTAGCATTTCCTATCCCTAAAAGTGAAGCGCGAGTTTTCCGTCAGAAAAACTCGCGGGAAACGCACAAAGCCAACTCAAACTTTTAAATCAACTTGTAGCGTCCCTATCCCTAAAAGTGAAGCGCGAGTTTTCCGTCAGAAAAACTCGCGGGAAACGCACAAAGCCAACTCAAACTTTTAAATCAACTTGTAGCGTCCCTATCCCTAAAAGTGAAGCGCGAGTTCTCCGCAGGAAAACTTGCAGGAAACGCACAAAACAAACTTAAACTTTTAAGTCAACTTGCAGCGTCCCTACCCTTAAAAGTGAAGCGCGAGTTTTCTGCCCAGAAAACTTGCGGGAAACGCACAAAGCCAATTCAAACTTTTAAAGTCAACTTGTAGCGTCCCTATCCCTAAAAGTGAAGCGCGAGTTTTCCGCAGGAAAACTTGCGGGAAACGCACAAAACAAACTCAAACTTTTAAAGTCGACTTGTAGCGTTTCCTTTAGATCATATACACAAAGCTTCCAGGCTCCGCTTTGTTGAGTAAATCATCAATAGTAATGCTGTCAAGATAATTGTTAATCACTTTATAAAGCCCTTCCCACAATGCAATAGTCTTGCATTCACCGTAACGCTCGCAAATATTTTTCTCAGTTTCAAGACAGGCAACCGGCGCAAGACTTCCCTCTGTAATGCGTAAAACATCACCAACTTTGTATGCGTCAGGGGCTTTAGCAAGCTTATAACCGCCCTTAGGTCCTCTCGTGCTCAACAAAAATCCGAATTTGCTCAAAAGAGACGTAATCTGCTCAAGATATTTTATAGAAATATTCTGCCGCGAAGAAATATCTTTTAACGCAATGTAATCTCCATTATTATGCTGTGCAAGATCAATCATAAAGCGGAGAGCATAACGTCCGCGTGTTGAAATCTTCATATATTCCCTCTATTTCCTAGTAATTTACAAGTATATTATAATACTAATATTGATTTATTTTGAAGAAAAGAAAAGCCCTTTCTGCAAAAAAAGTGCATTTTTCACTTTTCAGCAAAAAGGGCTTTTATTGTAAAAAAATTAGCAAGTTTAGCGATTCATCTCGCTCTGCTTTCCTTTGGTTTGGTGAGCTTTGATAATCGAACTGATTTCGTTAAAGTCAGAAAGAGGAAGGTCTCCGGCAATCGTATTTTTTGTGGCGCAAGTTGCATTTCCGAATTCCATCGCCTTTTTTGGGTCGTCATATTTCAAAAGACCAAAAACAACGCCTGAACAATAAGCGTCTCCAGAACCGATTCGGTCCACAACATCAATGTCCTTGTAAGGCTCTTCCGTGTAGAATTTGTCTTCAGCCTTTGAATAAACAAGCGACGTGAACGAGTGCACTTTAGGGCTTATAACCTCGCGCTCAGAAGAAGCAATGTACTGAATATTCGGGAAATCCTTGCAGAATTCTCGGTGCATGTCTTCCAGCGTGCCAGATTTTTGGAACATTCTGCGGCAGCTTTCTTCAGAAATAAAAAGCAAATCAACGAACGGCAAGATTTTTTTGATTGTCTCGCGAGCCGTGTCCTCGTCCCAAAGGTTCGCACGATAATTTACGTCAAAAGCGATTTTAGCCCCCGCCGCCTTGAATTTCTGAATCAGCTCAAGGGCAAGTTTTCTCGTATTTTCGCTCAATGCAAGCGTAATTCCAGAAGTATAGAACATCCGAGTCTTTCCATAAATGTCATCTGGAATTTCCTCAGACTTAATTTTTGTGATTGAAGAATGCCTTCGGTCATAAACTACGGTAGGTTTTCGCGGATACGCACCGTTCTCGTAGTAATAAATTCCAAGGCGCGCGTCAGGAGAATCATCATAAATAATAAAATCGTCCGAAACGCTCGAAAAACGGATTCGGTTCTTTACGAACGTTCCAAGCTCGTTTCTAGGCAGACGTGTGATAATTCCTGAACGGAGTCCTAGAAGAGAAACACCCGAAGCTACGTTAAGCTCCGCACCACCAGCATGTTTCTCAAAAACATCACTGCGGAAAATACGTCCGTTTGAAGGTGGCGAAAGACGAAGCATTGTCTCTCCGAATGTAATCAAATCAAACTTTTTTGCTGGCTGCTGTTCCATTTTAAAATCTCCATTAAAATTCTCTAAAAAGTCGAGAATAAAAATATTTTATCGGTTTATTTTATGGTTCTCAAGTGCAGTTATATAAACCAAACGGTGAAAATTTGTTATAATCAGAAGTTATGAAAGAAAAAGATGAAAACTCAAATAGTTCAAAAAGTAAAAAAGCCCTAATAGTCATAGGAATCTGGATTTTATGTATCCTCGTGATTTTTATAATTTTTGCGCTAAAACTCGACAGCATAAAAAGCAACTTAAAATCAACACACTTTTTTGAACGGATTTTCGGAACCACGCCAACATTCATTGCGGAATACAAAGAAAAAGAAGAAAAACCGGCAGATTCCGGTGATGTCGTAATAAATTTAAGACAGGGAGATGATTCTGATTCATCTTCCCCAAAAATAGATTTGAACTCGCTAATGCAAAATACGGAATCTTCATCCGAAGAAGCGTCGGATTCTTCACGCACCAGCTCACAAACTGAACTTTCCGCAGCGCAAAACGAGCTTTTGAACGAAGCGGTCAACTCGGAAAATTCTCCAACGCAACAAAATGAATTTGACGCAAGCGAAAACAGCGAAATTGCCGCTTCAGAAGTTAAAATTCCAGAAAACGCAATTGCAACTTCAAGGTCAGTCACGCAAACAATCACAGAACAGCCAGTTCCGTCCACAGAAATCGTAAAAATGACTTCCGCAAAGCTCTGCTTCGCCGAAATCAACAGCGACGGAGTTATAAGCCGCCGGGAAGTTTCCAGAAAAGTTGTAAAAACGCCCTCGCCTCTCACAAACAACATAAAATTGCTTCTGCAGGGACCAAGCGACGATGAAGAAAACAAAGGGTGCACAACGCTGATTCCAGAAGAAACAAGGCTCATTTCAGCAAGCATAAAAGACGGAGTAGCTTACTTGAATTTCAACAAGAATTTTGAGTTCAACCGATTTGGCGTGGAAGGCTACCAAACACAACTCATGCAAGTCGTTTATACCGCCACAGAATTCTCAACGGTAAGTTCCGTGCAGTTTTTGGTGGAAGGCGAGCAAAAACAATATCTCGGAAGCGAGGGCATTTGGATTGGCACCCCGCTTTCAAGGGCAAGCTTCAAATAAAAACTCAATTCCATACCGTCAGCCCGAACTTGATTCGGGCTCTCATGCACCAAGCAAGCGCAGAGATTCCGAATCAAAACATTCGGTGATTGAATTTTACAGCTATTTTACAGTCTTGTATGAATTCAAAATTTCGTTAAAGTATTTTTTATTCGGCGTGTATGCCCCGGCAAATACTGAAAAATCAAAAATGCTGTTTGAGCCGCCTTTCAACTCTTTTATAACCTTAAAATTGTACAGAAAAGAATTTGAATCAGCATTGTAATAAACAGGACTTACAGAAATCGTACCGTCTTTTGAAGAATCGATTTTTAGCGATGCCCAGTCCGGGTAAGAATGGTCACGGCCAAGCAAAATTGTTCGCAAAATCTTTGCTTTTGAAATATCACCGGCATTTATTGTCACCGTTGAAATCGTAGCAACACTTCCAAGCGTCCAAAGATTCATGCCGTTTTTCTGCTCCCACTGAGAATCAAGCGTAAATTCCTGACTTCCGGCATTCTCGTCATCAATCGTAATCTTGTTTTTCTTTGCCTTTTTGTTCGGCTTGAACGAATGTGCCTTGTCGGTAATCTTATCAGGGATTCCCTCAAATGTCTGAAAGCTCGTATCACTCGAAGAAATAAGCTGACCAGCCGTCACGATTGAAAGAGCTTCTTTTCCGCCTGCATCGATTATTTTTGAAACGTTAAAAACCGGAATCATCGGATCGTATTCAATTTTGACGAATCCACCAAACTGCTCGTAATCCTGATTGACAGTTTTTTTCTCTTCGAGCAGACCAACTTTCTGCCGTCTAGATGTCATTTCATAAGCAAAATCGTGGATATAATTGATGATGTCAGTCTCTTCCTGTGAGCGCGGGAAAGGTTCTACACGCTCGCCAGTAAAATCGAGTTTGTCGCTTTCCGGATTGACTGTAAGAAAAACCTGCATTTCAAGCTTAGGCTTAGGATTTTTTTTGTCGTTGATTTGTGGGGCCACATAACGGAAGGCATAAGTTGATTCATCATAGTAAATGACTCCAAGATATGATTCGCGGGCAAAAGACGCGTCTTTGTAATAAACAAACTGCCCTGATGAATCTGGTACGGACTGCTTTGTTCCAGGAAGCGCAAAAGCTCCTGCTGTTGAAAGCAAGGCGGCAAGAATTAAAGAAAGTTTTGATTTCATAATTTCCTCAGGATTCCTTTTTTATAAAAATATTTCGAAAATTTTCGATTTTTAAATATTAACGTATTGACTAAAATTATTAAAGCGTATATTGTATAGAAACCTTGCGGGGATGGTGGAATTGGTAGACACGCTAGCTTGAGGTGCTAGTGGCGCAAGCTGTGCCTGTTCAAGTCAGGTTCTCCGCACGAAAGACTTCTGAGAAATCAGAAGTCTTTTTTTATGCCCTTATGGAGTTGTGGCACAAGCTGCGGAAAAATCTTAGATTTTTCCGAGACTCGCTTTTCGACTCATCTCATGAGTCGAATTGCCTTCGGCAACCAGCTCCCTACCTGTTAAAGTCAGGTTCTCCGCATGAGGTTGGCAAAATCTGAAAAACTTGGTTTGATAGAATTTTAGTGAGCTTGTGTTGGTGTGGTTTCGATACGCTTCGCTACTCAACCAACGGAAACGCTACAAGTTCACTTTGCAGATACAAGTCGACTTGTGCGTTTCCCGCGAGTTTTCCTAACGGAAAACTCGCGCTCTGGTGGGACAACTCGCAAGTGTTCACAAAACGCGGCGGCAACGAGAGCCGCGTTTTGTGGGGGAAGTTTTGTGCTCGCCTCGCAGGCTCGCACTTTCATTTATCTGTGACCTATCTCTGTTTATCTGCGTTCATCTGTGTCGAAATTTATACACTAAACTTCATTGCCACACAGAATTCTTCGCAGATTCTTTATTTAATATTCAGTCTGTACGGCTTGGAACCGCGTTTTGGATTCCAGATTTTTTTACGTTCAGCAGGAAGATTCTCAACAGAATCAGGAACAAAACCAAGACGCTCAAACCAGTCGGCAGTCTGCGTGGTCAAAATAAATACGCTCGCAAGATTTATTACTTTTGCTTTTTCAATCAAATACTGAATCATCTTCGGGCCAACGCCAATGTGCGCACAAGACTCGTCAACCGCAACGCCAGCAATCTCCGCCTGCGTGCGGTCATAAATGTGCAGTGCCGCACACGCACGAACGGCTCCGTCAAGCTCATAAACAATGTAGTCGTTGTACGTTGCCTCAAAATCCTGCTCGGTGCGCGGAAGAAGAATCTTCTTTTTGACGAACGGACGAATAAGCGACATGACCGCAGGAATATCCTCTCGACGCATAGCACGAATCTTTCCGTAGTTCGAGGAATAAATCATCGTACCCGAACCAAAGTCGCTGAAAATCTCGCACGGAAGAGTTCCTTCAAGCGAGCTGTTCAAAACGTGAACTCGCGTAACACCTTTTAGAACCGCCTCGCGAGAAAGTTTCACAATCGAAATCATGCTGTCAAAATAATCTTTGTCCGCGTCCTTTAGCTTAACCTTGTCGGCTTTTTTGTTGCACGCAAGAAAAGTTCCGACTTCCTCAATGTTCATGGCAGGAATGCAGCCAGACTCAGTTCGTCCCTGCTCACAAGGAATCGTAAAATATTTTTCGGAAAGCTCCGCGTCCGGAAGAAGATAGAAGAGTTTGTCGGCCTTCATGTGCATCGCAATTTGAGAAGCCAGTTCCACGGAAGAAATGTTGTACGGCTTTCCGTTCAGACTCCAGCCAATGCACGGAAAAATCGGAATAAAACCGTTGTCGAGCACGGTCTGAATCGTTTCGTCGTCAAGTTTGTCAATTTCTCCGGCAGTTCCGTAATCCACGCCAGAAAGAACGCCCTTTCCCCGCGCACGAACCCAGTTTCCGATTACGGCGGTAAGATGCTCCCCGGCAAGACTCGTCATAACGATATTCGAAACATCAAACGCAGCATTCTTTATTATTGGCATTGCGTCCGGCGTCGTGATTCGGATTCCGTTCTTCATCGTCCATTTTATGCCGTTCTGACTCAAAATATTGTCGATTCTTTTGTGTGCGCCAGGCACGATTATAACTTTCAATCCGGCCTCGTGAATCAAAGAAATGTCCCGAATATGATTTGAAAATAAAGGCGAGTCTATCACCCTGTCATCAAGATGAATTACCACCGCCGCATTGCGGAACTTGCTTATGTAGCGGATAACGTCGCGGATTCGCTCCGCTTTTTCCTGAATAGCTGATTCTTCCATATTTTTCTAGAAAAAAGGTCGGGCAAAATACCCGACCTCGATTTATAAAGTGTTAAAAATTAGCAAACTTCGCAGTTATCTGCTTTTACGGTTTTAATTTCTTTTCCGTCGGCAAGAGCCTTTTTGCCGGCAATCATTACCGTGTGGCCAGAAACTTTGTAGTCAACCTTGCAGAACTTGTCGATGTCAATTTTTGCAGGCTTTTCGCCGTTAAAATTGCTTCCTTCTAGAGTGATTACAGTTCCAGGAGCAGCCCAAGGAGCCGTAAGAAGTTCTACTTTTTCTTTTCCGTCCTCAGTGTAATCGCAGGCAAGAAGCATTCCGCGGCTTTCAACGCCCTTCATTTTGCGAGGAGCAAGGTTTGCCGCAATGATTACGTGCTGTCCCAAAAGTTCCTCTTCCTTCAAGTACGGGCGCAAACCTGACTGAATGATTCGAGGTGTTCCAGAACCGTCGTCCATTGTCTCGATGTAGAGTTTGTCACCCTGGGGATTGCATTCAACTTTCTCGATTTTTGCAACGAGAAGCTGAACGTGCTCGTCATAATAAGCGGCAGGGTCAGTTTCTGCAGGTGAAGGCTGATTTTTTACTTCGCCTTTAGTTTCTTTAGGAGCAGCCTTTGAATGAGGCTTTTCTTTTGGCATAAGAGCCTCTACGTTCACTTCGCCGGCAACACAAGGAACTGTGATTGCCCAATTCTCAAGAACCTGCGGATGGATTTCTCCAAAGATTCCTTCCTGCTTTCCGTTAACGATAATCGCAGCCTGGCGGCCAGGAATAAATCTAGGATCATCAGACTCCTTAACCTCGTATTTGTGGTCAAGATAGTAAAGCAAAGTGCTGACTTCAGAAGCCAAATCGTTGAAGTTTGCGTTGTTAGAAGCGGTAAGGAATCCCAAAGACTGAATCGTTTTTGTTCCTGTATTTTCACTAGGCTCAAGGAACGCAACTTTTCCGATTTCAAAAATCTTGTGCGGGAAGATTGCATTTGCAGCGGCACTTTCTGCCCTGAGCAAAGACGCGATAATCGACGGTCGAACGAACTGATAGTTCTCGCTCATCGGATTCAAAATCTCGATAACCTTCTCGTCCGAAATATTCATCTTTTCAATGTAGTCTTTCTTTGAGCCGAGATAGTTAAAAATCATCTCCTGATAGCCCAATCCCACCATAATTTCTTTTGCCTTGCGGCTGAACAAAGTTACCGGCGAAAGCTGGCCTACAGTAAAATCGTTCGGGCGGACCGGCTTAAAGTAATCAAGTCCAACTCCAATCATCACGTCTTCAATAATGTCAACTTCATGGAGGAAGTCGTTTCGGTACGGAGCCGGATAAAGCTCAAATTCAACGTCGTTCTTGTTAGCCTTGAGGTATCTTGCTGTTTTTTCAGTCGCATCAAAATCTTTTGCCGTAACGTCGTTGTCCATGCGGGAAAGCGCATCAAGCACCTCTGCTTTCGTAAGGTCGCAGCCGAGTTTTTTGTTGATTGCGGCAAGAGTTGCCTTCGTTGATTTCTGGAAGTAGAACGGAACCGTAATCTCCTTTCCAAGCCCTGTCTCATAAGGATGAACTACTTTTACAGGAAGAATCTCGTATCCAGCATCGGCAAAATCACAAGCCACAATATTGGCAGAAAGAATAAGATTCTCGATGTTGTCGCCCGTAAGCTCAACCATAAGGTCTTTGTCGCCAACCTCAACGGCTCCGAGAGTCGCAGAATTGATTACAGGAGCCATTGAAAGAACCTCGTTTTTGTCGTCGGTGAGCAACGGGAATTTAGGGAGGTCTTTGATAATCCATCCAAAATCCTTTCCTTTTGGATGGTCAGTAAGAATCTGTCGGCAAGTCATTGGAGAATCGCAGGCAAGCGGTACAAAAGAAGTTTTGTCCGGGTCAACGGCTTTATAATGGCACGGCCACTGAATCTGAGACATTCTGTAAACGCCCATGGAAATCGTCTTTCTCTTGCGTCCGAAGTTCCAGCAGAGTTTTTCCTGCGTCTGAATAATGTCTTTAAGCATCGGATCGTCAATCGGTTTTCCAGAAATAACAAAGCTCACCATGAACGGACGGATTTTTAAAAGCTCAGGGTCAACCGTAATAACGCGGTTTCCACAATCTTTAACGGCATTTGCCCGTGACATGAATTTTGAATAGTCAGAGCGTTTTGCGCCAGCGTGCAAACGAAGCTGACGAGCAACACCGCCAGTAGACCACAAATCAGGGCGGTTAGTGTCATTCAACTCGATTTTGATAACACGCTCATCCTCGCTCTGGCTCATATCCGGCTTTTCGTCAAGCTCGGCCTTTCCGCAAGTAAGTTTTTTTTCCAATGTGTCGTAATCGTATTTTGTTCCAAGAAGATTGAAAAAAAGTTTTTCGTTGACTTCAATTTTTGGCATGATATTCCTCTATAAATGTACAAAGACTTCTTTTTATCAAATTATAGCGAAACGCAGAAAATCTTGAAAGATAGCTTTTCAATTGTTTTTATAAAAGATAAAATCTATTCTATGATTGAATTAACTAGCAAACAGAGAAAGGTTCTGGAAAAATTCGCACAGCCGCTCTCAGCGCTAATCCAGATTGGCGGAGCAGGACTCACAGAGGAGCAGGTAAAGCATATCAACACGCTTATTGCAAGCCACGAGCTTATTAAAATCAAGTACAATATTTTAAAAAGCCTCGCTGGTTCCGAGTCAAAAGAAGAAATCTCACAGAGCAGGCACGAACTTGACTCAGAAATCGAAGCAAAAACAAATTCTACCCACGTTCGCACAATCGGAAACGTGGCGATTTTCTACAGACCTGCAAAAGAAGCGAAGGACAGAAAATACGAAAAGGCTTTGAGCAAAGCCTAAAGGTCTTTCCCATCAAGAATCTTCTTAACGAGAGTTCCGTTTTTGTACACGAGTTTGAGTGAGAAAAACGGAACTTTCTGTTTTAAAAGATTTAAGAAAATTCTGTCGCCCTCCCAAAGCTCAAGCGAGTCGATTTTTTCGAGCGGAACCCATTCAAGATTTCCTTCATCACATTCAAGCTGACTTCCCGAAAAATCCTCGGACGTGTAAAGGCACATGTATTCGGCAGGGTCGTCGTCCGAAACAAACGTAACGATTCCCCGAAAATCAAATGAATTGAGCGTAAAGCCGGTTTCCTCGCGAACCTCGCGCAAAAGGCACTCCTCCGGGCTTTCGCCCTTCTCAAAATGCCCTCCCACGCCAATCCATTTGTCGTGATTAATGTCATTCTTTTTTGTAACGCGGTGCAGCATCAAGTAGCAGCCATCCCGCTCAATATAGCAAAGTGTGGTCAATTGTGATTTCATACGGGGAATTATACACGAGAATATGGAAAGTTAAATGCACACTTGAAAGAAAAAGTTTCGCCTGCATAAAAATGCAAAGCCTTCTTAATCTGATATTTCTGTCAATTCTACAATACTGCTATTACATGATGTTCTACTCTTTAACTGACCATTTTCAAGATAAATGCGTATTGTGTATTTTGCTGAATCCTGAACGTAATTTGTATAACCACGATATTTTTTTTCTTTGTACATAACTTCAAAGTCAAGGTTTTCGGCACAGCGTGAATAACCTAAAGTTTTTTTGAGTCCGCTTTGAAGTTGAACTGGCAGCGATTCATCAGTTTCTTCTGAAACACTTAGAATTGTAATTTCAGTATCAGTGTCATTAGAAAAAGTGCATTTAACTTCATATTCATCGAATATACACCCTGAAAGACAGAAAACAAGCACACAAAGTGGTAAAAGTTTTTTAAGCCAATTCATTTTATACATTTCCCCTGTTATCTTTTTCATTAAATTATTCCTTCTTATTTTTAATTTTTTTTGATAATACAAAAAACCCCAATTTTTGGGTGCATAAAAATAACAAAATTTCATTTTTTAGCATTTTTTTGCTCTGCAAGATATAAAATTAGACTTTTTTGATAACTGTAAATAAAATGAAAGCAAATTACACTCTTTTCCTCAAAGATACTCAGCAATTTTATGATGAATGAATTTTGAAGAGCAGATAAATAATTATAAGCAAACTGATAGGGAGCAAAAATCGGCAATATGAAAAACATCGGTGTTGTAGTTGCAGTAGAAATTAAGGCTGTGCTTTCGCGATACGCGGGCAAATACACGGAAGAAGCACGAGGGGCTTTTCGCGTCTACACGGTCGAAAAAGACGATTTTAGATTTCATTTTGTCCACTCGGAAGCAGGAGAAATTCGCACTGCGGCGGCGGTACAGATGCTCGTGGATTTATATTCAATCGAACTTCTCGTAAATTTTGGCGTGGTCGGAGCATTAACAAAAGAGCTTTCGAGCGCAAGAACCTGCATCGTTTCCCGCGTTGTGCATTACGATTTTGACACGAGCGCGGCAGACAACTGCGAGGTAGGCCGCCATCTCGACTACCCAACCATTTATTTGCCGACCACCGCCGAGATTGTAAAAAAGGCACACGAAATTTTACCAGAACTCCCTATTGTAACCGCGGCGAGCGGCGACAAATTCATAGCCTCGGCAGAAGCAAAACAAAAACTCCACAACCAGTTCGGAGCGGACATTTGCGACATGGAAAGTGCGGCCATCGTGCTAGTCTCAGACATTCATCATATTCCGAACCTGATTATAAAAACCGTTGCCGACAGCGTTACAGGCGGAGCTGCCGAATTCAGGGAACGTTTTGTCCAAACCTCAGAGCTAGCATTAAACGCCGTGGAAAAGATTTTAGCTCAGATATAATTTGTTAGATTTTCATTTTTAGCGCAGATAAAAAAATATTTTTTTGAGGTTTTGCGAATTTTCTCGAAAATATATTTTGTAGTTTCCAGCTTTTGAGCAAGCGGGAAAAATACAAAATATATTTTTATGATTCTAGCCATTTTTAATAAAATATATTGGCTAGAATTTTTAATTTTTAGACATATCAGTTATTGACTGAACGTGCTACGCGGAAACCTATGAATTTGTCGCCGTATTCCGGAGCACCGCCATAGCGGTTTGAAACGCGGCACTTGGCACCGTTACCAAAACTTCCGCCTCGTGGAACTCGCAATTCACCACTGTCAGGGCCTTTCGGGTTATCCTGGGCTTTAAAAGTATAATCTTCGTATACATTCCAGCACCATTCATAAACGTTTCCGCTCATGTCGTAGAATCCGAGTTCGTTCGGAGATTTCGTCTTTACTTCATGCGTTCTGTCGTTGCTGTTGTCAACATTCCATGCGACTTCGCCAATCTTATTGCTTCCGCTGAATTTGTAGCCTTTGCTCTTTTCGCCGCCGCGGGCTGCATATTCCCATTCAGCTTCGGTTGGCAGGCGATAGCCGTTCGCATTTTGATTCCATTCGATGCGTCTATAAAATGCGTTTCCTCTGCATGGCAAGTAACCCCAAGTGTCAGGATTCGTGCTTCCGTTTACGCTGTAAACTGGTGTCAACCCTTCTTTTTTGCTGAGTCTGTTGCAGAATACAATCGCATCGTACCAGTTTATTGTGTCGGCAGGCAGGTGATATCCTCTGAATTCAAACGGCGTCCTGTCCATAACAAGCTCAAAAAGTGCCTGAGTAACTTCTGTTTCTCCAAGCGAGAATGAATTTACAGTAACTTTGTGAACTGGTCGTTCGGCAGAATTGTTTTTGTCGCCCATGCGGAAAGTTCCGCCGTTTACTTGAATCATTTCAAACTTTGCATTTGCTTCAAGTTCTGCGATGTGTTCTTCGCGGGCTTTTTTCTCTGCTGCAATGCGAGCTTTTTCTTCTGCAGCCACTTTAAGCTGTATTGCAAATCTTGTTCCAAAAACACCGAGCCAAACTACACCAAGAGCTATAGAAGCTATGAGCGCAATTTTTTTGAATTGGTCTGGATTTTTCGGAGTAAACTCGTAATCACGATTTTTTACCCAGCTTACAATCGCAACAACAACGCCCGCAACAAGGAGAAGAAGTTTTAAAACATAGAGTGGATTATCGAATGGCATGTATCCCAACTTAAATGCAGGAATAACTGCAATTAGTGTTGCAATCGGCAGAACAAGTCTTGCAATCGCTAATTTTGGAAGTTTTATGAGCGTTAAGGCAATCATTCCGAATGCAAATGCAAGTGGCAAGAATAAAGCACACAAAGCCGTACCGAGTGAAGAACTCTTTTCCATAAATGGGGAATAAGGCATTAAATAAATTTTGCTGAAAATGAACAGGCTTACAATAATCGCTGCGGCACCGCCCAAATAAGCAAAATGAAGAATTTTTTGCTGTTCTTCTTTTTTTGTGGCAAGTTCTTCCGGTGTAAGATTTTCTGCATCGTCAGCAGAGCCTGTATCTGCGAGTAAATGTGTATGCTTAGTCTTCCATTTTATGATTTTGATTGGAAGCCAAAGGGAATAAATTCCAAATGTGATGATTGAAAGCAAGAGCCATTTAATCCAGTTGCCGAAGAGACCGATTGCAGTGCCGTCAAAAGTACAGCGGTTTTTACAGTAAACTTTATGCCGCTGTTCCCAGCTGTAAAGCATTTGTACAGCCCAAGGATAACAGATTCCGACTGTAAAAACAGTAATTAAGTAGCCAAGAAGCGTCCATCCAATGAGCTGCCAGAGGCCGCCGTCAAAATAGCTTGCCTTTTCTTTACGAAGATTCTGTTCTGCAGAGAATGTTGGAATTTCATCTTCAAAGAAAGTGTTTGCTTCGCGCCATTTTTTGATTTTAATCGGAACCCAGAAAGTGTAGATTCCAAGTGTTACTAAACACAAAAGCAGGCAGAGGAGCCATGTTCCAAAAAGTCCTCCGGCTGTACCGGTGAATTTTAAGCGCCGTCCGTCAATTACGGTGTGCTTTGCTTCCCATGAATATCGCCAGCAAAATGCCAATGGGGAACAAATTCCGGCAGTTATGGCTGTTACAAACCCGCCAAGAAAACTCCAGCCTAAAAGCTGCAATAATCCGCCATCAAAATATGACTCGCCTTTTTGAGCAGGTACATCCGTTGCTGGTGGAACAGAGACTCCTGAAGCTTGCTGCTTCACTGTAAATTCTGCTTCTGCCTGGATTTTCGCGTCTCCGGCAGTTTTTCCTTCGCTTATGAGTTCAATAATACGTTTTGAGACCCATAATTCTTTTTCCTGTGAATTATCTTCACTCATATATGCCCCCTTTTATAAATGCCTCTTTTTTAAATTACTGCAACTCAAAGCTAAGAATAATCTTTCCGTTTGCGTCATAAAAATATTCGTACCAGACTTCATTAATTGTTGTTGAAGAGCTTGAACGAACATCACCATCAGGGGTATATCCCTTTGAAATAGTTTTCTTTACGAATTTACGGTAAGTAAAGTTTCCATTCTCATCATATTCATACGTATACAGAGTATCTTCTTTTTCTTCGCTACCTCTCCACCAGGTTGAATGAACTGAATGTTTTACATTTCCTTTAGAATCGTATTCATAGGTAGTTGAAACACCAGCAGAAGAAGACTCACTTATAACTCTTCCGTTTTTATCATAAGTAACTTTTGAATCTTCGTAGCTATTTTCGCCAGAACGTGTTTTTGTTCCGTCCGCATTTTTTTTCCATGTGTAGCGAGTAGGTAAGGAACTGTCGTCTTCGTATATAAGCTCACCGTCGTCGTTGTATTCATACCTAGTTCCATGTTTCTCCTCACCAGCACGATATTTCTCAACAATCTGCCCTTTAGAGTTATATTTTTTTATTTGCTTATCAGAACCTTCTACCCGAGTTAAGAGACCGTTAGCATCATAAGAGTTTTTATATTTTTTTTCAGAGAGATTATCATCATAGGCTTTATATTTTTCCCTGATTATATTGCCGTGTGCATCATACTCTTTTATGCAAGTAACTTTTACGTTCTTTTTTATTCTCTTTTTACCCTGTTTTACAGAAACCTGCCTTGTATCACCAACTTTTATGCCGTAAGCGTTATACGCCTTTTTTATATTCCCGATTCCCTGCGGAAGCGTGAAAATCACCCCATCGAACTCAAAGGAAATATTTTTGTCACCGATTTTTCCGCTCCAAATTATTTCATAGGGTTCTTCATCTTCATCCAGTCTGTCATTAATGCAAACAGAAAAAACTCCCCGCTCACAGTCTTCTTTGTATGTAATTGGCAGTGTTCCATTTCCTCCCATATGCCAGTCGCCAGTTCCGTCTGAATTAAATGCCATTACGAATGCATAATCATATTCATCCCCGTCAAAAAATCCCTGCGCGTAAGTGTTTCCAGAAAGAACTTTTTTTGATTCAGCAGCATCGTTAAAAAGAGTTACAGTATCACTGCCAGCGGCTAAGCTGTGGTAAAAATCAAGCGAGTTTTCAGTGTATTCATATTCTTGTCCATAAAAACGAACTTTTTTATTCTGTGGGTCTTCCGTAAAAGTTAAAATGCGTTCGCTTGTCTCACAGTCGCCGCTTTTTTCTACTTTGCTTTGTTTTAAAACAGCAGTTCCATCATTGTTAAAAGTAATCGATAAAAGCGGCACGTCTTTATAATTGCTTTTTACGCTTGAATAAGTCTTTCCGGCAAGAGCTGATTCTGCAAAAGAGAGAGCCGGAATCGCCGCAGTAAAAATTAACGCGGCCGAGATTTTCTTTAAGAATCCCTTCGATTTTATTTTCATTTTGTATCCCCTTATTTTTTTGCGTAAGTTATTTTTGCTTTTTGCAGAGGCTTGTTGTTGGCTTTTTTGTCGCCTTTGTCAATTTCTACAGATTTCCACTGCTTTTTAGAGCCTTTAAAATGCACTTCTTTTAACGCCGTGCAAGTGTTGAAAGCTGCATATCCTACATACGTCAAACTTTCAGGAAGTTCTATTCTTGAAAGTGGCGTACAGTTAAAAAGTGCGCAGGCATTAATTTTTGTACAGCCGTCTTTTACGATTAAAGAAGATGCGTGTTTCTCTATCCAGTACAAAGTTTTTCCTGAATCTGTGTAAATTACGCCGTTTTCTTCAAAAATCAAGCTGCTCTTCGGATGTGGTATTACAGAAATGTTTTTGAATACAGTTGGATCATTCGGAAGTGTTGAAAGACTTTCAGGAAGCGCAATCGACTTTAATTTATTCAGGTTCGTGAGCCAAGAAAGGTCTATAACGCCTTTTGTATACGAAAGGTCGAGATGCAAATTGCTTTTTGTTTTTTTAAGAGCCTCGTTCAATTCAGCACAGGTTTTTGAAGTCAAAGTCGAGCCCAAAAATCCGTAGTACGTTTTTCCTGAATCCGTGTAAACAACGTCATTTTTAATGACAATCTGGCTGTTATTTTCGTTTGGTTCAAGCCAAGTGTTTCTTAAGAATTTTGAATTTTCCGGAAGTGTTAAAAGAGAAGCCGGAATGAAAATCCTTGAGATCTTTGAAAAATCTTCAATCCAGTCAAGATTTGTCATGTTTTCTACATCAGACAAATCAAGCTCGATTTTTTCTTTACAATCTTTAACAGCCTTGTTAAATTCAGCGTAAACTTCGCTTCTCAGCTCGTCTTTGAATTTAGCAGTTTTTTCGCCAGCCCTGATTTTTTCAACAACAGCAAGCTGAGCTACTTTTACAGGGTCGTAATCGTAAACGACATTGCAGCCTTCAGGAAGAACAATTCCCTTGTTCCATGATTCTTTTGAATTGCAGTAGTTTATCATCTTAATAGAAGAATTTTTAAAAGCATCATATTCGATTTCTTTAACGCATTGAGGAATCTGAAGCACTTCAAGGTTTTTGCAGCCTTTGAATGCAGTGTAGCCTATCCTTGAAACTGTCTCTGGAATTTCAAAATTTGTTTTTTTACAAGCCAGAGGATAAGCCTTTAAAGTTTTTCCGTCAGCTGAATAAAGAATTCCGTCAATTGATTTATAATCAGCATTTCCCTCTTCCACGTTGATTTCTGAAATACTTGGGTAAGCACTAAAATCTGAGTTTATTCTATTTACATCTGCAGGAATCGTAATTTTATCTTTTTTGAATCCTCGTGGAATTGCGTAAAGAAACAGTTTGTTTGCTTCGTCTTTTGAATATAGAATACCACCAACTGATTTGAAAGTAGAGTTTCCTTCTTCCACATTGATTTCTGAAATACCTGTGTAAGCACTAAAGTCTGCACTTATTTTGTTTACATCTGCAGGAATCGTAATTTTGTCTTTTTTGAATCCATGTGGAATCATATAAAGTTCCATTATTTGGGCACTGTCCATGCGATACAAAACGCCTTCTACAGATCTCCAGTATTTGTTTCCTTCTTTTACATTGATTTCTTCAAGATTTGGACAAAACTGAATTTTAGCTAGTAGGTATTCAACAGTTGTTGGTAAACTTATGTGTCTTAGTTTTGTGCACTTACTGAACGCAGTGGAATCGATACTGGTTACGCCTTCTGGAATTACGACTTCTTCGAGCGAAGTGCATCCGTAAAATGCGCTGCATTTAATCTCGCGAACGCCACCACCAAATGTAATCGTTTTTAAGTTCTGGCAGTTCCAAAATGCTCCGTCTTCAATTTCTGTAACGCTGTCTGGAATTGTCACTGACTTAATTTTATTGTTTTGTGCGTATTCCCAGGCACTGATTTTTTTTGTGCCCTTTGGAATTACAAGCTGCGCCTGTGCAAAAGCAGACACAACGAGTGAAAAAGTGAATATTGCTGTTATTAATTTTTTCATTTTTTTAATAAAACACGAAAGAGCGGAACAACGGTGGTTGAGCGAAGTCGAAACCACAACTAAATGGTCTTGTCAAAGGACTCAATAACCGGAGTTCCTCATTACTGTCGTGTTTTAGGCTCCTTATTTTTTTGTATAAACAATCATCTCGTCTGTTAAGGTCTTTGCAGCTTCATCAAAAACAAGCTCGTGAGTTTCACCTGCAAACTCTACTTTGACTACGTTCGTGCTTTCATCAAACGTGTAAGTTCCATCAAAGGTACCGACAGGCGAAAAAGCCGTAACTTTATTGCCTGATTTGAGTGTGTAGCCAGCTTCTATTCCCATAAAGTCAGTTTTATACGTTCCGCTGAGTTTTGAACCGCAGCTTACGAACATGAGAGTTGCACCCCCGGCAAGTGCACCCAATACGATTTTTGCAAATACTTTTGATTTCATTCTTGAAATTCTCCTTCTGTTTTTACTCTGTCTGAGCAGTTTTTAAAATAAAAAAAGCCTCAAATTACCAGCCGTACAAAGTGCCTAGTATTTGAGACTTTTTTTTGTCGAAATGAAAATTAATAGTTGACTTAAAAAAATGAGACTGAAGTCGTGAAGTCGTGAAGTCGTGAAGTCGTGAAGTCGTGAAGTCGTGAAATTATATGGATGTATTTTTTTCTGTCAAGCATAATGTTGTAATCTACCAACCGTGTTTTACTATTATAATTATCCTAAAACAATCTTTAATCAATGTAAATGTCAAAAATCTCTACTTTTTTTTCATTATTCCGAACCTGATTTTCAGCATGACAACACATTTTAGGCATCCCCGACCATTTATTTAGAACTCCTTATTCTTCATTAATACCTTCCCCATTTTCCACTTTCATCTTTCTTCAAATTGAACATCAGAGTGTTTTCCAATAAAATAGTTCTACTATGAAAACCTCTAAATTCTATATTTCAACATTGCGAGAGGCACCGTCAGAAGCGGTAATCGCAAGTCACAAACTCATGCTCCGAGCAGGAATCACCCGAAAACTTGGAAATGGACTTTACACTTATCTTCCGCTTGGAGTTCGCTCACTTTACAAACTTGAAAATATTATCCGTGAAGAATGGAATGGAACAGCAGAAGCACTTGAATTCAAACCGACAGTAATCGTTCCTGGCGACATCTGGAAGGAATCTGGACGTTGGGAGACAATGGGACCTCAGATGCTCAAGGCTAAAAACCGCGGCGAACAGGACATGGTAGTTTCTCCGACTGCGGAAGAAGCTTTTACTGCAATCGTTCGCGACGGGCTTGATTCTTACAAGCAGCTCCCTGTAAACCTTTATCAAATCAACACAAAATACCGCGACGAAATCCGACCGCGCTACGGCGTAATGCGAGGACGAGAATTCATTATGGCAGACGGCTACACAATGAACGCCGACGATGAATCTTTGGACGAGTCTTACAAACTCTACGAAAAAGCATATTTCAGAATCTTCAAGCGGCTCGGCCTCAAAATCATTCCTGTAAGGGCTGATTCTGGCGCAATGGGCGGAAGCGGCTCAGAAGAATTCATGGTTGAATCACCAATCGGCGATGATACTTTGATTATCTGCCCGAACGAAAAATGCGGCTACGCAGCAAACGTTGAAAAGGCAGAATGCGCCGCAGACGAGTCGGTCAATAAAAATGGCGAAAAGCCGGCAAAGACAGACCTCGCATACGAAATGGTCGAAACACCGAACGTATTCTCAATCGAGGACATGGAAAAATTCTTTGATGAATCGCCAAAAATGTTCATCAAGGCACTCATTTACCGAGTAATCAACTCTTCTCTCGACATGACCGGAGCTACAGGTGCAGATAAATGGAAGCGCGTTTCTGATCCGGCAGGCGACTACTATCCAGTTTCTTACGCATGCGTGCTCATCCGCGCAGATTTGGACGTAAACGAAGCAAAACTTGCGGCAACCCTCAAAGCGTCGGAAGTTGTCCTTGCAGAAGATGAAGAAGTCAAGGAATGGGCAGGTGCTGGACACGGATTCGTAGGCCCAATGACTTCAAAATGCCCACTTATCGTTGACTGGTCAGTAATCAAAAACAACGAAGCTCAAATGCACGATGCAATTGCAGGTTCAGGAAAAGACGGCTACCACGTTAAGCACGTTGAACCGCTCAGAGACTTCGTTCCATACATCAATGCAGATGTACGCACTGCAAAAGAAGGCGACAAATGCGCTTGCTGCGGAAGCACGTTCTACACACGCAAAGGAAACGAACTTGGTCACATCTTCAAGCTCGGTCACAAATACACAAAATCAATGCACGTAACATTCCTCGGACAGAACGGAAAGCCGACGGAACCGACAATGGGCTGTTACGGAATCGGCGTTGACAGAACTCTCGCTTCAATCATCGAGACAAACTGCGACGACAAGGGAATCATCTGGCCAATGTCTGTAGCTCCATTCCAGGTGTGCATCGTTCCAATCAACTACAAGGGAACAATGAAGGAAGTTGCCGACAAGATTTATGACGAGCTTACAAAAGCAGGAATCGAAGTTCTTCTTGATGACAGAAACGAACGCCCAGGCGTAAAATTCGCCGACATGGAACTCATCGGTATTCCGCTCAGAATCACCGTTGGAGACAAAAATCTTCCTAACGTTGAATTCAAGCCACGCTCAGCAGCAGAAGCTGAGCTTGTTCCGGCAGAAAATGCCGCTCAAAAGGCTATTGAATACGTAAAAGCTGAGCTTGCAAAACTCAGTGCCGAGTAAAATGCACTTCTAAAAAAAACAAGCCTGAATTCCACAGAAAATTATTTCTAGTGAAATTCAGGCTTTTTTATTTTCAGTTATCGCTCACAAAAGCTCATAATGCTTGAGCAAAGTCAAAACCACAACCGCCAAAAAATGACCTCAAGTCCATTATTCAGTTTTTGATGTGCAAAAGCTGAGCGGAGCGACAAAAATCCGTATTGCGGAGCAAAGAAACGCTATTGTCGCTCCCTTTCCCCTTCAATAACAGAATCCATATCGCATTTGAGCGGGAATCCATCATCACTAGGCTTAGAACCAGCGTTTGCATAGATTGTAAGAAGACCGTTACCTAGCTTAGGATTTGCGATTACCGCAGGTCCGGCAATACAGCCGCCCTCACAGGCCATAACTTCAATCAAATTCGGGCAATCTGCAGGAGATGGAATCTCGCCAGCATTAATCTTTCCGTAATTTGCGAGAGTCTTCATTCCGTTTTTGTCCAAACCGTTAATCACGCACGGACGAAGAATCGTCTTATCCTTCAACCTGAGCCTTACGCTCTCCGCAACTCCGCCAGATTTCGCAAAATTTCGTCCTGAAACAGTCGGAACATATTTTGCGCTCTTTGCTTCCATCTTTGAAATATCAATTCCCTTCGCAAGGAACAAAGCGTTAAGCTCTTCAACAGAAAGAACGTAATCCACAATGTCGTTGTCAAAACCTTCCCGGCGTTTTGCAAGGCAAGGTCCAACAAAAACAGTGATGCAGTCTGGGTCGGCTTTTTTTGCAAGCTCTGCGTTGTAAATCATAGGAGATTTTGTCTCAGAAATGCAGCCTTTCAGCTCCGGAACGTGGATATTTACCGCACGAACGTATGCCGGGCAGCAGCTGGTCGTCATAATCTTGTCGCCGCGTTCCATTCGCTCTGCAAACTCAGCCGCTTCCTTGTCGGCAGTAATGTCGGCTCCAATCGCAACTTCCCACACGCGTGAGAATCCTGCGGCAAGAATCGCACCCTCAAGCTGGCCTGGCTTTGCCTTGAACTGCGCTCCAATTGCAGGCGCGTACATTGCAACGACCTTTTTTCCGTTCATAATGTGCTTAATAACATCAACAAGCTGCGGCTTATCCATCATCGCGCTGAACGGACAGTTGCTCATGCACTTTCCGCAGAAAATACACTTATCGTAATCAATCTTCTCTCGTCCATCCTCGCCTTTAGAAATCGCTCCGACCGGGCACGCTTCCTCGCACGGAATCGTAGTCTTAATGATTGCATGGTAAGGGCAATTCTGCGCGCAAATGCCGCATTTTATACATTTTGACTCATCAATTACCGCACGGTGATTAACAATCTCAATCGCCTTTTTAGGACAGTTCACCTTACACGGACGAGCCAAACACCCCTGACAGGCATCTGTAGGAAAATAATGCGAAGGCTTACAGGCATTACAGGCATTGTGAATCACCGTAAGCATCGGCCAAGTCGGTTTTTCGCGGTTCAGAGCGTCCTTCGCATATTCCGCGAGAGTTTTCTTTCCGTCATAATCTTCAACAGAATTTCCCATTCGTGTGGCAATTCTGATTTTTACGATTTCCCTGTCAGCCTCAATGCTCTCGTGAATCGGAGTGCTTCCCTCAGGAATTATCTGGGCTGGCAAAGAATCAATTTCGGACTCCAGTTTATTCTCTAACTGCAATTTTGCAATCTGAACAAGAATGTTTTTTTTCAAATTTGCAGCGTTATTATTAACGTTTAACAAAAAATACCTCCTTTGATTTTTTATAAAAAATAGCTCTGATTTTATTCTAGTGTGAAACCGGTTAAATTCAATAAGGATTTAAAAAATTACCAGTTCAATAGTCGTAAAACACAAAACTCAAAATTCCTCATAGAAACACAAAATTTATCGTTAATTTTTAAATCAGAATCTCCAAAACAGGAGAAAAAAATTAAAAAATTGTCTTAAATATTTGAATAATCTTAAATCTGAATGAAATATCCATTGCAAATTTAAATTTAGACTTTATAATTTTTAACTATGGAACTAAATGAAAATATTTCAGAATACTATGATGAGTTGTATCCGGTTACGCTGGAGCAAAAAAAATTTTATGAAAAAGAATCTTCTATATATAGCAAGCCTGTAAAATATCTGCGAGTCGGTTGCGGAACAGGAACTTTTGAACACAGTCTCGCCCGCGACGGCGCAGACGCAACAGGCCTTGAAACAGGCACCGAACTTTTGGAATCAGCAAACCGAAAACGACGCACCCAACTAATGTCATTAAGATACTTTCAGATGAGTTCTCTTGAAATGGCAAGATTTCTCGGTCACGGTTTTTACAACATTGTTTCCAGCCTAGACAACAGAATCCTTTTTATTCGAGACAAAATTCTCGTAGAAAAATTCTTCTATGATGCAAAACAACTTTTAACTGCAGACGGCAAGTTGATTCTAGAATTGGTCAACTTCAAGAAAATAAAAGATTCCGACGTGGTAAAATTTCCTACCCGCGAAAGTATCCGCGTAAAACTTTACACGCAACTCGTCTCAAAAGATGACGGAAACGGAAACAGAAAAAAAATCATTCAGCAGGATTTAGAAACCGGCAACGGAAAAATCATTCCTGTAACGCGCGACGCGGAAATTTATCCGCTCGTAAAAGAAGAAATCGAAGAATTTGCCAAAAAGGTCGGATTCAAAAAATTTGAATTTTATGCAGACTTCAACCGAACTCCATTCAAAGACGACAGCGAAAAACTTCTAGCAGTTATAAGCTAGCCACAAAAACTAAAAAGGATGCCTTCAAAAATCAGGCATCCTTTTTTTATCTAAAAGTGCGAATGGCAAGATTTTGCAGTCACTGTCAAACTGCCTAAAAAATCTTCCATTTGCCATTTTCACGCTGATAACGTTTTGCAGGAATTTCCAACAGCCTTCCATCGTCGCCAAGCATTTTTATCATTTGGGTGAGCGGATTTACATCCGTGATTCTAAAATTCGTACCGTCGTAATAAATATGCTGACCTTCGTTCGGCAAATTTTTTCTGGCCTCGGCATACCAGTTGTATTCATAGCTCAAACAGCACAAAAGCCGTCCGCACTGCCCGCTTATCTTCATTGAATTCAACGAAAGATTTTGCTCTTTTGCCATTTTTATAGAAACTGGAGGCAACTTGTCGCTGATTGTGTGGCAGCAGTAAGGTCGCCCGCAAACGCCCAGTCCACCCGTAATCCGGCTTTCGTCACGCACGCCAATCTGACGAAGCTCAATCCTCATTTTGAACACGCTCACCAAATCTTTTACAAGCTCGCGGAAGTCAACACGGTTCTCGCTCGAAAAAAAGAACAGAGCCTTTGTCTCTTCAAGCAAAAAATGAACGGCAACCAATTTCATATCAAGTTTGTGCACCAAAACTTTTTCCTTAAAAATTTTGAACGCATTCTCTTCTTTTACCGCCATATCATGGTAACGTTTTAAATCGTCTTTGCTGGCAATACGCTCAACCATAATAATGTCAGAAGCTTTTAGTGCCACAGGATTCTTACAACGACCTAAAACCAGCGCAAGGTCTTTTCCATAGCGAGTCGGAATAATAATTCCGTCTTCGTTGGTAAGCTCACGCATATTGTTCGGAACGGTAACATACACAATCTCACTTGAATATTCAAGTTTCGCATAATAAAGAATGTCTGGATAAACAAACTCGCTGTCATCAGACGAATCATCTTCGTCATAATCACCGTCTTCGAGATTTTTTATATCCTCTTCGTCGTTACAAATGTCCTGTTCAAAAATATCACTCATTTTCGTAAAACTCCATTTTTAAGCTGCCAGCAAATCAACTATAAGACCATTTATTTCATCAATCCGAGCTAAAATACTAAGATTCTTACTATGATTATAAAGCATATCTGACGCAAGATTATTTAATTTTTGATTTATAATCTGAATCTGATAGTACGGCGCAAGTTGCTTACCGCGTCTGTTGCGCCCGAACCGCCGTTTTTCAATCACTTCAAAATTATTGCGCACAACATATTTCATAAACTGACCTATTTTTTTGCGATAATTTTCAAGGTTTTCTGGAGACTGACTGAGCTTTAGCTCATCTCCGGCAATGTCAACGGCATCCTTCAAGAATACAATCGCCTCTTCTTCGGTCATTCCCGCAATTTCTTTGGGAAGCCCCGCTGAAGCCAACTCAGCTTCTTCCTGAATACGTTTTAGGGAAGATGAAAAAGATGACTTTGAATTTCTTTCAATTTGCTTTGCTTGTTTAGCAGCCTGATGCGAAGCTGTCTGAGTGGCGGCAAAATAAAGTGACTGCGATGAAAGTGAACTTGTTGCTGTATCGATTCCTGGCATTAAATGTCCTGTTTACAAAATTAAATCGCCTTGCTCTTTATTGACTGTGCATCCAAATGCTGCGAACTGGCTTTTTCAAATTCATCTTCATTTTTTAGAGAAATACAATGACCATGAATTATCACGTTATTTTCTACCTGAAGTTTTTTTGTCGAAATATCTCCGATAACCGCTGATGAAGAAAGGAGTTTTAGACTTTCCGGCGCGTAAACGTTTCCGAGAACGATTCCGCCAATAACAGCGGACTTTGCAGTCACATCACCGTTGATTCTGGAGTTTTCACCGATGATTACATTTCCACTTGCCTCCAAATTTCCGTCAATATCGCCGTCAACGCGGACGAACCCGTTGATTTTAACATTTCCCGAAATTGCGGAACCAGAACCAATCAATGTGTTAATCGAAATATCATCAGTGAATAAAGCCATACTATTTTGAAAGTTTAATATTAATATATTTTGCTGGGTCTACAACATCAGAACCTATGTGTACTTCATAATGCAGGTGCGGACCTGTAGAAATACCCGTATTTCCGATTGTTCCAATTACATCGCGCTGAGAAACGAACTGACCTTTCTGAACGCTCACAGACGACATGTGCGCATAGCGCGTATAAATACCATGCTTATGCTTTATGATTACATAATTACCGAATCCAGAATCATAGGCAACAGTTACAACTTGTCCGTTGGCAGCGGCAACAATCGGGTCTCCGCTCCTGTACGTAGAAAGGTCGATTCCTTTATGAACGTACCACTGCCCGGTTATGGCATGGGTCGTAGGTCCAAAGTTTTGCGAAACATGTCCAATACCGCCCTTTATCGGCCAGATATTCGGAATATCGGTAAAGAGAATTTCCTGGCTTTCAAGCATTTTTCCAATCTGCTCGATCGGCTCAATCGCATCTTCAAGATAGTCAGAAAGCTGTCGCATATCTGCAACCTCTTTTGACGCCCCCGAAAGTGAATTTGAATTATCAAAAAGAGAATTCAAGTCACTTTCCGAAGAAGAAGACTTGCTCATATTTTTTGACTGATTTATACCAAGCAAAGAAAGTGTCTGCGAAAGTGCCGACTTGAATCTTACAGCGGTCTGAAGAACGTTATTGTTCTCGTCACGCAATTCATCGTAATTCGCAAGAAGTTCTCTGTTCTCTTTTACTGCCTGGTTAAGCTCAGCTTTTATACTTTCATCTTGCTTCTTAAAATAAATAAATGAAGCAACAATTCCGACCACAAGGACAAATCCAAAAAATAGCGCAAATATATTCGTTCTAAAATTTACTACTTTTCCGTGATTGTGCGGAACAATCATTATCGTCAGTTTGCTGTCACAAAACTTAAAAAATTTTGCGATACCTTTTCCGATAAAGCTGAAAACTGCATGTATGAGGCTTAAAAAAGAAGAGACAGCGTTTTTTTCAATATGTTTGTATTTAGCCATCTGTAAAAGTCTCCAATTCCTTGCAATTGTAGTTTGTCGATTTCTTCAATTGAAAGGAAAATAATGTACATAGTATCATAGTGCATAAATTTATGTCAAACATGCCATCATTATCATATTTAAAACTGACAACGGATATTTGACATGTTCAACTTTCTCATATATTCTATCGACAAGAACAGTTTCCAATTTTAACTGTCCAAGGCACCTAAAAAAAAATCAATTTAATCGAATATCAGTTACATTATTCCAAGTTGATTTTTAAAAGTGTGGTTTCATTAATCATATCTCTGGAAGAAAGCCCATGCAATTTTTTGATACTCATGCCCATATAGGGCTCATCTACGAGTCCCCTATAGAACAGTTGCGTGTAATTCAGCAGGCTAAGCAGGCCGGCGTTACACGAATCGTAAGTATAAATAACAGCTTGAGAGACTTTAAGATAGTCTACAACACACTAAAGGCTGTTCCTGGAATTTACCACGCAGTCGGAGTCGCACCTGCCGAAGTTATGAATCCCGGAAAAGACTGGATTCATACAATCGAAGACGGTCTAAAGCTCCCTAACGTGATTGCCGTCGGTGAAACAGGACTCGACTATTACAAGCAGTTCGGTGACAAACGCTCACAAATCGAGCTTTTCATCACACAACTTGAACTTGCGCAAAAATACGACAAACCTGTAATCATTCATAACCGAGACGCAGGAAACGACGTTTTTGACATTCTCACCGGACGAATCCCTGACTCAGGAGCAATTCTCCACTGCTACGGCGAAAATGCGGCTTACGCAAAAAAATGTCTCGACGCAGGTCTGAACGTTTATTTTTCTTTTGCCGGAAACTTAACTTACAGAAACGCAAGAAACTTGCACGAAACGATTCTCAACATTCCTCACGACAGGATTCTTATCGAAACCGAAAGTCCGTTTATGATTCCTGCCAAATATAAGGAAAAAAAGAGAACAATGCCGGCTTATCTTCCTGCAACAGCAAAATTCATGGCAGAAATGCTTGAGATGAATCTTGAAGATTTGTCAGCACAACTTTGGACGAACAGCTGCAAGATTTTTAAGCTGCCAGAATAATTAGGAATCAATAAAATGCCTGAACTGTATCACCCTGTAAAAATAGGAAATCTCACTCTCGACGGAAATCTTTTTCTCGCACCTGTGGCGGGGTATTCCGACAGGGCGTTTCGCTCAATCTGCACTGATTTTGGCGCAGACTTTGCCTACACGGAGATGGTAAGTTCCGAAGCACTCACACGAGGAAGCGAAAAGACTGAAGCCCTTATGAGACGCGCTCCGAACGAAAATCATTACGCAGTTCAAATTTTTGGCGGAATTCCAGAAACAATGGCAAATGCCGCCCGAATGGTTCTGGAGCGAACAAGCTGCGAGTGCATAGACATTAACGCTGGCTGCCCAGTTCCAAAAATCATAAAGTCTGGAGCCGGAAGCGAACTTACAAAAAATCCAGACAAACTTTACTCAATCATAAAAGCTGTCGTTGAAGCTGCAAAAAATTACGACGGAAAGAGAACCGACAAAAACGGAAATCTTGTCGATTACAGCGGCGAAATCGTTCCTGTGACCGTAAAGATTCGTCTTGGCTGGGACAGCGAACATATAACATGGAAAGAATGTGCCGAAGCCGCAATAAAGGCGGGCGCAAGCGCAATCACAATGCACGGAAGAACTCGCGCGCAAGGATACGAAGGAAAAGCCAACTGGAACGCCATTGCGGAACTCGTAAAATTCGTCAATAAAAGAATCCCTGTTTTTGGGAACGGCGACGCATTCACCCCGGAAGACGCAAAAAATATGCTCGAACAAACCGACTGTGACGGAGTTATGTTCGCAAGAGGCGCAATGGGAAATCCGTTCATTTTTAAGCGGACTCGGGAATTCTTACAAACTGGAAAAATCACCGAAATCGATATGAGCGAAAAAATCCGGGCAGGTTTTAGGGAACTAGAACTTCTTACAACCGACATGGGCGAAAAAGGAGCCTGCCTAGAAATGCGAAAGAGATTCTGCGCCTACACTAAGGGAATAGAAGGCAGCGCGGCTTTAAGAAAAGAGCTCGTAAACTCGAACACCGTAGAAGACTACAAAAACGTGCTAAAAAATTATCTATAGGGAACTTCGAAAAAGCACTGTTTTAAGGAACGCTATTTTAACGACTTAAAAATCGCTCGCACTGCGCGAGCGATAAAACCGCCCTTCGACCTTGCCACCGTGAAAAGACAGCAAATCCGCCCAAAAGTTTTTCGTCAGAAAAAACTTTTGGGGCGCGCTAAAGCAAACTCAAAATCTTAAAGTAATATTTCAGCGCGCCCTTTTTTTCTTGTAAAACTGCTTTTTTTGCAATAAAATATTAGGCATGGGTATTTTTCAAGCACTTACAGAAATTTTTGAATCAATATTTATGAGTTCATCTCCAGACGTGCGTAAACGGCAGGAGATACGCAAACTCGAAAACGACTTGAAAAATTATCAGCCACAAATCTACAAAAGCGGAGTTCTTCTTGCAAATTTTGCAGAACTTTTCAGACTCCTTTACGAAAACGCAAAACCAATAAGCGAAATTCTCTCAAAAACAATCGGCAGCGGTGATTTGCACCTTACCGGAAAATACGAATATCAGCTTATCATAACAGGATTCACGCCAGAACTTCAGGAACGAATCGAAAAACTCAACTACGAAAACCGAAAGCAAGCTGTAATCGATTCGGACTTGCCATTGAACAAAGTTATCGAAGCACAAAGGAAGGAACTCGATAAAGTCCTTCAGAATCTGAACGCGGCAGAATTCAAAAAAATTGATGATTCAATTGCCCACTTGCACCGTTTCGTTGACATCTGTAACTTCAATTACATAAACGTGATTCATGCTTTTGATTCAAATTTCGACGGACTTTCTTCAAAAGCAATCGGGCCTGTAAAAGAAATTGGTCCTGACATAATCTGCACTTATTTGCAGGATTTATACTATCTTACGAGCGGTCTTGAACTTACTTCCGCAGACGCGCGTGCCGTCCTTGCGCTTTATCAGTTGCAACTCGGCCAAAATCCGAGCGACATCGATAAAAACAGAATTCTTGGCAACATCAAAAAAATCAGCATGATTTTGACAAAAATTCTCACGCCAGATATTCTCCTAAAGCTTATCTGCCTCGGAAAGAACGACCCAACATTCAAACCACAAATGGCTTCCTACTCAGTAAATTCAATTACAAAATTCATTGATTTCGTAAAAGGCCGTTTTACATCGGATGAGAGCAGAATAAAAGGCGAAATCAAAGACTATACGATTTCTTTTGAACTCAAAGAACTTTTTGGTGACATTCCACTTGAGCCACTTGCCAGCTACAATGCGGAAACAAATGATTTATTGCGACAGAATTCACCGTATTCATTTATCTGGATTACGGCGATTCAAGTTATAAAAACTTTCTTGAAAGTTTATTTTACCGAACAGATTCAGGTTCTTTTGAACAACATCGTAATCGAAGGATTCTTCAACAATTCGTCATACAAATCAGAATTCTCTCAGTCGGTCTATACTTGCTGCGAAATTCCACATCGTCTTGCAGAATTTGAAAAATCATTCGAAAGAAACGGTGAAAACGACATTGCAAATATTGTCGGACTGGTTGAAGACAGCCGCAAAAACACGGACTTCCTTAAGCTTCTCGGAACTCAAGTTGACACAATCAACGGCAAAGCCCACAGTCTGGTTCAGTCTGAGAGCAAAAATTTTTATGATTTGTACGTTCAGGTCGGAGAGCTTATTGTTGACGCTAAAAAGTCAAAATCCGAAATGATTTCAAACATAAAAGTGCTCATGTCATCAACAAGAAACAGAGACGGCTCAGGAATACTTGAACAGCAATACGAGCAATGGAAGACATTCCTTAAAATAATGAAGAACTACGCAATCATCGGCGATATAGAGAAAAACCATGACTAACGAAAATTCAACTTCCGTCAGTTTAGATTCTCATACAAAAAGCAACGAGAATATAATTCTAGCTTTATACGAAAAGAAGATTTATGATTTACAACAGTTAATCGAAATCTCTCGTTCACTTTGCTCAACACTTGAATTTTCAAAGCTAATCGAATCTATTCTTTACACTTGCATGGGGCAGTTCAGAGTATTGGGCGCAGGAATCTTCGTTCTTGATGCCCTTGATTCTGACCTTTTTGAACTGGACTCAAATTATTACGGAATCGACATTGACCCAAATATTTCCTACAAGATTTCGGCTTCTAGCCCGCTCGTAAAAGCCCTTTCCAAGCGAAATTCGGTTTTTACGCTGGAACAACTCGAAAAAGCTCTTCCGAATTGCTCGGATTTAAAAATTCTGGCCTCGCTAAAACCAAGTCTTATCGTCCCGCTGGTGCACAAATCGCATCTTACGGGAATTCTTTTTTTTGCAGAACGAATCGCACTCACTGATGACGGTGAGTATTCAGAGAATGAAATCGAGCAAATTCTTATATTGTCATCACTTGCAGCAATAGCAATAACAAATGCCACGTTGGTGGAACGCTCCGCAACAGACATGATGACGCATCTAAAACTAAAATATTATTTCTTCAATATTCTTACCGATAAAATCGAGCAAGCAAAAGAAGGTGCCAAAAATCTCTCAGTAATAATGTTCGACATCGACTTTTTTAAGCGTTTCAACGACACTTACGGTCATGCCTGCGGAGATTACGTCCTTCAAACCGTCGCAAAAATAATCGAATCGGGCATCCGCGGCAAAGACATGGCTGCTCGCTACGGCGGAGAAGAATTTACCGTCTTGCTGAATGACACTTCAAAAACTGACGCAATGACCGTAGCCGAAAGAATCCGCAGTAAAATCGAGCAATTTGATTTTTGTTACGAGAACCAGCACGTTCAAGTTACGATTTCGGTCGGGGTGAGCGAATATGACGCAGAACGGAATCCTGTTTCTCCAAAAGAATTGGTCGAACAAGCCGACAAAGCCCTTTATATTTCCAAGCGTAACGGCCGAAACCAAGTAACATTCGCAGAACCAGGACTAATTGACGAAGAGAAAAAAAATGACTAGAAACTAACTATGATTTTTAAAACGATTCGGAAACCATTCAAATACTCATTCAACAACGTCACACTTTTTATTATACTAATCAATGTTGCGTTCTATCTTTTTTTTCAATTCTATTCACCCATAAACAAAAATTATCTTTCGCTGAGCGTGGTCGGTTTTGTTTACAACAAAATGTACTGGCAACCGCTCACCTATATGTTCATGCACGCGAATTTTAATCATCTGTTTTTTAACATGTTTGGACTTTTGATTTTCGGCCTAAATACAGAACGTGCATTGGGCTCAAAAGAATTCGCGCTTCTGTATATGGTGACGGGAATTTTATGCGGACTTTTTTCGCTGGCAGTTTATTATTTTGTGGGACTTTACGATATTAGTATAGGGAATCTTATTCACGTAGGATTTTCAAACGGAATTCCTGTTGGACTTCCTGAGACTTACCTGATAAATCTCGTAGGAGCAAGCGGTGCAATTTACGCCATACTTTTTTCGTATGCAGTAATTTTTCCGCGGTCCAGGATTTTTATTTTGGGAATAATTCCTGTTCCTGCACCGATTTTGGTTGCCGTTTATGCGATAATCGAATTTGGAAGTCAGTTCATATCGTCATCAAACGTCGCGCACATGACGCATTTAGCAGGTTTTGGATTTGCATATCTTTACTTTTTGATTCGAATGGGAGTGAACCCGATAAAAATATGGCGAAACACGTATCGATAAAAAAAACTTTTTTTTCAATATTTCTGATTCTTTTTTCAGAATTCTGCTTTGCACAAGACGTCTCACAAGAAAGGAACGTAAGATTTTTTCTGTGGGCGCACACAGACGCTTTTCCGGGTGTGGACGAACCTACAGGCAACAATATTTATTCATTGCCCGTAAAGAAAATTCAGGAAATCGCGCCGTTTATGATTCAAGGCATGGTTTACGGATGGAATTTTGAATACACACCTTACGACAAAGCTCGCGGAGTTCAGGAATATTTTGAATTCACTCCGATTCACGAACTTTCAAAAGACGACATAGCAAAAATCAAGTACACAAAACCGTGGAAAGAGGACTCTCGAATCAATGTCTGGGTAGAATTTCCGCGCACGGAACAGCAGATTCACCTTTATAAATCCTGGCTGGCGATTATGAACCCTCGAATAAAAGGCGTGGGACTTGCAAAGCTTTCTGATGGCTTCGAAGGAATTCAGGAAGCCGCAAAAGAAGCCTTAAAACAAGCCGTCCGAGACTATGAACGCCAGCACATAAAAACAAAACCAAAAGAGATTTCGGGCAAAGTGCTTATGAGCCAGCCGCCCCAAATCGGAGTTGATTCAGGTCGGTATAAAGTTACGCTTGAATTTTTCATGGAAACTGATAGAATTATTGAATACAAAACATTCTGAAAATTAACCCTACATTAAGATTTCTAATAAAATTTTAATGTAACTTTTAGAATTAAATACAATTAAATAGGTGCTATTGAATAAATAGACAAAACACCTATCTAGTTGCAGGAGGAATTAAATATGAAAAAATTATTTGCCGTACTTACTGCTCTTTTATGTGTAATGAGTTTTGCTGTTGCTGAAGAAGCTGAGGATTTAACAAAAGCTCCAACAGACACAAAAACAAGAACTATCGTTCCAGAAGATCAGCACGTTACAAATAAAACTGCCAGCGTTTATTTGGATTACACTCCATCTACAGATGAAGTCAGAATCTACTATAAAGTTATGGCTGTAAGCTATGACGAAGGTGAAGCAATGAATACTGTTCTTGAATGTCTCAAAGACTTCCAGGTTCAGAATCAGTATTACGGATACAAATATTTGCGAAGAGATTCAAAGAAATATGTCAAGGATGAAAAAAACATTCGTTGGGCAATCTATGAATCACATGTAAAATTCAACCGCTAGAATCGGGGGAATTTATAAAACCGGCTCAAGCTCGCCACAAGTGAGCAAGCCGGTTTTTTTTATTTTAAATGTAAACGGCATAGAAAATAAATCTGAAATTTTATAAAATAGAAGAATCATTATAGGGGCAAAAAGATGGACATTCAAAATATAATCAAAAATCTTCATCCACTTGAAACAAAAGTTCTTTTAAAATACACGGACAAGGATGAGCTGACTTCTGAAAAGCTCCAGAAAGAGCTTGACTACAAAGAGGGCCATGCAAACCAAGCTTTTTCATGGCTAGGCGGAAAAGGTCTTATTGAAGTCGTAAAACGCACTCCTCACACATATTTTGAAATTACAGATTTGGGTCGGGACTACGCAAAAAACGGAACTCCAGACGAAAAAATCATTGACTTCGTAAAGAAAAACGGTGCAAAGACTCTCCCAGAAATAGCAGCTGGTGCAGGTCTTGAACAAAAAGACGTCGGTTCGGCATTCGGCCAGCTCTCAAAAGACGGCGTTCTCAAAATGAATGCTGAAAAGAAAGCAGAATACACAGGCGCAGAGCTTCCTGCAAGAATCAAAATTGCGAAAGAGCTTTTTGAACGTGCGGCAGCCGCTGAGAACGGTCAGCTCGACAACACAACGCTTTCGGCAGACGAACAGAAAGTAATCTCTGCATTCGCAAAAAAACGTGGAGCTGCAGACTCTCCATTCAAAATCATTGAACGCGAAACAGTTCTTTACAAGCTTACATCTGCATTAAAAGACGTTGTGGCAGGCTTGAAGAATGCAGGAATCACAGGAAACGAAATCGGTGAGCTTACACCAAAAATGCTCGCTTCTGGTGAGTGGAAAAATGGAACTTTCCGCGGTTACAACATCACTATTCCGCCGGCACGAATCATTCCTGGACGAACAAACCCATATGTTCAGTTCCTTGAACATGTAAAAGATAAACTCTGCTCACTCGGATTCCAGGAATACGACGGTCCGCTCGTAGAGACAGAATTCTGGAACGGCGACGCGCTCTTTATGCCGCAATTCCACGCAGCTCGCGACATTCACGACGTTTACCGAATCAAGAATCCAACACACGCAAAAGAAATTGAAGAACCATGGCTTTCAAACGTTGCTGCAGCACACAAAGACGGTGGAAACACTGGCAGCCGTGGCTGGAACTACGATTTTGACCACGAATTCACACGACGCCTCGTTCTTCGTTCGCAAGGAACAGTTCTTTCGGCACATCAGCTCCACAAGGCAGAAGTTCCGGGCAAATACTTCGGCATTGCACGCTGTTTCCGCTACGACAAAGTAGACGCAACACACCTTTCAGACTTTTACCAAACAGAAGGAATCATTGCCGGAGACGACGTAAACTTGCGCACTCTCCTCGGAATGCTTGAAATGTTCGCAAAAGAAGTTGCAGGCGCAACCGAGGTAAAATATGTTCCGGGTTACTTCCCGTTCACGGAGCCATCTGTTGAAGTTCATATCAAGCACCCAGTTTTGGGCTGGTTCGAACTTGGCGGCGCCGGAATCTTTAGACCGGAAGTTACAAAAGCTCAAGGCCTTGACTGCCCTGTTCTCGCATGGGGAATGGGTATTGACCGAATGGCGCTCATGGCTCTGGGATTGAACGACCTTCGAGAACTTTTCAGCGAAAACATTGAAGAAGTTCGCCTCCGAAAAGCAAAGTTCTAAAAATCAGAAAATAAGTTCAGCAGAGCCGAAAAAGATGATATAATCGGCTTATGAATTTATTTCCAGCACAGCCGTTCGATATTCAGGACATTATGAAAATCGAACGGCAATCATTTATTCCTTCAATTCAAGAAAAGCAAAAGACCTTTGAAAAACGGCTCGAAGTTTTTCCGCAAGGTTTTTTAATCCTTACAGATTCTTCCGAAAAAATCGTAAAACAAAACGGCAAAGCCCTCACTGCAGGTTATTTGTGTTCCGAACTCTGGGATTCAATGCCTTCACTCGAAGATAGCGATGAAATCTTTAAGCGAAAATTCGTTCTGAATCATAATCCCGCGCACACGCACAACACAAACGGCATGTATTTGTACGTAACTTCGTTCGCGCTTTTGCGAGATTATCGCGGTCAGGGTCTGGGCGAAAAATTCTTCGTTTCTTCGCTCGCGAGCATTTGCGGAGCTTTTAGCCAAATCAAAAAAGTTGTGATTCTTGTGAACGCGGAATGGGAAAATGCACTCAAAATCTACAAAAAAGTCGGATTCACCGAAATTCACCGCTTAAAAGATTTTTTTCCGACACTCAAAAAAATAAGCCTGTTCAAGCACGAAATGTCAGACGGAATCATAATGAGCCAAAATGCAGATGAGTTTAGAAAAATCAATTTTGAGAGCAACACAGAAAATCCATTTTACGGAATAAAATTATGACAAAAGAACAATTCAAAATATTTGATGATTTTAGAAGAGAATTCAAAAAATACTGCCAAACTTTGAACACCAAGTATTCGGCAATTCTTCGCCCGCTGCAAATCGAAGCCTCAAAAAAAGACACTCCAGAATATCCGCTTGAAACTTGTGTAGTTTACAACACTGCACTCGATGAACTTACAGAAAATTCAGAGATTCATTTGATTGTTATTGGCGACAATCCTGGAAAAGACGAGCAGCTCTTAAAAAATAACAAATATCTCGTTGGACAAAGCGGGAAAATTGCCACAGGATTTTTTGCGAAGAATCCGGAGCTAAAAACTGATTTTAGAAAAAACGTGATTATTTTGAACAAGACTCCCGTTCACACCGCAAAAACAAATCACTTGAAGTTTCTCTCAAAAAATGGCGGCGAGCAAATTCAAAAACTTATTGAGGACAGCCAGATTTTTATGGCGGAACAGACAGCAAAACTCCACAAGAATTTATGCGAAAACGCAAACGAATCTGGTTGGCAACCAGAATTATGGTTAGTCGGCTATGCGGAGCTGAAACCCAAGGGAATATTTACGGAATACAGAGACACTCTAAAAAAATGCTACGAAAACAGCCCGCTCTGGGAAAAAGTGTTCGTTTTCCAGCATTTTTCAATGAACAGATTTTCTATCGACTTGAAGGCATTCATGCAAAACCATAAAAATGTAAGCTTACAGAATGCCATCCATGAACTTGGAAAGATGCACAAAAACGAGATTTTACTTTGATTCCGGCTGGGATTCCACAAGACTTTCGTTCCAACCGTCCTCGTTCATCTTGTAGTCCTTGTCTTCATCAATCATCTGAACGAGAATATCCGTAACCGCAGGATCAAAATGAGTTCCTCGGCAGCGGATAATCTCCGCCCGAACCTCAGCCTGCGGACGAATCTGCGTGTAAGCTCGTTTTGAAGTCATAGCATCGTAAGCGTCCGCAATCGCAATGATTCTGGCATCCTCTGGAATCTGCGGACCTTTTAAGCCGTCGGGATATCCAGTTCCATCAAAATGCTCATGGTGCCATCTTGCCCCAATCGCGAGTCCCGGCAATTCACTAATGCTTTTAAGAAAATTGTAACCGGCAATAGTATGCTCTTTAATGTTCGTATATTCTTCGTCAGTGAGCCGAGAATTCTTTCGGATAATGCTTTTTTCTACAATAAGTTTTCCAATGTCGTGCAAAAGCCCCATCGAATAAATATCTTCCAAATTCTGCGAGGAACGACCAAGCCGCCTTGCAATCTCCCTCGAATATTTTGCAACCCTAACAGAATGACCTCGCGTGTAATGGTCTTTAGCATCTACGAGGCTCGAACACGCTTGCATAAGCTGGCTGGCAAAACTTTTAATTTTCTCGGCCTGCTTGTCAACTTCAAACTGCAAGTTTTTTTGCAGAAGCGAAAGCTCAATCGTATTCTGAACCCGCTGAAGCAAAATCTCCGGGTTGAACGGTTTTGTAATAAAATCCACGGCGCCTTCATGCAACCCGCGAATCTCAGTTTCGGAATGCTCGTCACTTGTCATAAGAATAACAGGAATCGACGATGTAGATTCGTTGTTTTTTAAAAGACGAAGAACATTGAATCCGTCCATTCCCTTCATTGTAACATCCAGCAGGATGAGCTTTGGACTGTGCAATTTTGCGGCAATAAGGCACTCCTCGCCAGATTGTGCCAAAGAGACTTTATATTTAGATTCAAGGATTCTTTTTGCCAGTGAAAGCATCATCGAAGAGTCATCAACAACAAGAACTTCCAATTGAAAAACTTTTGATAATTCGTGAACTTTTTGTATCATTTTTTAATTTTAATTCAATTTTTAGTTTTTGTCTGTTTTATATCGTTAAAATCCAAAAAAAAGCAGGCTTTCTGAAAACCAGAAAGCCTGCAAAATCAGGTTAGGCTCAATTTCGAGTTTCAAAACGCGCTTTTCTGGTAGTGAACGCATATTTTAAGCTGATTAAAAAACTCGACATTCGGCCAGGTTAGTTATTTCTTTTTAATGTTACCGACTCACCGTCTATATTTCCCGAAATCTGACTTCCATCTTCCGCATAAATAAGGGAAATTTTTTGGTCACCCTTTCTAAAAGAAACAATTTTCTTTTCAAAGTTCACCTCATAAACGTCGGTCTCTTCAATATGAGTATCGTCCAGATACAAGTCTATAACTTTTTCTGCAAAACGAACTTTTAAAACACTGTTGTTGGCAAGCACAGCCGAATAAGTATGTCCCTTAATAGGATTAACTTCTTCTTTTTTACAACCAAAAATGGCAAATGCCATGACGAACGCCGCAATCAGGGCAAAAACTTTTTTTACTCTTTCCCTCATAATAAATTCCTCCACTCGGAATTCTACAAAAGAAAATTCTATTTGTCATTCAAAATTTAAGAAAATTTTCATAATTTTATGGAGAATTTAGAGATTTTTCTTATTTAGGTTACGGAGCTTTATTTCGATTTCGCTTAAAAGAACGTGCTTTCCAATCAACGACATTGCAATCTTGATTATATTCGGAGGAAGTTCCCGCATCTCTGTCAAAGTCATGTCGCAAAGACGACTGTTCAAATCTTCTATAACTTTATCGCTCAAATCATCTTCGACATCAAAAAGCTTCTCCCCAGCAATCTGGCACAATTCATTATAAACACCGTCAATGTACGGCAGAGAATCACACAATTTCAATGTAATTCCTGTTTTCTTGCAAAAATCAGCAAAAATAAGTTTCGTTCGAACATTTCTAACTAGAATCGAAGAGCAACATTTTTCGGACAAAGTAACTTTTGAGACAAAACTCCGGAGCAATTCGCCAGATTCTTCCTCAAAATCAAAAATATACGCAAAATCAAAAAGCTTTCCTCCGTCCGTCACAGAAATCATTACATAAGGAACCTGGGAACCATGGCTTTCATCCCGCCAACAAGCACTTTGAGCAAACATCACGTCGCAAAAAACTGAGCCGGATTTTTCAAGCGAAGCAATTTTTTTTGCGACTGGCTCGTTCAAAAAAAGCACTTCCGAAAAAGTCTCGCAAATTGAATCGGCAACTTTCAGCTTTGTGCTAGTAATAAAATTCCCGTTTCGAATGAATTTTTTTATTGTGTAATTTTTAAAAAACTCCTCGATGTAAAGATTCTCAAAATCATCATTTGAATCAATCATCAAAATCGTTGTGAGAACTTCCTCAAAAATACCAAAATCCTCGTCCGTAAAATTGGAATTGGGATTCTTGTTTTTTTCAAATTTGAAAAATTTCGGGTAATCATTTTCCCCCAAAAACAAAATCTTCCGTTTTTTGCAGAATTCCTTGATTTCCAAAAGTTCTTCATCGCTCAAGAAATTCTCGCTCTCAAACGAAAGCATAAGACACTCATTCGAGAAAAGCTTTTCCTGGGCGTTGGCACTCGTGTCCATATTCTCCAAACTCGAAAAACGCAAAAAAGATTGCCAGCCTTTATCTCCCAAATAAATGGCTATCGCAAACTGCGCACCGTTCCGTCCCAGAACCGTGCAAAAAGCGTTCTCTCCGCTAGAAAGCTGAACCGCAAACACCTGAGAATCACAAAGTTTTTTCCAAAGTTTCACTTCATAAAAGTGAACTGCCAATTCATACAATTTTTCTGGAATCATAATTCTATTTTAATATAAGTTCTCTAAAAAAGATTTGATTTAAGGAAATTTATTTTTCACGGGAAAAGGCAAAAAATAACTTCTAATATTTCCTCACTTTAAAAAATCCGTTTATAATAAAAGAAAACCTCACGCATTTTTACAGGCCCTCCGAGTTTACGGCTGGCAAAAGTACCATAAATCTCATATACCAGCCTGCTGATTGCTGCTGACAGAAAACTCGCAATCGCCTGAATCGAAAAAGGAGCAAACAAATGGAACCAACAGATAAAGAACTTGTGCAAATGGCACTTGACGCCCGAAAGAATTCATACGCCCCATATTCAAATTATAAAGTCGGGGCAGCTCTTCTCTGTGAAGACGGAGCTATTTTTACAGGATGCAACATCGAAAGCGCATCTTATCCATGCGGATTATGCGGAGAAAGAACAGCTGCATCAAAAGCAATAAGCGAAGGGCACATAAAGTTCAAGAAGATTGCAATCGCAGGCTCTTCAGAGCAAACATGCACGCCTTGCGGAATGTGCAGACAATTTCTTTATGAATTCGCACCTGAGCTAACGATTCTATGTTCAAACAATGTGGGAAACTTTAAAGTAAACAAATTGAACGAACTTCTTGCCCAAGGATTCGGGCCAGCTTCGTTAAAATAACACTTACAATCGATAGTTATCCACATTTTGTGAAAAAATTGTGGATAACTCATAACTATCATTTATTAGTTATCCACAAAACACGAACATTTTCTAACAAATTGTGGATAACTCCTACCTTACGATAGGTATTAAACAAATTTAATATAAAATCTGCCTCTAAAAAAGCACGACTAAAACATTCTACCCAAAACACATAAAAAATGTTTCACGTGAAAATATAAAAGCTCCGTTCTAAAGTTTTTGAATTTTAATCCGATTATGCAGCATAAAAACCGCTCTCAGATCTAAAGCTTGTTTTTCAATCCATTAATTTGGAATTCTACGGAAAAGAAATTGTGACAAAAAAAATAACAACATCGCATCTTTTAATACAAACATGTTTCACGTGAAACCATATTAGTAAAAATATTTTGAGTTACTCACCAACAATGAAAAAGGAAGTAATTAAAAACTTTTCTTTTGCATATTGAATTTATTTCAGCATTTGGATTCAGAGATTTTTCCAGCTTCGCAGACAGATAAAATTCTTAATGCCAGAACGATAAAAACAGATTCGGCGTTATAAAAATCAAGCAGAATTGCAAAGAGAACACACACTCCCCGGCTGAACCAACTGAGTATTACAATCCGGCAAGGCATAACAGTTCAAAACATGCCAACATAAAATGTTTCACGTGAAAACTTTTTGCTCTAGAATTATAAAACAAATGAACGGAAGTTATCAAAAAAAACGACTTTGAAACAAAACACAAAGAAATGCAAGAAAAATAAAAAAAGGTCAGAAAATTTCTTTCTGACCTGTGCCTGATAAATATTTATAAATCTTTTATTTGCAGCACCTCCCCCAAGCAACTTGCAAATAAACTGGAACCACGGCTCTATTCTACAGAGTTTTCCATATCATCAGAATCCTGAACAACTCTGTCGAATCCAACTACATAATCAGGATCATCAATATTTATAACCCTTGTTCCGCTGGCATCACGCCCCTGTTTAGAAATAGAAGAAGCCTTAACACGCACGGTTTTTCCTTGTCCAGTCATACAAATAACTTCATCAGTCTCTGCAATGGCAAGAGCGCCAATTACTTCGCCCTTTGCATCTGTATTTCCAAAAATACGCTGACCGCCAGTTCCTCGCCCATGAGCAGCAAACTCATCAAAATCAACGCGTTTACCAAGACCACGTTCTGTTATGATGAGCGCATCTGTGTTTTCTTGAACACAAATAGCAGCAGCAAGCTCATCACCTTCCATCAACTTGATTCCAGTAACGCCAGAAGATGCCCGTCCCATTGAACGAACCTCATCTTCATTCATTCTGAGTGCCTTACCTTTACGCGTGACTAGCATAATATCATCACTACCGCTAGACAAAATCGTAGCAACAAGTCTATCGCCATCCTTAAGTCGGATTGCAATAATGCCACGGTTTCGTGCATTCGCAAATTCTGAAATAGGACTCTTTTTTACGACACCGTTCGCTGTCGCCATAAACAAATACTGAGAATCCCTGAAATCTTTCATCGTAACGATTGTAGTAATCTCTTCGTTTGCAGAAACCTGCAACAACGATTTAATATGCGAACCACGGCTCACACGGCTAGCTTCAGGAATCTCATGAACCTTAATCCAATAAGCCTTTCCTTCGTTCGAGATGAACGTAATGTAAGCATGGGTAGTTGCGATAAAAATCTGAGAAACATAATCTTCGGCAATAAGGTTCGCACTAAGACTTCCTTTGCCTCCCCTAGCCTGCTGTTTATACTGCGTGAGCGGAACGCGCTTGATATAACCAAGTTTAGAAATCAGAACAACGACTTCCTCTTCCTTAATCATATCTTCCATATTAATCTGCTCAACTTCGTCAGCGACAATCTGAGTTTTTCTGTCATCGCCATATTTTGCGGCAAGCTCGTTAGTCTCGTCCTTTACAATTGCAAGAATTTTCTCGTGATGGGCAAGCAAGTCTTCCAAGTGGGCAATCAAAGCCTTCAATTCGGCCATTTCTTTTTTGAGTTCATCAATCTGCAGGTGAGTAAGTCGCTTGAGCGGCATATCAACAATAGCCTGAGTCTGAACATCATCAAATTCAAAACGTTTTGCCAAATTATTCTTGGCATCCTGAACGTCACGGCTTCCCCGGATGATTTTTATAACTTCATCAATTGCGTCAACTGCAACGATAAGGGCTTCAAGAATATGAGCACGCGCAAGAGCCTGCTTCAATTCATACTGTGTCCTTCGCGTAACCACGATGTCGCGATGGTCAACGAAGTGCTGAATGAGCTGCTTTAACGTAAGCACCTGAGGCCTAAGCGCATCACCATGAGCATGGTCAGGAACAAGTGCCAAGTTAATTATACCGAAATTCGACTGCAACTCAGTTTTTGCAAAAAGCTGATTCAATACGATTTTTGTAACGGCATTTTTCTTTAAGTCAACGACAAGTCGCATACCAACGCGGTCGGAAGTTTCGTCATTAGCTCCGGCAATTCCCTCAATAACTTTGTCGCGGGCAAGATCAGTAATTTTCTTTATGATATTAGATGTATTTACGCCGTAAGGAACTTCCGTAAATACAATTGATTCCTTACCGTGCTTGTCAGTTTCAATAATGAACTTAGAACGGATTGTAACTTTTCCACGCCCCGTTCGGTAAGCCTTCTTGAATCCAGATGTACCGTAAATTACTCCGCCTGTAGGAAAATCAGGTCCTTTGATGTAATGCATAAGTTCATCAACAGAAATCTCTGGATTATCAATATACGCTCCGATTGCAGCAGCAACTTCGCGAAGATTGTGAGAAGGCATATTTGTCGCCATACCAACGGCAATACCTGTTGTACCGTTACACAAAAGGAACGGAAATTTTCCAGGAAGAACAGCCGGCTCCTTTACAGTTTCATCAAAGTTAGGATCCATGCGGACAGTATCTTTATCGATATCAGCAACCATTTCCTCGGCGATTTTTGCCATCTTCGCCTCGGTGTATCGGTATGCAGCAGCAGGGTCACCAGCCTGAGTACCAAAGTTTCCTTGAGGAGTTATTACAGTGTAACGCTGGGCAAAATCCTGACCAAGACGAACAAGAGCGTCATAAACAGAAGCATCACCATGAGGATGATATTTTCCGAGCACGTCACCAACGATTTTTGCACATTTTCGAGTCGCACCTGAACTTCGGAGGTTCAACTCGTCCATCGCATAAAGAATTCGGCGATGAACCGGCTTCAACCCGTCGCGAACGTCCGGCAAAGCTCGTTGAACAATTACAGACATTGAATAATCAATGTAAGCCTGTTTAACTTCTTTTTCGATTGGAATCGGAATTACGGTTCCGCCCTCTTCTGTTTTGATTTCTTCCATCTATTTTTACCCGTCAATAATTTACAATTCGATTTTTTTTAGAGCCGCCAATTAAACATCAAGATTTGCGTAGGTTGCGTTTTCCTCAATGAACTTACGTCTTGGCTCAACTTCCTCGCCCATGCAGACCTTAAAGATTGCGTCAGCGGCTTCCGCATCAGGAATCGTAACGACCTTCATCTTGCGGTTTGCAGGATCCATCGTGGTTTCCCAAAGCTGGTCGCCCGACATTTCACCAAGACCTTTGTACCGCTGAACATTAGCCTTTTCGGCATTCTCACCAAGAGATGCAAGAACTTCGGCCTTTTCCTCGTCGGTATAAACGTAAATCGGCTTCTGTTTTCCGAGCTGAATCTTAAAGAGCGGAGGCATAGCCAAATAAACGTAACCGCGCTCAATAATCTCCGGCATATACCTAAAGAAGAACGTGAGCAAAAGCGTTCGGATATGAGAGCCATCAACATCGGCATCGGCCATTATGATGATTTTATGATAGCGGATTTTTTCGATATTAAAGTCTTTTCCAAAACCTGCACCAAGAGTCGCGATTACAGGCTCAAGCTTGTCGTTGTTCACAACCTTGTCAGCTGCAACTTTCTCAACGTTGAGCATTTTTCCCCAAAGAGGCAAAATCGCCTGAGTCTTTGAGTCTCGCCCTTTCTTTGCAGAACCACCCGCAGAATCACCCTCTACGATGTAAACTTCGCAAATCTCCGGATCTTTTAAAGAACAGTCAGAAAGTTTTTCCGGTTTTCCAAACGAATCAGCAAGAGTCTTTTTTCGGCTGGCATCCTTTGCCTTTCGTGCGGCAATTCGTGCACTTGCCTCGGCAACAGCTTTCTCAAGAACTTTTTCGAGAATCTGAGGATTCAGCTCAAAGAATATAGTAAGTTTTTCTTTTACAAGAGCATCAACAATAGAACGAACTTCCGTATTTCCCAATCGGTCTTTTGTCTGACCAACGAATTCCGGTTCCGGAACCTTCATCGACAAAACTGCCACAATTCCAGAACGAACATCATCGCCTGTGAGTCGCTCATCTTTATCAATTTTTTTCTTCAGCTTTTCATTTGCTTCAAAAGACTTATTCAAAACATAAAGCAAAGCCGACTTGAATCCATCAAGGTGAGTTCCACCGTCGCGAGTGTTAATGTCGTTTACAAAGGTTTTGATATTCTCTGAATATCCATCGTTATATTGGAAGGCAAGTTCAGTAATAACTCCGTCCTTTTCGCCAGTAATAAAAATCGGCTCGTCAGGATAGTAGAATTTACTTTTTGTATGTGCGTTGATTTCTTTTACATAGTGGACGAGACCGCCTTCATAACGAAGGATTTCTTCTTTTGGAGTCTCAAGACGCTCATCACGGAAGATAATCGTAATTCCGCTGTTAAGGAACGCAAGCTCCCGAAGACGATTGTTCAGAACATCATAATCGTAAGTCGTGGTCTCTTTAAAAATATCAGCGTCGGCCTTCCAGCGGATTGTAGTTCCATGCTTGTCTGTGTCGCCAATAACTTCGACTTTGCTCTTAGGAATACCAATTTCGTATCTCTGGCGGTAAATATGACCGTCGCGGCTTACAGTAGCCTCAAGCCACGTTGAAAGGGCATTTACGCAGGAAACACCGACACCGTGTAAACCACCAGAAACTTTGTATGACCCCTTGTCGAATTTTCCGCCGGCATGAAGTCTTGTAAGAACAAGCTCCAATGCAGAAACATGCTCGGTCGGATGCATATCAACAGGAATACCCCGTCCGTTGTCCTCGACACGCACAATATCATCACGCTCAAGCGCAACTGTAATCGTATCGCAGAATCCTGCCATGGCTTCGTCAATACTGTTATCCACAACTTCATAAACAAGATGATGAAGTCCCTGAGGACCTGTAGATCCGATATACATACCAGGTCTTTTACGAACAGGTTCAAGTTCTTTCAAAACCTGAATATTACTTGCTACATAAGCCATTTTTGAATTCCTTTTGAAATTGATTTTACGCCGTTTTTTTTCTGAAAAATTTAGATAAAAAGATTTTAAGACGTAGATAAAATTATAGTTGGATTGAACAAAAAAGTAAAGTTAGGATAAAATATCGGCATGTCTGAGCAATTTTATAAGGATTTTTTTGAAGAATCACTGAATATGATTCACGAGGAATACATTTCCTCTGGTAAAGAAAACGAATTCAAACTTTGGTTTAACGTAAAATACGTAGAAGAAACAATCGACTCTATTACGCTGTCCGTGCCATCAGAGCTTCTTTGGGACAAAATGATTCAAAAAGGAACGATAGAACGAATAAAAAAATGTCTCTCTGATTTCACAGGCCAAGAGTTGACCATAAATCATATAACCACATCAAGAATCCAAAAAACTGAACCCAAATTAACGGAAGAACCTACACCTGCCCCAACTGAAAAATTCGACATCTTTGAATCAGCCGAAAAAAAAGTTTCAGAAGATTCAAATGCTACAGAAACGGCAAAAACTCTCAAGCCTAAAAAACTAACTAATGATAGTTTAAAAAGTAATGATATATATATAGAAGAAAATAATCAAAACTCGACTCCAAAGCTAAAAGATCGGCAAACGATTATGAAAGGCTTTGACCAACTCATAAAAAGCGAGATGGAAAAACAACAGGCCTCACCAGATTTTGAAAAGCAAAACACGGAATCAAAAGCAAAATCAATTTTCTCGTCAGGCAAAAAACAAGATGCAAAAGATACTGCAAAATCCACTTCAAAAACTCAGCATCCGCTTTTAAAAGAAGAATACACTTTTGAAAATTTCGTTCCAGGAGATAACAGCAACTATGCTTACGAAGCTTGTCTTGCCGCCGCAAAAAATCCTGGCAACAAAAAATACAGCCCGATTCTCTTGTACGGAGGCCCAGGACTCGGAAAAACCCACCTTATGCAAGCCGTGGGAAACTATATTTTCTCCCAGAATCAAAATCTAAAAATCAGCTACATCAGCACAGAATCTTTGATGAATGAATTTACGCTTGCGCTCCGAGAAAAGACGAACGACAAATTCCAAAAAAAATACCGAAATCTTGACGTGCTTCTTCTTGACGACATTCAGTTCCTTGAACGAAGCGAAAAGCTTCAGGAAGAAATCTTCTATATGTTCAACGAGATTCATGGAAAGAACGGACAACTAATTTTTACCTGCGACCGCCCTCTTACCGAAGTTCAGGGAATCACAAAAAGGCTCAGTTCTCGATTCACTCAGGGATTGAACATTGACATTACGATTCCTGATTACGAAACCCGCAAAGCTATTCTTGAAAAGAAACTTGCAGTCCTTACGGAAAATCACGGTCAGGAATTTCCTGAAGAAGTTATTGATATTATTGCCAAACGAATACAAACGAACGTTCGTGATTTGGAGTCATGTGCATTGAATTTATTCAATATGAGCGAATTGATGGGCACAAAAATCACAATAAAACTGGCGGAAGAAGTTTTACGAAACATTATAGACGAGCCTATTGTCGGCGCAATAACGATTGATACCGTTCAGAAAGTAGTTGCAGACCATTACAGCCTTTCAATTTCAGATTTGAAAAGTACCAGACGAAAAAAGGCAATTTCAAAACCACGTCAGATTGCAATGTACATCATAAAAGACATGACTGAATATTCTCTTGCAGACATTGGCGAAGAATTTGGAGGAAAAGACCATTCAACCGTAATTCATTCGATTGAAAAAATCAGGGAAGAAATCAACATAAATCCAGCTCTTGAGGGCATTATAAAATCACTTGAAAGAAGCATACGAGAGTACAAAAAATAAAGACTAGATGTTTATTTTATGCTAAAATCGAGTTAAATTTTTGTGGAAAACTTTTCTGAAAGTTGAAAAGTTGAAAAACTGTGAATTCAAAGCATTGAATTATCAACATCATAAATCTATGCAGAATTTAGATTTAAATAGATTTTCAACTTTTCCACAGCCCCCTATTATTACTATTATTAAATTTTAAAATTTAGAAATTCATAACGCTTGTTGAAAACTGTATGATTTTCAGGAGAAATATAAAATGAAATTTACTTTTGACAGAAATTCAATGATTAATGAAATTGCAATCGCTCAAGAAATTATTTCATCAAAAAATATTCTTACGATTCTTTCTAACGTACTTTTGATTGCTGAGGACAATTCACTTACAATCAAAGCAACGGATATGAAAGTAAATTTTCAGACAAAAATTCCGGTTGACGTTCAGGAACCTGGCTCAACTACTGTTTATTGCGACAAATTGATGGGAATCCTTGCTTCTCTGCCAGAAGGCGAAATCGAATTTGCAATGCAGGAAAAAGATAATCAGGTAATCGCAATAATCAAGCATTCGGTAAAAAAAATAAAATTCCAGCTCAAATGTATGTCTCAGGACAAATTCCCGGAATTCAGCAGTGCAGAAAATGTAGCTTTCTTTGAAATTCCTTCGAAAGATTTTAAGAACATAATCGAACAGACATCTTTTGCTGTAAGTACTGACGAAACGAGATTCTTTATGAACGGCGTTCACATTGAAAAGAAAGAAAACAATCTTGTTCTCGTTGCAACAGACGGAAGACGACTCGCCTATGCTGCAAAACCGATTCTTGATGGCGTAAATGATTTTCCTCCGGCAATTGTTTATCCGAAGGTTCTTAACATCGTTGCAAAGCACGCTCCGGATGAAGGCATGATTTCTGTTGCGATTGTAGACAAAACGATTTTCTTTAGATTCTCAAATTATGAACTTAACGCAGTGCTGATTGACGGTCAGTTCCCTAATTATCAGCGTGTAATTCCAGAAAATCAGCCTAACAATTTCAAACTTGATAAAGCTGAATTCGTTTCTGCTCTCAGACGAATTTCGATAATGCTCGACAAAAAAGTTGGAAGAATTTTCTTGAATTTGAAACCTGGCGTTTTGAAAATTTTTTCTCAGGAATCTGAGCTAGGAGATGCGAACGAGGAAATTCCATGCGAGTACGCAGGTGACGAAATTACGATTGCGATGAACTACAAACACATTGAAGATCCTCTCAAAGTTATGTCTGCCGAGAGAATCGCGTTCGAGTTCAGTGAGGCGCTTCGCGCAGTCACTTTGAGACCTGAGCCGGCAGAAGATTATTTCCACATCATAATGCCAATGCAAATGGAATAATGCCAGTATTAAATATTTCTTACGTAAATTTTAGAAACCTCAAAAATGCCTCGATAGACCTTCTTGCAAAGGAGGTCTATTTTGTGGGCGAAAATGGGCAGGGAAAAAGCAATCTTCTTGAATCCGTTTATTATTCAGCTTATGGTTCGTCGTTCAGGACTCACGCAGATTCGGAACTTGTAAAAGAAGGGAAATCTGGTTTTGGGCTAAAGACAATGTATCGAGAGGAAAACGGCTCTACGAGTACGCTTTTCGTTAGCTATGACGGAACTAAGAAAAAAATCGAGAAAAACGGAAAGACCGTAAAAGACCGTAAGGAACTGATTAACACGATGCCATGTGTTCTTTTTTGCCATGACGATCTTGAATTTGCGATTGGCGAACCTGAACGCAAGCGTTTTTTTATTGACCAGTGCCTTTCGATGTATGACGTGCTTTATATTGACGTGAGCCGTAGATATAAAAAAATCCTCAAAACTCGGAATCTTACTCTCAAAGAAATGAAATTTGATATGCTCGATGCCTTTGATATGCAGCTTGCCGAAAATGGGGTTTTTATTCAGAAAAAACGCGGAGATGCAATTTTTCAGTTCAACCAGATTTTTGGAAAACTCTACGAAGACATTACAGGAATAGATGGAGTTTCGATAAAATACGAGCCTTCCTGGAAGGGAACCGAACTTCCACTTCCTAGCCAGAACGAAGCTATGCAAATTCTTTTTAACAAGCGCGAAATGGATAAAGTGATGCAGACGACAATGAGCGGACCTCACCGCGACCGAATTAGGTTTATGCGCAACGGAACGAATTTTGTTCCGACAGCTTCCACCGGTCAGCGAAGGCTCCTTGCGATTCTTTTGAGAGTTGCTCAGTCGATTTTTTATACGCAGACGACTGGGAAAAAGCCAGTTCTTTTGATGGACGACGTTCTTTTGGAACTTGATCCGGACAAACGGCAGAGCGTTACGGCTATGCTTCCTGAATATGACCAGCTTTTTTGCACTTTCCTTCCTGGGGAGCCTTTTGAGCGGTATAAAAGAAAGACGACACGCGTTTACAAAATTGAAAAAGGTGAATGGAATGAGCAGCGAGACTAAAAGCGTTGAGAATGAATTTTCGGCAGCAGATGTTGTTTCAAAATTTTTTACGAATCTTGAGGCAAATCAGATTGAAAACGGAAACAAAATCTTAAAATACTGGCGAATCGTGGTTGAGTCGATTTACGGCAACGGAAAAAAACTTGCCGCTCATTCAAAAGTCGTTGATTTTAAGAACGGAATCTTGCTGATAGAGACGGACCATCCCGGCTGGACACAACTTTTGCATACGTCGCAGAATTACATCTTGAAAGGTCTAAAAAAATATATTCCTGAGATTGATGTAAGGTCTTTGGCATTCAGGCTTCGTGGAACTTCCGCTTCCCTTACGAAAGTTGATGAGAGCGTGGTTCAGGAGAATGAGCGAAAAAAACTCGAAATGAAATTTGATGAGGAAGACCGTTTTCTTGAAGAATTTGAAAAAAATCGGCAAAAGCTCGGAAATTCCGAACAAGAATCAGATTCAAAAGGCGAATTGCCTGAAAATCTTAAAAATTTGTTCGCCAGATTCAAGGATGATATGTTGACGAAAAATAAATAAATTTGGTATAGTCAACTTCACTACCCTGCTCAAAAACTTCAAATTAAGTTTGAATAATATTTTATAGATAAGGAGATTTGTTCATTATGTTAAGAACATATCAACCAAGCAAAGTTAAGAGAAATAGAAAATTTGGTTTCCGCGCACGCATGGCAACTCGTGGTGGACGTATGGTACTTGCTCGTCGACGTGCTAAGGGTCGCAAGAAGCTCTCTGTTTGCGACGAGAAGAAAAAGTACTAATTACTTACAAAATGAAAACAGATTTAACACAATCTAAGCTTTTTACACGTGAAGAACACATAAAAAGTCCTTCTGATTTTAAGAATCTGTTTAAAAACGGGAAAAAGGTCAGTATTGCCGGCGCAAAATTATTTTTTCTGCCGAACAATCGGGAATTCAATCGTATTGGCTTCCCCCTTCCCCGTGGTTATGGTAACGCAGTTCAACGTAACCGTGCAAAGCGGTTCAGCCGTGAGACCTATCGTAATTTAAAAGCACACCTGAACACCGGATACGATATGCTTTTCCTTGTGTATCCTTCTTCCGAGAAAGACTCGTTCAGCACGCGGTGTGTTCAATTTCATACATTAATAAAAAAAGCAGGTCTGTTTAAGGACGAATATTTTGAATAATACTCTTGATTGCAAAATGATTAGTAATTGCATTTTCAGGATTCCAAAAATCATTGGAAGATTTGTTTCTAAATTCTGTTGTTTCTTAATCCGTCTTTATCAGATTTTTTTCTCTCCAATGTTCGGACAGTGTTGTAGGTTTTATCCTTCATGCTCCCACTATTCATTGGAGGCTTTTAAAAAGTATGGTCCGTTTAAGGCCTCTCTTCTGACCTCAAAAAGAATTCTTCGGTGTAATCCTTATTGCAAGGGCGGTTACGACCCAGTTCCTTAAAATCAAAAAAAATCCTTATGGAGTAAAAAATGGAAAAAAATACAGTTTGGGCGATTGCTCTTTCTACTGTCGTTTTGGTCGCGTTTTTTGCCATTCAGACGATTTTTTATCCGCAGCCAAAAGGCGGAGCGTCAAAAACGGCAGCAACCGAGGCTAATAAAACTGAGACCGTAAAACAGGAAACTCCTGCACTTGTTTCTAATGTTGTGGCAATAGAGGATGTTTCTGAAAACGAAGGGGCTTTGGAGAGTGCTCCTGAATTGAAAGAGGAAACTTATACAGTTTCTACCAACAAAGTAAAAGTGACTTTTACGAACCGAGGCGGAGACGTTATCGGTTATGAGCTTATTGACCACTTTGACCGCGACACTGGAAAAGGAATCGAGATGGCAAAGAACATTTCGGACCAGAACCGTGCGTTTGCGATTGCAATCGGTGGAGTTGAAGCTCCGATTTTGAACGATCTTTTTAAGGTTCATGAGGAAAAGAATCTTATTTCGTTTGCGCGAGACTTTGAGGTTAAGAATGCTGACGGAACTAGCGGAAAATTCACTCTTGTTAAAACATATACTTTCAAGGATGACGAGTATCTTTTTAAACTTGACGTGACTGTTGACGGCGGAGAGGGATTCAAAGGAATCAACGTGAATGACATGGCTTATTCACTTCGCACTTCCCCGGAAATCGGACCTGCATTCAATCCTAAAGACCGATACGACAACCGTGAATTTATTGCCTACAACAAGGCTGACAACAAAAAATACACACCGAATCCCAAAAAAGACAAAAGATGGGACTGGATTGGTGTTGCTGGAAAATACTTCATCACTTTCATAAATCCTGTTTATAATTCAACGGGCGATTCTTCTGACCCAAAAAATGAAGAAGTTACGACTTCTGGATTGGTAAAGACAATCGCGCCAGACAGAAATGGTGGCCAGGCGAATGCACAAATCGTTTTTGCCCGCAAGGCTATTTATGCAGGAACTAATGACACTTACTACATTTATGCTGGTCCTCGCAACGAAACTGAACTTAAGAAATATAATTCTGCAGAGAACAACGCTTGGGGAATAAAAGACACTCACTACAACGAAGGGCTTCCTACAATGCAGCTTTTGAGCTGGCTTGAAGTGGTTCTTAAATTCTTCCTCGAAAAACTCAACTGGGTAATCGCACTTGTTTCAGGAAGTTCTGCCGGAAACTGGGGTATTGCAATCATCATTCTTACGATTTTGCTCAAGCTTGCCCTCTTCCCTCTTACAAAAAAGAGTCTTTCGGGAACAAAAAAATTGCAGGAGCTTCAGCCTCGCATCCAGGCTATTCAGGCAAAATACAAGGATACTCCGCAGAAAATGCAGCAGGAAACTGCAAAACTCTACAAAGAGATTGGCTATAACCCAATGGCTGGTTGTTTGCCAATGCTTATTCAGTTCGTAATTTTGTGGGCTATGTACCACTTGTTCAATAATTATTTTGAATTCCGCGGGGCTATGTTTATTCCTGGCTGGATTCCAGACCTTTCGACAAGCGACAAGGTTTGCACCCTCGGATTCTCAATCCCGTTCCTGGGAAATGAAGTTCATATTTTGCCTGTAATCTATCTTGTATCTCAGTTGTTATACGGTAAGATTACACAGAATGGCGGAACTGCTACGGCTCAAACCGGTATGCAGATGAAGCTTATGATGTACGGTATGCCTATATTCTTCTTCTTTATTTTCTATAGCGCTCCGTCTGGACTTCTTCTTTATTGGACAGTCAGCAATATTATGCAGCTTATTCTCCAGCTTTTTATAAACAGCTCGATGAAAAAAGCTGATTTTCAAAACGGAAACGCAAAAATTGTAAAGAGAGGTAAATAAATGACTTACGAATATGAAGGCAAAAACGAGAAAGAAGCTATAGAAAACGCCGTTGCGGATTTGGGGCTTGAAAGAGATCAGTTTGATGTTGAGATTATCGAGACTCAGAAAAAATCTCTTTTTAAGTCCGGATACGTAAAAATCCGTGTTCATACAGATGATTCTGTAGCTAACGTTCCTGCTGGCGAAGACGCGGAGTCTTCTGATTCTGAACGTTTTGGAGCTGTTGCTCCTGCTCCACAGGGAGATTTTGAAGAAAAACTTGTAACTTTCGTAAAAGAAGTTATTACAAGAATGGGATATACAGTTTCTGTTGACGTTATGTTCCGCGAGGACAAAAAAATTGGAATCAGACTTTCGTCAGCAAATTCGTCTATCCTTATTGGACGCAAAGGCAAGAATCTTGACGCATTGCAGCTTCTTGCCAATGTTTATGCTGGTCATCTCGGAAGAGAGGACGTTCGTGTTATTCTTGACACTGAAAACTACAGAGTTCGACGTGAAGAGAACATTGTTCATTTGGCTTACACGACTGCAGACAAAGTTCGCTCAACGAAAATGTCTGTTTTGCTTGAGCCGATGAATCCTTTTGAAAGAAGACTCGTTCACACTACTCTCAATGATATTCCTGATATTGAGACAAAGAGTGAGGGCGACGGACTTTTCAAACAGGTACGTGTAATTTACAAGGGAAACTACTAATGAATGTGAAAAAACTGTGCATAACTTCGATATTTTTCCTCATTTTATCAACATTTTGTGCACAGGGTGAATCCTCTGTGTCTCAGGGGCTGCTTGAGAGTGTAAAATCCTCTGGAAAAATCCAGAAGAATTTTAACGATGACAAGAAAGTTGTGTTTTCGTTTACACCGAATACGGAACTTTCGAAAAAATCTGTAAAAACTTGGTCTTCGTCGGACAAACCTGTTTTTACGAGCGAGAATCTTTTTTATGTGAGCAAAGACACTCTTGTAAAAAATTCTTCAAACAAGACGACTTGCGACACTTCATTGGATTCAGTTTCAAAAATAATTCGTTCAATTTCGAAGATGAAGGGAATGCAGTATTATTCGAACGGGGATAAAAAATGGGAGACTTTGTATCACAAATCAAATCTCATAAAATCTCCTTCTGACAAGACTGCGATTCCTGACAATCTTTCGGGGTCTGCTGACGGAAAAAGATTTTACTGTTTGCAGAAGGACAACTCGTTTGGCGATTGTTTCTATCAGCTTGATTATAGTCAGCGTGCGAACGAGGTTTCGGTTTGTTTTACGAATTTTGAGCCGATAAAGTATGGGCCTGTTACGGCTGTAAAAAAAGGAAATTTAAAAATCAATCTCGACGTAATTGATGAGGGAGATTATTTCTTGGTTTATATGGTTGTTCAGGCTAAGTATGCGAATGTTCCATTTTTGGAAGGCCGGCTTAACCGTTCATTTAATGCGCGTGTAGACGCAATTTATAAATGGTTTACGCTTCAGTTTTAATTTTTTGACTTTGGCGTAAGGAGTAATTATGAAAAAGATTCTGGCAGCTGTGTTGTTGGGATGTGCTTTTCTTGCGCTCGGAAGCTGCAAGGAGAATAAAAAAAATTCTCTTTCTGATTCAAGTGCAGAAAATCCTTCCAAAACTGTAGGAAAAGAGGTTGCTTCGGCATCTGCTTCGGCTGTAACTAAACAAGGAGCTAAAAACATGGATTTGAGTGTTCTTAACGGAAAAGAGGGCGTTTTTGCGGTAATGGAAACTTCTAAAGGTTCGATCTATCTTGAACTTTTTTATAAAAAAACGCCTTTGACTGTAACGAACTTTGTAGGCCTTGCAGAGGGAACTCTCGATGCTGCCAAAGGAAAACCTTTTTATGATGGTCTTAAATTCCATCGTGTAATTGCAGATTTTATGATTCAGGGTGGAGACCCTCAGGGAACAGGTGCAGGCGGTCCTGGATACAGATTTACAGACGAGTTCCGTGATGATTTGAAATTTGACAAACCTGGTTACTTGGCAATGGCTAATGCTGGACCTGAGACGAATGGTTCTCAGTTCTTCATTACGCATGTTCCAACTGACTGGCTCAACGGAAAACACACTATTTTTGGTGAGGTCGTTGATGAAGAAAGCCAGAAAGTCGTAAACGCAGTTGAGCAGGGCGACGAAATCGTAAAAGTTACGATTGTGCGACAGGGTGCGGATGCTGAGAAATTCACAGCGGCTCAGGCTGATTTTAACAGACTTAGCGACGAAGCTAAAAAGGCTAACGAAGAAGCTAAAAAAAGACAGCTTGCAGAGTTCACTGAGGGCTGTGAGAAAAATGCTAACGGAATCTACTTTAAAGTTCTTAAAGAAGGTTCTGGAGACAAAATCGGCAAGGGAAAGACTGTTTTTGTTGAATATAAGGGTTACTTGCAGAGCGGAATGATTTTTGATGCTTCGCAGGGAATGGATCCTCGCGGACATGAAGGACTTTCTTTCAAGACTAATGGTGGCGAGATGATTCCTGGATTTGACATTATGGTTCAGGACATGAAAGTCGGTGAGACACGAAAGATGGTAATTCCGCCGGAATTGGCTTACGGTTCACGCGGTATTCCGCAGGCTGGCATTCCTGGTGGTGCATATCTTGCATTCGACGTTCAGGTTGTAAGCGCAAAATAGTTTTTAGGATAAGACTGTCTATGAGTTCCGAAGGGGCTTGCAGGACAGTCTTATTTTTTTGGAGAGGGGCAAATCTAAAAAGTGGCGTTATGTTACTGGAAAATTGAGTTTTAGAATCTTTATTCAAGGATTTATTTATGAAAGTAAAATCAATTTTTATGGCGGCGATAGTTGCATTTTTGATGATTGGAAGTGCTGTTGCTCAGGCATCTGAAAAAACGATAATAATTTATTATTCATGGAGCGGGAATACAAAGAAGATTGCAAATTTAATTCAGCAAAAAACGAATGCAGACCTTTTTGAACTGACTTTGGAAGAACCTGCTCCGTCTAATTATAATGACTGCCTCAATATGGCTCAGCAGGCTCAAAAATCTAATGCTCGCCCAAAAATTAAAGAACCTCTGCCGAACATTAATGATTATGACATTGTGATTCTTGCCTATCCTCTTTGGTGGGGAGATATTCCAATGCATTTTTACACGCTCTTGGACAAGATTGATTTGTCTGGAAAAACCGTTCTTCCGATTTGCTCGAATGGCGGAAGCGGACTTGTACGTAGCGTAGGCAGCATAAAAAAACTTGAACCGAAGGCAAATGTAAAAAATGGACTTTCAATCACCAATGACGGTGGGAGCAAACTTGAAAAGACTGTTTCTGATTATTTAAAAAAGAATAATTTGTAATTTTAGAGACTATCCCTTAATATTGAGATAATAGATTTTCTTTTTTATGTCGATTTTGATGTAGGAGAGTAATATTTTTTCAAACTTTTATGGGATTGCAAAATTGCCTATGAACGCTTTATCGAAAAAAAGACAAGGAAAACTTGTTGCTGTTATTATTGGAATTATTTTATTAATTATCGTTGTATTCAATACACTTCAAGTTTCTCTAGTAACACATTTTACACGTAAAGCCATTGCTCATTCTTACGAAGAGGACTGTAAAAAAATTACGGAAGCATATACAAACGTAGTTTCCATCCGTTTGAGCGAGTATATAAAGCAAATGCGCATGTATACTGAAGCTGATATTACTCAGACTGCCGATCCTGAGCAGATTCAGCAATGGCTTATTGCCCATGCGTCTTCTCGAACACCTGATTTTGATCGAATTGGTTACATCGATGAAAAAGGTGATTTTTATAACGACCAAAACAAGATTACGAACGTCATTGACCGAGATTATTTTCTTAACGTTGTAAAACGTGGAAATGATATTGATATAGATGACCCTGTAATTTCAAAATCTACAGGTGCGACGATTATTCACGTTACGAAGGCAGCTAAAGTTGATGGCAGAACCGTTGGCTGTTATAGTGCTGTCGTCGGTGTTGATAAACTTACAGAATTTGTAAGCTCTATTCGTATTGGACAGACTGGCTACGCTGTACTTTTTAACTCACAAGGTGGAATTATTGCTTCTTCTAATCCAGATAAAGATGCTGGTGAAGAAAAGACTTCTGTTATGGAAACTGCCATGGAAGGCGTTGTTGCAGCTTTAAAAAGTCGTGAGACAGGAACTGCATGGATTAACGCCGGAAAATACGGAAAAAAATTCGTGGCTTATCAGCCTGTAGAGAATGCGGACTGGGGCTTTGCATTCATAATTGATGATTCCCAGGTTTATGCGACTGCCAAGCAGATTGCTGGCGTTTTGATTGGCGCAGGTTTGATTTTAGGATTTGTGCTCGTTTTAGGAATCGGTGTTTCGACCTATCGTTCTCTAAAACCGTTAAAGCAAGTTCAGGGAGCTATTGAGGCGATTGCAAGTGGTCAGGCAGATTTGACACAAAGGATTACAGGCGACGCTGAAAAAGCAAACAATGAAATTGGTCGTGTTGTCCGTGGATTCAATCGCTTTGTCGAAAAATTGCAGGAAATCATAAAATCCGTAAAAGATACAAAAGAGACGCTTGTAAATTCTGGTACAGACTTGCGAAATTCAACAGAAGATACAGCCGCTTCGATTACTGAAATCATTTCTAATATTCAGAATATGGGACGAAATATTAACGCTCAGTCGGATAGCGTTCAGTCTACGGCCGGAGCTGTAAATGAGATTGCTTCGAACATTGAGTCTCTTAACCGGCTTATTAGTGAACAGGTTGGCAGTGTTTCGCAAGCTTCTTCTGCAGTTGAAGAGATGATTGGAAATATCACATCTGTAAATACGTCTGTAGAAAAGATGGCTGAGTCATTTGAAAATCTTGCAGAGCAAGCTGTTAGCGGTGCAAAAAAGCAGGATGATGTTACGGAGCGAATTGCACAGATTCAGCAAGAGTCAGAAGGATTGAAGGAAGCGAACACGGCGATTTCTGCAATTGCGGAGCAGACGAATCTTTTGGCCATGAACGCCGCGATTGAGGCGGCTCATGCCGGCGAGGCCGGAAAAGGATTCTCTGTTGTTGCTGATGAAATCAGAAAACTTTCTGAAACTTCGGGCGAGCAGTCTAAGACGATTGGAGAGCAGCTTAATAAGATTCAGAATTCTATTAACGCGATTGTTTCGGCTTCTGGAGAGTCAAGAGATGCATTTAACGACGTTACGGACGGAATTAGAACTACTGATATGCTTGTTAGGCAGATTAAGGCCGCTATGGAAGAGCAGACGATTGGTTCTCAGCAGATTGTAGATGCTTTGCATACGGTAAACGATAATTCTGCTGTGGTAAAAAGCGCTTCTGCCGAGATGAACGAAGGAAACAAGGCTATTTTGCAGGAAATCCAGAGTTTGCAGAATGCAACGTTCAGCATGAAGAGCGGCATGGATGAAATGTCGATTGGCGCGATGAAAATCAATGAGACCGGGGCAACGCTTTCTACGCTCTCTAATCAGATGGAAAGTTCAATTGAAGCAATTGGAAATCAGATTGATAAGTTTGAAGTTTAAAAATAAGGTTTGATTGCCGATTTTTGTTGAAGAGTTTATAAAACGAAAAGAGCCATGGAAAGCTTTTTAACTTTTCATGGCTCTTTTTTTATTCGGTTTTAGTCACCGAGATATGCTTTTATGTTTCCGAAGGCGATGTCTTTTACGATTTTTGTAAGCATTTTTTCATCGTTCGGGTATTCGCCGTTTTCAACCCAGCCACCGATTAAATTACAGAGAATTCTTCTGAAATATTCGTGGCGAGAGTAAGAAAGGAATGAGCGAGAGTCAGTGAGCATTCCGACGAATGTAGAAATCATACCGAGGTTTCCGAGAACCTTAAGCTGCTGCTCCATACCGTCTCTGTGGTCGCAGAACCACCATCCAGAACCGAGCTGGATTTTTCCTTTTATTCCGCTTCCCTGGAAACAACCCATGATTGTTCCGATTGAGTAGTAATCTTTTGGATTGAGCGTATAGAGAATTGTTTTAGGTGTGCCGCCAGCTGCTTCGATAAGCGAAAGGAGTCCTGCGAGATTTTCTGCGAGAGGTTTGTCGTGAGAGCCGTCGAATCCTGTGTCTGGACCAAGTTTTTTGAACATAGCCTTGTTGTTGTCGCGGATAGCGTTCATGTGCCACTGCTGAACGATTCCTCGTTCTGCGTATGCGCGACCGAGGGCTACGAGAACTTTTGTTTTGTAAGCCTCTGATTCAGCTTCGCTGATAACTTCGCCGTTCAATGCTCGTGCAACGACCGCATCGATGTTTGCGTCTGTGTCAACTTTGCATGGCGGATATTCAAGGGCGTGGTCAGAAGCCTTACATCCGTTTTCGATGAAGAAATCAAGGCGTTTTATAAGAGCTTTGATAATATCATCAGATGTTTTGATGTTGATTCCTGAAACTTCGCTCAATTTTGCGATGTAATCTTTGAAAGTTGGAAGATTGATGTTGAGAGCTTTGTCTGGGCGGTATGATGGGCGAACCTGCGTGCTGATTTTTCCGATTGGTGCAGTTCCGGCTGCAATAGCCTTGTGGTACTCAAGTGAATCGATTGGATCGTCTGTAGTTCCAACTGCGTATACGTGGAATTTCTCAAAGATTCCTTTTACAGAAAGTTCATCTGTTTGGAGCATTGCATTTGCTTTTTCCCAGATACGAGGAGCAGATTCAACTGTAAGTGGCTCTGTGATTCCGAAATATCTCTGTAGCTCAAGGTGTGTCCAGTGATAGAGAGGATTTCCGATAAGGTGCTCGATTGTTTCTGCCCACTTGAGAAATTTTTCGTAATCAGGTTTGTCACCTGTGATGTATTCCTCTGGAACACCGTAAGTGCGCATTTGTCGCCATTTATAGTGGTCTCCGCCCAGCCAGATTTCTGTGAGATTCTTGAATTTTTTGTTCTCTGCAATCTGTGATGGAATAAGGTGACAATGATAGTCCCAAAGCGGTTCGTCTTTGCAAGCCGCAAACAATTTCTGTGCTGTTGGTGTTTCAAGCAAGAAATTTTCATCCATAAAAGCTTTCATTTTTTGTTCACTCCAAAAAAATATTAGATTCTCTCATTCTATTATTATTTTAACAGATTGTACATGTCAAGAATTTTTCAGATTCAGCAGTTTTGATGAGATTTTCTGTGTTATTTTAGAAATGATTTTGTAGATAGTATAACTATCGTTAGTTTTGTAATTCAAATTAATTAACGAATGATAGTTTTTTTTGTAATTCTAATTGGTTTATAAATGTCAAAAAATGTCATCCCAAACCCGATTCGGAATCTAGCTTCTTCATTATAGTTTGAGATTCTGAGTTAATCTCAGAATGATACAGTGTTAATGGCATTAATTTTTCGAATTTTACCGTGAATAGGATAAGAAAGATTTTGAAACATACAAACGTTAGTTTTTTTTGTAGCTAACTAATGGTAGTTTATTATTGGTAAATAAAATTGAAAATAAAAAAGACTCCCCTACTCCGTATGGATTCAGGAAGTCTTTTAGAAAGTTTATGAATGTTTTACAGCGTTACGCCGTCTTTGAAAATTGCGATTTCGCGGTATCCATTTTGTTCGTTTTTGGTCTGCAAACGGCCAGAAACAATGTCGCAGATTTGTTTTAGGAGCGCGTCACGAACGCTGTCGCTTGGTTCGTCAAGAAGTCGGGCTGCATCAAAGTCTATCCAGCCAGATTTTTTCTCGGCGAGCGGATGGTTCGTTGCGATTTTTACTGTTGGTACAGGGGCGCCAAGCGGCGTTCCTCTACCTGTGCTGAACAAGATGATATTTGCTCCGGCTGCTGTCATGTCGGTTGTGGAAACAATGTCGTTTCCCGGACCTTCAAGAAGCGTCAAGCCTTTTTCTGTAAGGCGTTCACCGTACTTCAATACGCCTGTTACAGGTGCTTTTCCTCCTTTCTGAACGCATCCTAAAGATTTGTCTTCGAGCGTTGTGATTCCTCCGGCTTTGTTTCCCGGTGAAGGGTTTTCGTAACAAACTTGATTGTGTCGTGCATAGTAGTCTTTGAATCCGTTGATGAGTTTTACGGTGCTGTCGAATCGGTTTTTGTCTACACAGCGGTTCATAAGCATCTGCTCTGCTCCGAACATTTCTGGAACTTCGGTAAGCATTACTTTTCCGCCCATTCCGGTCATTGCGTCACAGATTCGTCCAATCAATGCGTTTGCAGTGATTCCGCTCATTCCGTCTGAACCTCCGCACTTCATTCCAAGTACAACTTCAGAAAGTGGAGCTTCTTCACGCTTGAATTTTGAAACGTAGTCAACGAGTTCTGTAAGGAGTTTTTTTCCTTCTTCAAGTTCGTTCTGGAAATCCTGCGTCGTCATAAATTTTACGCGGTTTTCGTCGTATTCGCCCAAAAACTGCTTGAAATACGGGATATTGTTCTCTTCACATCCTAAAGAAACAACGAGAACTCCGCCGGCGTTAGGGTGCTTTACGAGATCTGAGAGAATTACTGCAGTAGTCTCTTTGTCTCCGCCCATCTGAGAGCAGCCGTAAGGGTGAGTCCATGTGAATACGCCTTCAAGTCCGCCGTCTTCTTTTGGGGAAGGTTCTCCGCCCAAGAATTTTCCGTTTGCCCAGTTTGCGAGTGTTTCAGAAATCTTGTTGACGCAGCCTACGAGAGGGACAATCCAAATCTCGTTGCGGCTTCCGACTCGTCCGTCCGGGCGTTTGTAAACTTTTACGGTCGGTACGTTCTTTCTGAGAGATTCAGTCTCTTTGTACCAGTCATCGTAAGCTTTTTTTGCGTTCGCTTCGTTGTAAGAGTATTCAAATTTTTCTGAAAGAAGCGTGTGAATATTGTGAGTGTGTACGTGGAATCCTGTTTTGATTTCTTCTTTTGCGGCTCCGATTGGATAGCCGTATTTTATGATTGGCTCATCTTTTTTTATGTCTCTGAGCGCGAATTTATGACCTGCTGTAATGTCTTCCTGAAGCGTTACCGTAACTTCCGGAACGTTGTCCATTGCTTCGAGAGTTACCGTTGTGCCTTTTGTTAAAGGCTGGAGGGCAACTGCAACAATGTCAGCAGAATTTATTCTGATTGCGACTTTGCTCATTTTATACCTCGTATGAGTAATTTTAAAAATGATAATATTAATTATTAGAAAAGGAAACGTAAAATCATGTAGGGTATTTTTTAAAAATCCGTGGTTTTTGAAAAAATAAATGTGGATTCTAAAATGAATTCGGATTTGCAGATGGTTGCTAAAAAATAAACCCGCGCTGGAAAAACTTTCCTGCACGGGTTTTATACAAGGCTTGTCTTATTATAATACTATTTTTAAAAAGTTAAATTAGTTTTTACACTGAACTTTAACGATTCTGAAACCGTTTCCGTAGAGGTAGTATGTTCCTGCCGGTGCGTTTGCGTAAGAAATTTCAACTGGAGCTACGTCCTGAGAAAGGTTGTCGATTCCGAGAATCTGTGTTGGTGTTCCGTCCGCAGCAAGTTTTACGAGAACTGCACATCGCTGTGGGCCTTTTGAACCGTTTCCTGCGAGCGTTAGAGTGATTGTTGCGGCGTCATCGATTGTGATTGAGTATTCAGCTTTTCTGTCGCCAGGTTTTGTAATCAAAGATTCGAGAGTTGAAGAACCTTTTGTTCCGTGATAGAGAGCTACGTATTCTTCTTTCTTGAATTTTACTGCACCTTTTTCCAAAGCGAACTGTGCGCCTGTTGAACCTGCAACTGGCTCGATCTTAACTTGCTTTTTGAAATTGAATTCATCAGTTCCGATTTTTGATTTAGGAATTTTTGTCCATTCCCAAGTTGCATTTACGCTGCCGGATTTTGCAGGCGTTGCTCCACCGTCTGCAGTTGTTTGTGCGAAAGCGAAAGCGCCCATTACGAGAGCAATCGAAATTGCTAATACCTTTTTTAACATTATGTTTTCCTCCTTAGTCTTATATCAATTATGATAAACAGAACGTTTTTTAAATGTAAAGCCAATTTTTGCACTAAAGCGACTTTTTGGAATTATGTCTTTAATTAGAAAATATCTTTATAATAGAAATGGAGATTTTTAAATGCTTGAAAAAGAATTCTGGAAGAAAAAAAGTTTGCTCGAAATGAATAATGAGGAATGGGAATCCCTTTGTGATGGCTGCGGAAATTGCTGCTTCCGAAAGTTCATTGACGGGAGAGGAATCAACGAAAGACTTTATTATACGCGCATCTCTTGCAATCATCTTGATTTGCGGAGCGGAAAGTGCACTTGTTATGGCGAGCGATTCAAGGTGAATCCTGAATGCATTCACCTGACAAAAAAGAACGTGAACGAATTTGATTGGCTTCCCGAAACCTGCGCGTACAGGCTTTTATGGGAAAAAAAGCCCTTGCCCGAATGGCATCCTCTTGTTTGCGGAAACGAAACTTTGATTGAAGAATGCGAGGTCCGCATAAAAAACGGAATTCACGAGAGTGAGGCGGGCGATTGGGAAGATTACGTGACAAGCGTGGAATTTACCCACGGAAGATAACAATTTTTTTTGATATTTTGGAATATTTAAAATGGAATTAAAGAAAATGTTGTATACTTGAAACGAGAATAAGGATATTTTGAATTATGGATAGCAAAGTTTTATGTGTTGGTAACGTTTCTGTTGATATAAAAGCGTATAGCCCGGAAGAAGATGACAATGAGGGATATCGCGACGGAACGATTGAACTTGTGCCTGGTGGCGTTGGCCGAGGAATGGCGATAAACCTAAAACATTTAGGGTTGGATACGTATATTTATTCCGTAGTTGGTAACGATATTTTTGGTGACTATTTACGGCATGGGCTGGCTGAGGCTAAAATCAACACGGAGCTTTTGCGGACTAGTTCTGTAAAGTCAACAGCTCTCTTTTCGGTAATGGCTTCTATTGGAAAAAGGGCTTCTTGCATTTACGACAACAAAGTTTTACAGGAAATCGTTGTTGATGAGAGCGTAAAAGATTTTATAAAAAAGAACAAAATTGACACGATTGTGATGGACTCGAATTTAAGCCCTGAGACTTTGCACGATTTTTACGAACTTAAAAAAGAGAATCCTGAGATGTTCTTTTTTCAGAACGCGACATCGCCTGATATTGCTGTTAAGACGCTTGAATACGCGAAACTTATTGATTTATTTGCGTGCAACGAGTTTGAGGCCCAGGCGATTATTGGCGAAGAACCTGTAATGGATTTGTCCACGGCTGAAAAATTCCGGGAATTAGGATTCAAGAATTTTATCATCACTTTTGGCGAGCGCGGGGTAATGGTTGTTATTGGAGAAAAAGTTTGGATTGAACCTCCGTATAACACTGTAAAAATCGTTGACACAATTGGTGCCGGCGATGCGTTTGCTTCGGGCTTTTTGATGGGCTTTTTGAATCATGAGAACGTTAAGAGATGTATTCATTATGGTCTTGTGTGCGCCAAGGAAACTCTTTTGACTCGTCAGACCGTAAGCGATTTGCTTTCGCGTGAGTTTGTCGAGAGGCTGATTCAGTTGTAGAATAAATTGACGGGGAGATTGCACTGGAGGTGAGCGGGAAAAATGAAGCTGAAACTTTCTATTCTTGATAAAGATGGCAACGTAAAAAACAGTTTTTCGGCCGAAAATGAGCTTTTTGCGGTTTACGAAGGTGAATACGTGGATGGCGACAGGATAAGCCTGAATTGCGACGAGCGTGCCTTCGTAAAAATAAAACTTGATGACTGCATGGAAGAAAGTTTTTGTTTTTTGTCCGCTTCCTATGATTTTGAAATTCCTTTTGGCGAAAAGAAAATGTCTTACGACCCAAAAAGTTTTACCGGAAGCAGGCATTATCTTTATGTTAGGCTTGCGACGGACAGCGAAATAAAAGCCGAAAAGAATCTTGCATTAAATCCTTACGATTTTCATTCGAACGAGTCTCTCTTTCCTCATGCTTGGGCGAACGTTGAGACACGCGGGGAAGCCGTGTTCGCGGCTAGAAATGCCATTGACGGACTTTTGGCGAACACTTATCACGGAGAGTGGCCGTATTCGAGCTGGGGAATAAACAGAAATCCTGACGCTGAATTTCATCTTGATTTTGGGCGCCCTGTAAAAATCAACTCGGTGGCAATTTATTTGCGTGCTGATTTTCCGCATGACGCATGGTGGACGGAAGGAACGCTTGATTTTTCGGACGGCTCTACGCTAAAAATTCCGCTTGAAAAACGTGGGGATGCCCAGATTTTTAGTTTTGATGAAAAAATTGTGACTTCACTTACGTTTTATAAACTTATAAAAGCAGATGACCCTTCACCTTTTCCTGCTCTTACACAGATTAAGGTTTTTGGCAGGGATTTGGATTAGTTTTTTTATATTTTTTACTCCTTTTGGTTGAATTGTCTGAAATGCCTATAAAAATAGATTCTTATTTGTGATAGAATCCAAACAATTCGCTTTTAGGAGTCTAAAAAATGAACTTTCTTAAAAAAGTTTTTGGAGTGCCACTCGTGCTCCGAATTGTAATCGGTCTTATCCTTGGTATTGTGCTTGGGCTTTTGTTTCCTCAGGCATCGTTCATTGGTGTGCTTGGAACTTTGTTCATTGGTGCCTTGAAGGGTGTTGCTCCGATTCTTGTTCTTCTTCTCGTAATAAGCTCCCTTTCTGTTGCTGGCAAGAACCTCGGAAAACGATTCACAATGGTCATTGCACTTTACATCGCATCAACCTTGATTGCGGCTCTTATTGCTGTTCTTGCGAGCTATATGTTCCCGGTTTCTGTAACCTTGACAGCCACCGAAGAAATGTCTGCTCCTGGCTCTTTGAGCGATGTGTTCTCGAATCTCCTGACGAACATGGTTATGAATCCTGTTGCCTGCGTTATGAATGCAAATTATGTGGGAATCCTCTTTTGGGCGATTTTAACAGGACTTTCAATCAGAAAATTCACCGACGATTCTACAAAAACTGTCCTTAAAGATATTTCCACTGCCGTTTCTGTAACGATTTCATGGATTATTCAGACTGCGCCTTTCGGTATTTTGGGCATTGCGTTTACGACCGTGAGCGACAAAGGTCTTATGGTTTTTACATCTTACGGAAAACTCATCGTTCTTCTTGTTGGATGTATGCTTTTTCAGGCGTTGGTCATCAACCCGATTATTGTTGCCGCTACGCTCAAAAAAAATCCGTATCCGCTCGTTTTCAGATGCCTTCGTGAATCTGCGGTAACAGCTTTCTTTACGCGAAGTTCTGCGGCGAACATTCCGATTAACATGGCTTTGTGCGAAAAACTTGGCCTCCACAAGGATTTTTATTCAGTTTCGATTCCGCTCGGCGCAACAATCAACATGGACGGGGCCGCGATTACGATTACGGTAATGTCTTTGACTGCTGCAAACTCGCTCGGAATTGAGGTTCATATTTTCCACGCGCTCATTCTTTCGATTGTGGCGACGCTCGGCGCTTGCGGTGCTTCCGGTGTTGCCGGCGGTTCGCTCCTCCTTATTCCGATGGCGTGCTCAATGCTCGGTATTCCGCAGGATATTGCGATGCAGATGGTAAGCATCGGATTTATGATTGGAATCATTCAGGATTCTTTGGAAACTGCCCTGAATTCTTCAAGCGATGTTCTGATTACCGCCACAGCGGACTTTGCCCAGAAGAACAAAAATCTTTCGGCTGGGGCTAATGCCTAGATTTTGAACTTTTTATAACCGCCAGACTGAAAAAATCGGAATGGCGGTTATTTTGTCTTTGGGGGATTTTATGGAAGAGACATTTGAAAGTTTGCCGTATTACGAAGGTAGAAAATCGTACAAAATACTAAAAAGCGGTGATTTTTCAAAAAATTACCTGCTTTTTATCAGCACTTATCTTTTGGGAAAACATCACAAAACAATCGAAAAACGAATAATCCAAAATTTTCAAAAAAATGAAAACATTGAAGAATCTTTTCGAATGCTTGATGAAATCTGTGGGCGGACAAAAAAGATTTTCAAACTTGGAACGCTTTTCGATATTTTCTCGATGATTGATTTTGTAAAATACAAAAAAGAAATATTCAATATTTTTTGGTTGCAGCTTTTTCCGTCGCGCTTCAATAAGAAACGAAAATACAAAAAAGCATACAAGTTGTATAAATGCTTCAAAAAAGAAATTTTGGATTTTGACAAAGAAGATTTTGAAAAAAGCAACATTCCGCGCGATTCATTGCTGTTCATTTTTTATCAAGCTCTTGTTTATTTTTATGTGTGGAAAGCCACAAACATGCTATGCTCCGTTGACGATCTGCTTTTTGTGCTGGAAAAAGATGATTTGCACTACTTGAAGCACGAACTTGATTTTGCGTGTCGGGAACTGAATAAAAATATATAATGAATTATGAAGTTTTGGATTGAAGCAAAAAAACAGATTAATGATATTTTTAAACAGAATTGTCTCGCATTTTTGACGCTTGTCGCGATTTCGCTTTTGGGCTTCATCTCGCATCTCGTGCAGGATTCAGGCTTCCTCAATCTTCCAGTCAGAAAGCTGCTCGTCTTTGCTTGAATAATTAACACCGACCTTGATAATTTTACGACCATCGTTCTTGTATGCAATTGGATATGATTTGCTTTTTATTTGTGAAAGTGCCTCTTCCGCAGGGGTTTATTTTCTGCTGCGACTACAGACTCAAAAAAGAAAGCGAGACATCTGAGACTCACACAATAATCGTTGATTATGCATCTCTATCAGAAGAACGACTAAAAGAAGTTTTCGCTCGTTTGGAGCGGATTCTAGAACGATAAATCACGCTACCACATGAAAAAAGCGGCAGAATGCAAGATTCTACCGCTCGTTTCTGTGTTTACGCAAATTACCAGCATAAAAGCCGTTTTTGAAATCTGCGAATACCAACATCAAGCAAAAGCCCAACGATTCCGACAGTTAGTATGCCGACGAACATTTTTGCTGGCTGAGCAAGCTCTCTCGCATATTCAATCATGTGACCGATGCCTTTTGTAGCAGCAAGCATTTCTGCCGCAACAACACTTTTCCAGGCATTTCCAATGCCAAGCCTGATTCCTGTAAAAATCGATGGCAATGCAGCTGGCATTATAACCCTGAACAGCACGGTTACACGGTCTTTCTCAAGAATGCGGGCAACCTCTATCAATTTTGAATCAGCGGCTTCTATACCTGCCTGTGTGTTAAGAAGAACGCTCCAGAATGTACCAATGGCAATTACTATGACTTTTGAAGTCTCGCCTATTCCGAACCATAAAATCATAAGGGGAACAAGTCCTATAGTAGGAATAGGTCGAAGGATTCCAAACAATACAGAAAGTGCCTTGCTCACTTTTGAGAATAAGCCTGTCAATATTCCCAAAACAAGCCCTGTAAGGGTTCCATATAAAAATCCTAGCAAAACCCTTACAACGCTGGCAGAAAAATCTTTTGAAAACTTTCCTGAGAGCAAAAGAGACCAGAAAGCTTTTACAATCTTTACTGGCGTCGGTAAAATTACAGTATTCAAAATTCCCGCATAGCCAAGTAGTTCCCAGACAAGCAGGAATACAACAGGAGTTACGACAAAAATCAGGCGTTCTACGATTCTATCAGACGAACTTTTTGCACGATTTGAAGAAATTGAACCATCCATATCATCACTCCGCCGCCTTTATAAAACGAGTTTCCGCAAAAGAACGAGCATCAAGTTTTTCAGATATGGTTCCTTGATTGTAAAGATAATTAATTGTGTCCTGAAGGCTGTCCAAAGTCTCCTCAGAGAGATTGAACGTAAATTCACGGGTCTTGTAATACAAGTCCTCGTATTCAACCTTATTTTCTTCCTCTGTTGCGGCAGATTCCATAGCTTCGTTATAGTGAGAGTCAATCCATTTGTTTGCCTTTTTGATTGCCCTCAAGAATTTTGTTGCAAAATCGGGATTTTCATCCAAGAATTTGCCATTTGCGGCAATGTAGGTGTGGATTGTGTCATAGCCAGTGGCATCAAGTACCTGATAAGCACCTGTTTTCTCTATGATATTCTGAGTGTACGGAACAGCCGTAACGGCAGCATCTAGACTGTTTGCAACAAAGGCTGCAAGCTGGTCACGACTTTTCATGTAAAGAATATCAACAGAATCAGCAGGAATATTCTCTTTTTCGAGATATTTCAGCAAAAGCTTGTTTTGAACGCTCGCACCCATAACAGCGACTTTTTTACCACGCAAATCCTGAATTGAATGAATTCCTGAATTTTTTGCAGCAACGAGACCGTAGCCCGTAGTTGAAGTAAACAGGCTAGAAATAACACGCACATCAAGACCGTTTGCACGAGCCTGCACGATAGGCATATCGCCAAGAGCAGCAAAATCAATCTCTCCGCCAGCCATCGCTTCCATAGCGGCTGCTCCTCCATTCATGCGATGGTTGAATTCAAATTCCACGCTGTCGCCAAATTCTTCCTTAAAAAAGCCCTGTTTGTCCGCAATAAAAATCGGATAATAAGTGACATAACCTATATAGCGTATTTTCTTTGCGGAATTAAGTGTCTGCGTTTCATTTTTAGTGCACGACATAAGCATTCCTGCTGCAAAAACGAGAAAGACTAATCCAAAAATCTTTGTAAGTTTTACTTTATATTTCATATCAGCTCCCAAAAAATACCAGAATACTTATGCACGGAACTCTTCTTTTACAATGAGGTCCATGTGATACAAATATGGATGCTCTGCTTTTTCCTGTGCATGCTCATCTTTATACGTTGCAGACGCATAAGAATCAACATCCAAAAGCCATACCGTAGAAAGGTCTGCATCTTCGCCAAATTCAGCAAGTACAGACTCATATTCTTTTGTGAACTCCCGCCCAGCGACCAAAGCTTGATACGGCGTTAGATACAAGTGAAACTTTCGTCCATCTTTTGCCACAATTACGAGAGATACTTTTTTGCTGAACCAAAGGCTGTATACAAGATTTTTTTGCAACTGCGATTTTTCAAGTAACTGGTGCACCGCAATTCGACCGTCTTCGCGGACAGAAATTTTATGCGGAACTTGAGAATATGGATTACCGTTCTTGCCGACTGCACTTATAACTGCAACTGTTGAGGAATCCCCGATTATTGCCTTTAATTCATCTGATAATATTATTGCCATAAATTCCTCCTATATTCTGTCATGGTTGATGTTGGCGTGCATTGAGCATTTTCGATAATCGTCCATCTCTGTATTGATGCCATATTTTAGGTTCAGTTCATAGAAACCCTTTGTGATTTGAACGTAGTAATTAAGGGATGGCGTAGACTGATTCTTAAAAATGGAATTAGGAACAACGTTCCAGACATCGTGTTTAAGCCCAACTCCATGGGAAGTAAGCTCCTCCGCAGTCTCTAGGTTGCGGGCAATTGCTTCTGCCTCGCTTTTAAAACCATTAGGCTCAGCAAGTTCTACACCGCTTACGATTCCTGTGTTGACCTGTCCTTTGCCAAAAATCGGAACTGCATCATAAAGGCGTTTTTTCCACTCCTTGAACGGAATCAGGCGGGCTTTTCCAGGACAAACCCACTTGTGCACTTCTTCGTCAAATACTTCAAGGTCAGTCGTATAACTTGTAAGGCCGGTCTCGTTGTACAAACGCTCAAGCTGACGAACATTGAGAGCCGTACTGTTTATCTGGCTTGGGAATTTTTTTGCACTAAAAACAGAGCCAATGGCATGCATTGTCTGAATGTACTGCTCAAGTTCGTCATCGCAAAGTTCCTTGCCGCTAAGAACACTGCCCCCTGTCAGGATAAATCCTGTAAAGCGTCCTTTTTCTTTTACAAGTTCCTGCATTACTTCGCGGATTTCGTCATAATTGGCGTGCTCATTGCTTGCTCCCTTGTATTTATGTCCTTCTGCTCCGATTCCGCAATATTTGCATCCCTCGCCGCCTACGTCCCAAAAGTGGCAATAATGGTTCACGTCCAAATGAAAGCGTTGAGGGCGAGCACGGATTACAGTTCCCATTTTGTTTCCAAAGCTGGTCACCTTGTCATAATACTCAGGTTTTTCCCAATAAATGATTTCATCAATAATGTCACCGTTATCAGTAAGAACGGTTTTTCCGTCAACTACGTCCACAAGGTACGGGTCTCGTCCGCTAATCGTACCGTCCGATGTGGCGAATGTAAAATTCGTTACGATACTTGTTCCGTCCCTGAGCAAAAGCGAGTCTGGGGCAAGTCTTTCGCCAAGAGGACGAGTCTGATGAATGCTTGGGTCTACGCGGTCAAGTGCTGCGGAAGTGAATGTTACGCCTCGTCTCTGTACATCCAACTGCGTAATGATAAATGGTGAAATCTCAGGATATTTTTTTATAATCTCACGGAAGCTTTCCTCTTTTTTTCGCCAGTCTTTATCTATAACTCGTGCCATAATTGCATCTCCATTTTTATAAGTAATATTCCAAAAGTTCCTCATTTTTATTGAAGAACGACTTTAGAACTCGTTTCCGTATCTGCAAGAATTCCGAGGAACTTCTGTCCCGCTGTCCTGTCAGTTCTACAGGGATAACTTCCTTTATACGCCCAGGGCGTTCAGAAAGAATAACAATATGCGTGCTCAAAAATATTGCCTCGTCAATGTCATGGGTAACAAGCACCATAGTATTCTTTTCTTTGCGCCAAATATTCAGAAGCTCAGTCTGCATCGTCATGCGGGTAAAAGCATCAAGGGCACCGAAAGGTTCATCCAGAAGAAGAACCTTAGGCGTATTGATAAGTCCCCGTGCAATTGCAACTCTCTGTTGCATTCCACCAGAAAGTTGTCGCGGGAGAGCTTTTGCAAAACCATTAAGACCTGTAAGAGAAATAAGGTTCTGCACTTTTTGTGCTCTTTCGCTCTTTGAAAGACTCTTGTCGGAAATGCCAAAGTCAATGTTTTTCTCAACAGAAAGCCACGGCAGCAGCCGAGCTTCCTGAAAAACCATACCGACATCAAGTGAAGGTTTAGTAATCTGCTTGCCATCAAGCGTTATTTTACCCCCGCTCGGCTGTTCCAAGCCTGCGATAATTCTGATAAGAGTAGATTTACCGCAGCCACTCGCACCAACAATGCTAACAAAGGCTCCCTCAGGAATATCAAGCGTTATGTCATCAAGGACTTGCAAGTATTCCTGTTCAATTCGGAAGAACTTCTCAATATGAGAGACAGCAAGCTTACTTTCTGCCATAAGCCACTCCTCTCTCACTATTTCAATGCAGCTTTGATAGCATCCACTTTGTCAAGGCGTTCCCAAGTAAAATCTTTATCATCACGTCCAAAATGACCATAAGCAGCTGTCTTCTTGTAAATCGGGCGGCGAAGGTCAAGGGCACTAATGATAGCGGCAGGGCGCAAATCAAATACGGCATTGATAGCATCTACAATCTTCTCATCGCTTACGGTTCCTGTACCAAATGTATCAACAGCAACAGAAACAGGCTTTGCAACGCCAATAGCGTAGGCAACCTCAACCTCAACTTTCTTAGCGGCTCCTGCAGCCACAAGATTCTTTGCTACCCAGCGAGCCGCATAAGCTGCCGAACGGTCAACCTTTGTCGGGTCTTTTCCACTAAACGCACCGCCTCCGTGTCGTCCTGTACCACCGTAAGTATCAACGACAATCTTTCGTCCTGTAAGACCAGAATCTCCCTGCGGTCCGCCAATAACAAAGCGTCCTGTAGGATTTACATAATAAATTGTGTCTGAGTCCAAAAGCTCTGCAGGAATAACTGGCTTTACAACATGCTCAATAACATCCGCGCGGATTTTTTCAAGGGAAACATCAGGTGAGTGCTGTGTTGAGATTACAATAGTATGGACTCGTTTTACCTTTCCAGAATCATCAAATTCAACAGTAACCTGAGATTTTCCGTCTGGACGAAGATATGGAAGAGTTCCATCCTTGCGAACTTTTGCAAGCTGCTGTGTCAGGCGGTGTGCAAAACTGATTGCCGGAGGCAAATATTCAGGAGTCTCATCAGTTGCATAGCCAAAGATGATTCCTTGGTCGCCCGCACCTGTACCAAAGTCCTCTGTAACTCCGTCCTGCTTGCTTTCAAAGGCTTTGTCTACACCAAGGGCAATGTCAGCGGACTGCTCGTCGATTGACTGGAGAACAGCGATGGAATCTGCATCGAAACCCTCAAAGTTTCCTGTGTAGCCAATATCGCGGATTGTCTTTCTTACGATTTTTGAAATATCAACGTAAGCTTTTGTGGTAATTTCGCCTACGATAAGCGCAAGTCCTGTGGCAACTGTGGTCTCGGCAGCTACGCGTGAATATGGATCCTGCTCAATAAGAGCGTCCAAGATTGCATCCGAAATCTGGTCTGCAATTTTATCTGGGTGTCCTTCTGTTACTGATTCTGATGTAAATAATTTGCTCATATTTTTTTCCTATAAAAACTCCGCGTCAGCGGCGTTGCACTCAAGCAACGAGTTTACCTAAAAAAAATTAAATGTCTTAAAATCCGACTGTCACACAGGTCGGGGATATTTTTGATTTTCATAGTTACTTCGAAAAACTGAACTTTTTCGAAGTTTCCTTTTTTACGCTGCACCCACAACAATAGTTAAGAAGAAAAAATTGACTGTCTCTGTGCATAAATACCTCTCTTTTTTTAATTCCTACTAAATATATATGAATAATAAGTAATACAAAGACTTTACAAGATTATGAGGTTTGCTGTCAACAGTTTTTATACTTTTTCTATAGGAATTTATGTTTTTTGAAATTAAATATTCTTTGACTGCTTGAAACTCGACATTAGTTTATCATGCACATGAAATTTTCGCTTAAACAGTTTTTTGTCCCTAATTTTGGAAAAAGGCTTGCATTTATGCTTCCTGGAGTCCTTTTAATGGGCGTTTTCGTTTCTATTCTTGTTGAAATTGGATGGGGCACAGATCCTGCAAGCTTTATGAATCTGAATATAGCATCAACGCTTAACTGGCGTTTAGGCAATACAGAAGTGCTTGTTTATGGTCTTATGCTAATTTTCACTATTATCTTCGTCTCTGAGATGATAGGGTTCGGAACACTCGCAAACATGATTTTAATCGGCTATGTAATTGACATCTGTCGCTTCATTTGGAAAAATATTGGCTTTGCGGAATTGCTCTCAAACGGGTCGTTCAGTATACGGCTTACTGTTTTTATTGCAACTCTCGTACTTTTTGTTCAAGTGAAGAATCGGGATTGTCAAAAATCTTGTTCTTGTCGTCTCTTACGCCGTTTGCTTTTGTCTTGTGCTTTTAGCGCCGCTCGCCGTGCCGTTTTTGATGAATGTGCTTCTGACTTTTTTGCTAAAGCTCAAATTGAGAAAATGGGAGTTTCCGCTTCTGCTTTTTCTTCCTGTCGCCTCGCATTTGATTAGCCAGCCTCTTCTTCCCCTTGTGTTTTGGCAGAACTGCGACGACTCTATTTTTCAGTTCAAGACGGGAACGATTATTTTCGGCTACATGCTCTGCGAGGGGCTTTTCGTCCTCCTTCACAAAAGGAGCGAGGGCGAAACGGATGGGGACGCCTAAAAAGGTTCGTTTCAAGAGTCATTCCGAACTCGTTTCGGAATCTATGCTTCGACTACGCTCAGCAACCGCAGATGTTGAAACGAGTTCAGCATGACAATAGTTTCTTTCAAAACTTCTACGACAATACGTTTTTTCCCGCTTTTGCCTTGTCGAACGTAGCAGGAAGTTCTTCGATTGGCTTTGACTTTTCAAAATGCTCGCTTTCAAAGCCCACGAAAGAAATGCCGCCGACTTTTGTTTCAACGTCAAACTCGCCAAGGCTTTCGTCCAAGAACAAAAAACCAATCTGATTAAAAAGAGAAGAGCCGTCATAGCCGTTCAAAAACAGCACAATCCCGATTTTCTCGTCATCATCGTCAACGAGCAAAAAGCGCACGTCGCGGGGAAAGAGCTCAATATTGCCAAAGCGAATTGAGTTTCCGATTGCTCTTCGAGGGCGGAACTTCACGAAATTCCATTCTGGCAAATCAGGCTTTTTTGAAAACAGAGCTTCAACTGCAGGAAAAACGGATAAAATTCCGTCCGCGCTCAAGATAAAATCGCGCTTTCCGCCCTTTTTAGAGCTGATTTCAAAAGTCAGATTTACATCGATTTTGCCAAGTTCGGCTTGGATTTTGTCAAAAACTGATTCTTGGTCTTTTTCAAAATCAAAAATCTCAGCAGAGTTTTTGCAAAACCAGTTCCAGAACTTTTCTTCTTTTGATTTTCCGAATCCGGCTATTGATAAAAATCCCATTTTATTCTCCAGCTTTCCCGCTGGTCCACGGTTTTTCGCGGTATTCAGTGCCGTCGGTAAGGTAGCCGGCGAAGCACCAGCCTTCTTTGCCGCTTTGTGTGCGCACTTTTACCCATGCGGACTCGATTCCGTCGATTGCAGTTTTTTCGCCAACTTCTAAGATTGTGGCATATTCGCCTTGTGGGATTCTGCCCACTTGCCCAGCCTGTAGCGACGGGGATTCGCGGATTCTCAGGTTTCCGGTGGCTTTGTATCTTTGTCCTACAAAACGCACGTCGTCTAAGACTTTCCAACCGTCAATTTCTTTTCCGTTGCATTGGTAACTTCCTGCATACGCAAAATAGTGATAGTAGATTTCAACGCTGGTGAACATCGAAATGTCTTTTGGAAAACTGTGCAGATATTTTGTGTCATCGTGATTAAAATCTTTTCTGTCGGCATCGCTGTAAAAACCCAGAACGTAGCCATAATATTGTGTATTTTCGATTATGTGGCATTTGGTTTTAAAGTATTTTGGCTCGCCAGTCCAGTTTTTGGATTCTCTTGTCGCTTCTTCAAAAGTGGCTTCTTTGTATTTAGTTTCGTCAAAACCATCTACAAAACCACTGCGCTCGTCGGATTCTGCGAATAAGCTCATGCAAGCGAGCGAGAATAAAACTGCGATAAATCCGATTTGTTTTCTAAACATTTTCTTTGGTCTCTTTGAGTGCATCTTTGTAGTCTTCTTCAGAAAGTTCTTCATCCGGTCCTTTGTTTTTATAAAAATCTTCCACGTCGTCGTCAGTGATTTCTTCGTCAAGATCTTCCTCGGAAAAATCGTCGTCGTCTCCGTACAGGTCGAACAGAATGTCTGTTAGCTGGGAGTATTTTTCTTCATCTGCTTTGAGTTTTTCAGGGTTTCTTCCGTCAATTACAAAGACTTCCTGATAATTTTCCAGACAGTCAACGATAAATTCAAATTCGTCCTCTTCAAGTTCTTCGTAAAGTGAATCGATTCCCGTGATTTTTGGAACGAGATAGCCCAAAAGTTCAAGAACTTCTTCGTAATCTTCCCGCAAAACATTGCTCGTTTTGTCGTTTTCTGTGATTTCTGCAAGTTCTTCTTTTACCTGATTTTGTATTGTTTGTAATGATTCTATTAAAAGTTCGTCGTTAGTCATATTTTTTAGATTTTACGACCTTTATTTATGATTGTAAATCGTATAGAATCTGATAGTAACGCTATCACTGTTGTAGTATAGTTTTTTAAATAATTGGAGGCTTGTTTATGGCTTGTTTTGTGGTTCCTGTTGTTGAGGCAATCGTTACGACGGCTGCGGAGAAGATTTTAAAATACAGGGAAGAAAAACTTTCGATTTCTGTTTCAAAACCGGAGGAAATTTCAGGTGCATCCGGAGAGAAAAAAATCAAATTCTCAACAAAGCTCGGCTGGCTCAACAAAATGCTTTGGGGTGGCTCTGCCCTTCTCGCTTTTGAACATGTCTGGCATGGCGAAGTTGTTCCGTTCTTTCCGTTTTTGACAGCTGTTCAGAATGGCGAGACTGGCGAAATGCTTCACGAAATGGCGACTGCCGGAGTTGGAATGGCAGTTTTGGTGACAGTTGTCTGGGGAATCCTTGTGGGGGTTAGTTCTGTAATGGAAAAATCTGCTTTAAAGGGTGGTAAGAGCGTATGACACTTTTGACGACTGTTTTTGCGGCTTGCATTTGCACTGCCATCTGGTATAAAAGCGAAGCCAGAACCGAGATGAAAATTGGAACTCTCTGCTTTATGTATTGGGGAGCTTCGCTCATGTGGTTCGTGGACGCAATTTTTGAATACAAGGAATCTGGCGCGGAATTCTTTAATCCGGCTCCGCTCGACATGCTCAATGACTTTTTTCTGGGACTTTCTGCTGTTGCGCTCGGACTTATAATTTGGCTTGCGATTCTCTTTGTAAAAGATCCAAAAGGTGTTGTAAAATCAGTATTGTTTAGAAATTCTAAATAATATTGAAGGTTCGTGGACTTTTAGTTTTTTGGGCCTTCTAAAAAATCAAAACGGATATTCCAGAATATTTTGGGGAGGCTCTTATGCAAATTTCTGATTCGATTAAGTATGTTGGCGTTGATGATCACAAGATTGACCTTTTTGAAGGCCAGTTTGATGTGCCTAACGGCATGGCTTACAATTCTTATGTGATTCTTGATGAAAAAATCGCCGTAATGGATAGCGTTGATGCCGACTTTGGTGACGAATGGCTTTCGAACGTAAAAAACGTTCTTGCCGGCAAAAAAGCGGATTTTCTTGTCGTTCAGCACATGGAAATGGATCACTCTTCGAATATTCAGAAATTTGTTGCGACTTACCCTGAAGCAAAAATAGTTGCTTCAAAAATGGCCTTTACAATGATGAAGTCAATGTTCGGAACGGATTTTTCTGAAAAACAGGTTGTTGTGGGCGAAGGCTCAACTCTTGAGCTTGGAAAACATGTTCTTTCGTTTATTACGGCTCCGAATGTTCACTGGCCGGAAGTAATTATGACTTATGATTCAGCGGACAAAGTTCTTTTTTCTGCTGACGGATTCGGAAAATTCGGTGCGAATGATTATGACGATCCTGAAGGCTGGGCTTGCGAGGCTCGAAGATATTATTTTGGAATCGTCGGAAAATTTGGCGCTAATGTGCAGGCTGTGCTCAAAAAGGCTTCGGCCCTCGACATAAAAATAATTGCACCGTTGCACGGACCGGTTCTTTCTGAAAATCTCAAATATTATTTGGATACTTACAATATTTGGTCTAGCTACGGCGTTGAAAGCGAAGGAATTGCGATTGGGTTTACGTCGGTTTACGGGCATACAAAAGCGGTTGTTGAAAAACTCGCTGAAATCTTAAAGGTTAAGGGCTGCCCTAAAATCGCGTTGTTCGACCTTGCCCGCGAAGATATTTATGAATGTGTTGAAGACGCGTTCCGCTACGGAAAGTTGGTTCTTGCAACAACGACGTACAATGGCGGTGTTTTCCCGAAGATGAAGGAATTTATTTCTCATCTTACGGAGCGGAATTTTCAGAATCGCACGGTTGCGTTCATTGAAAACGGAAGCTGGGCACCTGTGGCAAATAAAGCTATGGCGGCAATGTTTGAGCAGAGCAAGAATCTAAAAATCCTTGAGACAAAAGTTAGCGTAAAGATTTCGATGACTTCTGACACTCAGGCTCAGCTTGAAAAGCTTGCCGACGAATTGTTGGCTTAAACTGTGCTCCGATTTAGGTCGGCCACGCTCAGCAAACTGAATTTGATTTGAGTTGTTTGAGCGTAGTCGAACCTCATTTATTGGTCATTCCGAATTTGATTCGGAATCTCTGCGCTAAAATTTTATTTCGCCCTTGTCGGATATAGAAATGATTGACTTGCAGTTTTTGCAGCGGAAATTTCCGCTTTTTGTGGCCAGAAGTTTTTTTTCGCATATCGGACAGAAAAAAGAGAACGGAAAGACGACTTTTTTTGCTTTATCGCCGGCCCGCAAAAAATAACTGATTTCCGTAACTTCGTTTGTTATAAAAAACAATTTGTTGAATCCAAGAAGATTAAAAATCTCAAGGACTTTTGGCCTTAGTTCCGTAAAGACGAATACGCCATCATGTTTTTCAAACCGCTGGTAAGCTGTAACGAAAGCTCCAAGCCCGGCAGAAGAAACGTACTCTAGTGAAGAGCATCGGAAAACAAGCTTTGTAATACCGAATTCGAAAATTTTATTCAGCTTTCCCAAAAAAAAATCAGAATTGTAGGTATCGATTCTTCCTGTGAGATGTACATGTAAGACGTCATCCCGCTCGCTGTCTTTGAACAATGTTATTTTAAGGTCTTTATCCCAGTGCTTGTTGAAGTCTGGAATTTCAACTAAATTTTCGTCCATATTTTGCTCTCTAAATATTTGTGGCTTCTTTAAAATGAATTTTTAGAGCCAATTATAATTTCTGATTATACACCCATATCTTAGATTTATCAAAGATTTGACGTGAATTATTTATGTTTTGTCAAGACAAGTAAATGTGGATTTTAGGAACTCCGCATTTTTGCCCCGTGTGAATAAAATTTTTCTCAATTCTGTCATTTTGTAAAAAAAACTTTGCAACCTTCCTTTTTTTTACTATTCTTGATGTATGGCAAATACAAATTTTATAGAATTTAATGACATAACATTTACATATCCGCCTGTTGAGGGCGACTTGGACGAAAAAGGAAACCAGATTGTTCCAAAGCCGATATTCGAGCATTTTTCTGCATCATTGCCGACAGGGTTCGTGAGCCTCGTTGGGCAGAACGGTTGCGGAAAATCCACTTTGATGCTGCTTGCTTCTGGACGCTTGCAGCCTGATTCTGGTTCGATTTCGTTGCTGGGACAAAATCCGTTCGCGCTCAGCCAGGAAAGCAAAAATCTCCTTGCCTCGGTAATTTATCAGAATATGGAATTTGAGACCGAAGACACTGTGAGCGAACTTTTGGCACAGGTTTATTCGGCTGGCACATACAAAGGCGAGGCTGCGGCAATCAATCCTGAGTACAAGCCGGTTGATAACGAACATAAAATGCCTTCTTCATCACATTCAAATTTGCTTTCGGAAGTAATCGATGTGTTTGAGCTTGAAACCGTGCTGAATCATCAGCTGACTCATTTGAGTAAAGGCGAAATTCAGCGAGTTCTTCTTGCATTCTCGATTTTGTACGGAAGTTCTTCGATTTTTATGGACGAACCGCTTTTTGCGATGGAAAATTACCAAAAAGAAATCGCCCTCGCCTATCTTCGGGAATTCGTTCACAAAACAGGAACCACGATTTATATTTCGATGCACGAAATTGATTTGAGTAAAAAATATTCTGATTTGGTTTTGCTTTTTTACCCGAACCGGGATATGTCCCTTGGTACGCCTGAGGAAGTTCTTACGAACGACGATTTGGAAAAAGCCTACGGAATTCCGGCCGTAATGCTTAAAAACAAGGAAGACCTTACCCGCCAGCAGTTGCAGGGCGAGGCTGACCTTTTGCAGCGCACGCGCTAACGTGTGTTTAGCAAAATCCTGATTAAAGCTCCGTGCTGTGCGGTGTTTTGGGCTTCGATTGTTCCGTTGAACGAGGTGATGATTGCCTCCGCAATGGAAAGTCCGAGTCCTGACCCGCCTGCCGAGCGCACGTGGGCTTCGTCTCCGCGGTAAAAACGTTCGAACACGTGCGGAAGAACGTTTTCTGCGAATCCGCTTCCGTTGTCAGAAACTAGAATCACTGTTTTTTCTTCTTCAAAAAAAGCCTTCATTGTTACGACGCAGTTTTCTTTTACGAATTTTATGCTGTTTGAAATTATAATTGTAAGCACTTGATGCAAAAGTTCCCAATCCGAAAGCACGCAAATTTCTTTGTTGCATTCAATTTTAAATTGGCTTTCCGGCGAGACCGATTCGAATTCAGATTTTAGCCGCAAGAACATTTCTAGAACGTTCACGTTTTCTTTTTGCGGCTTTATTTTTCCGTTTTCGAGGCGCGAGATTTGCAGCAGATTCGTAATGATTGCTTCCATGGATTTTGATTCGTTTTTTATGATTTTAAGCGATTTTTCGAGTTGCAGAGGTTCGTCTTTTCCCCAGCGTAACAGCAGGTTCGTCTGTCCGAGAATTACTGCAAGCGGCGTTTTTAGTTCGTGTGAAACATCGCTCGTAAACTGTTTTTCAAGGTCAAAGTCGGCTTTTAGGCGTTCAAAAAGTCTGTTGAACGTTTCGGCGAGTTTGTCGAGTTCATCGTTGTTGCCGGAGAGTGGAAGAAGAGTTCCGAGGTTTGAGCTTGAGATTTTTGTGGCACTTTCGGTAATTTTTATGACAGGCCGCATTGTTCGTTTCGTAATAAAAAGAAGAACCATATACGAAAGAATTAAAATCGGGAAGATTGCGAGAAGGATTGTTTTTGGCAAAGTGAGTAAAAGTCTTGAAGAAATATCTCGTTCAATTCCCATTGCTGTCATAATCGTGTATTCCCCGGATTTGGACTTTCTTGCGAAATATAAAATTTTCAAATCATCATTTATAAAAAAATTTTTCGCTTCGTAGATTTTTGTTTTTCCAAAAGTTTCTGGGAGAAGTGGCAAAAACGGGTCGTTCGTGAATATTTGTTCGTCGTTTTTGAAGACGGTGTATGTTATGTAAAACGGGAGATTTGCATAATCCAGGGAAAGCCGGTCTGTTATTCCGTGTTCGATTACGTCTGCCGCATGTATGAGTTCAAGGTTTTGCCCCCGTCTCACGAAGGAACGCATAATCCACACGAATGACATGGAAACGAGCAGAATTGCCACCGAGAGAATCAACGTAAAGCGGAAGGCCAGCCTGACAGAAATTGAATTAAAAATCTTCTTCATACGAATTCCTTACAAGCAAGTTTAAAAATCTTACAAAGTCCGGCAGTTATGACGTGAATTGTGTCATTCCGAACTTGATTCGGAATCTCTCCGCCGTTGCAAAGGCACAGATGCTGAAGCAAGTTCAGCATGACAGTTTTTAGTTCAACAGAAGTTTTGAAAAATCTTTTTATAAAATCTTCTTACGGAAAATTACGAGCCAACCATCATGTAGCCGGCTCCGCGCACGGTTTTTATGTATTCTGTTTTGCACGGTTGGTCAATTTTTGAACGCAGGTAACCCACATAAACATCGATTGTGTTCACGTCTATAAAATGGTCTTTTCCCCAGATTGCGTCGATTATTGCGTCGCGCGAAAGAACTTTGCCTGTGTTTTCCATAAAAAATTTTAGCATCATAAATTCTGTTTTAGAAAGGTTCAGGCTTTCGCCTTTTATGATTGCGGACATGTTTTCGAGGTTCAGTTCTAGTTCGCGGTTTTTGAGACGGTTTGCTCCGCCGTTTGCCGGCTGGACGCGCCTGAGAACGGCATTCATTCGGGCGAGAAGTTCTTCTATGTCGAAAGGCTTTGAAATGTAGTCATCGGCACCAGAATTAAGTCCGTTTATTTTGTCGAGAGTTTCGCCGCGGGCTGTTTCGAGGATTACCGGAACGCTGGAGTTTTTTCTGATTCTTCTTAAAACTTCAAGACCGTTTATTTCCGGGAGCATAACGTCAAGCAGAATCATGTCTGGATTTTCGCTCTCAAATTTTTCGAGTCCTTCGCGACCTGTCTTTGCGATTACGGTGTCAAAACCTTCGTGACGAAGTTCCAAATCTACGAAGTCACAAATTCCTTCGTCGTCTTCAACAATTAAAATCTTTGCCATTTACAGTTCCTCTTATTTCTAGTAATGACTTTCAGGTGGAATGCGGAAGTCCATATTTCCGGTGATTTTTTCAAGAATGAACGGAAACATTTTTATTCCGTTAAAAGAATTTATATGCTGAATCAGAATAGAAAATGATTCTTTAACGTTGTTCAGCTCAAATCGGATTATATTTCCTCTTTTGTTAAAGAAGAATTTTGTATTTTGCTGAAGTGGTTTTCCGTTTATGAGCACGCAGCTGTTGTTCATTGTGCGCGGGTCAATTCCTGCGTTAAAAATAAGGTCAACCGTGAGTTTTCCGTTTTCAAGCGGACTCGTCCGTATTCCGATGAGCTTAAAATTTTTAGGAAGCGGATTTGCGTTCGGGCTCATTCGCTGTCCTCGGTAATTTAAAAAAATCCGTGGTCTTACGCCATTTTCTTGCGGCGGAGTTTGCGAGAAGTTCGGATGAGCAATAAAAAAAATCATTATCAGACTAAAAAGTAAATGTTTCATTACAAATGAAGTATATCATGCAAAAAAAATTAGTTAACCCCAAAAATTGAATCTAAGAATACTCTTATTTTTTTCTTAGATTTCTTTAAAGATGATTCCGTTTGAAAGATTTATAGTCATTAACGTAAGCCACTGGGGAAACAAATTTTAGGGTGCTTCGAAAACTGAAGTTTTCCGAAATTCCCTTTATATTCCCTAATTTTTGGCTAAGGAGAATATTATGACAAAATCTTTTAGAACAGCGGCAGTGGTAACTATGGTGGCAGCGTTGGCAACTTCTTCAATTTTTGCGCAGTCGTCAGGAACTGAATCTGGCGAAAAAAAAGTTCAGGAGCTTCCAGAAAACGCACCTCGCATGAATATGCCTCTTCCGTTCCATAATTTTCATGCACCAAATGCGATAAATGAAGGAAAAAATGTTGTAATTGGTCAGATTTCTTCTGTTGACAGTAGCAAAAGCCTTGTAAAAGTTAAGAATGCGGACGGAAAAGACGTTGAGATTCATGTAAGTCCTTTTACAAGAATTATGATTTCTGATTCTGAGGCGAGAGCTGATTTAATGCAGGCTCGTAAAGAAATGCAAAATCCTGAGAATATGCAGAATTCAAATGATTCCAAAAAAGACGCCCGCGGATTTCAGCGTGGAAAGGGCCGTCCTGAAAGAGTTCAATTTACGATTTCTGATTTGAAGAAGGGGTCCTGGGTTATGGTTGGAACTTACGAAACAAACACAAAAACTCTTGAAGCTTCTGTAGTCAGGGCTGAGCAAAAACTTGCAAAAGTTTCTGATACTGTTGACGCAAAATAGAATTACGGCGTGTTGATAAAAAGGCTCCTGAAATGGCTTAAAGCGGATTCAGGAGCCTTTTTTTTAGAACGGTGCTTCGTCTGGATTTCTTGCTGGCTTTATGTCCAGATCTGTAAGATGGGCGATTTTTATGCAGTCATCTTCTTCCAAATCAAAATTAAAGACTTTCGTGTTTTCGATAATCCTTTCTTTTGTGACGCTTTTTGGAAGCGGTAAATAACCTTGCTGCAAACTCCATTTTATGCAGATTTGCGCGATTGAGCGGTTGTATTTGTGCGAAAGTTCTTTCATCGTGAGATTTGAGAAAATTCCGCCGGTACCGAGCGGCGAATATGCTTCCACAACCATTCCGAGTGATTTTGAATATTCAACAAGTGAATTCTGTGTTTGGCCTGGGCAGAGCTTAATTTGATTCACCATCGGTTTTATTTCTGCTGTTTTTAAAAGTTCGTCAATGTGGCGTTCGCAAAAATTGCTTATTCCGATTGCACGGAGTTTTCCTTCCTTGTAGGCTTCTTCCATTGCCTTCCAGCTTCCTGCATTGCGTTCTTGCCAGCAATCCCGGAACTTTAGCGGGTTTGGCCAGTGAATCAAATATAAGTCTACGTAATCAAGTTTTAATTTTTTTAATGACGCTTCTATGGCTTTTTTTGTTTCTTCGTAGCCGTGGTCATCATTCCAAAGTTTTGTTGTTATAAAGAGGTCTTCTCGGCTTACATCTTCTGTTTCGTCAAGAAAATCTGCTATGGCTTGTCCGACTGATTCCTCATTACCGTAGGCTGCGGCTGTATCAATATGTCTGTAACCGCAACGAAGGGCTTCCAGAACGGCTTCATAGCACTCTTTGCCGTTTTCGCTTTGCCATGTGCCAAAACCGATAACGGGAATCGATTTGCCATTTGCAAGTTCATAGGTTGATGTGAGCTTCATAAGAGCCTCCTTATTTCTTTTCAGCAGGGGCTACTTTGAATTTGCTTACCACAAAACGTCCGTTTTCGAGCGTCTGGAAACCCCAAAGTTCTTTGCTGTTTACAATGCCGGTAAGTTTGAGCCTTTTTCCTTGATATTTTGTAAAATCATCAATCGTAAAATTTGCATCAGGCGCAATGTCGATTGAATATTTTTCTCCTTCTTCTGTCACAAAGCCTACGAAAGTCATTGGAGCAGAGCCGTAAATTTCAATGTGCCCGTAAACATTCTTTTTGCCTCCAATGGCAAAAATGGAAGTACAGGCGATAGTTGCAACTATAAAAATTGCAAAAATTGATTTTCTCATCAGTTTTCCTCCAAGCGGTAGATTGATATTTCCAAAATTACTTTGGAATCTACAATAAAAATAAAGAGCATCTCGAAAAACTTAAAATTTGAATGTTTTTAGAGATTCCATAAAGAAAAATATCTAGATTTCTATTATAATACTAAAATCAGAATTTAGGGCATTTATAAACGACATTCGACCTAAAAATTCAAAAATTGGACTTTTTATGAATATTTGTTTGTTTGACGAAAAAGAAATTAATTCGCCCCTCAAAGCGAACGACGAACGTGCGAAACACATTATAAAAATCCTCCACAAATCAAAAGGTGACAGTTTTGATGCGGGAATTATAAACGGAAAGGCAGGAATTGCCACAATAGAAGATATTTCTGCATCTGGTGAGATTAGTTTTTCGTTTGAGGAAAAATCCGACGGAAAACCGCTCTACCCGCTCACGTTAATCATCGGTTTTCCGCGCCCGATTCAGCTCAGAAGGCTTCTGCGCGATGTGGCGGGGCTTGGAGCTTCAAAAATAATTCTTACTGGAACTGAGCTTGGCGAAAAATCCTACATGAATTCAAATGACGTAAAAGACGGAGCTGCAGAAAAAATGCTTCTAGACGGAACTGTTCAGGCGGCTTCGACGCACGTTCCTCAATTGATTCTGGTACAAACTTTAAAAGAAGCGGTAGAATTAACGAACGGGGCAAATGTTGTAAAGTGCGCGCTTGACAATCGTCGGGCAAAAAAATCGCTCGGCACGTTTCTTTCGGAAGAAATTTGTGGCGGTGAAAAACCTGTGGTTGCGGCGATTGGGTCGGAGCGTGGCTGGACTGAAAGAGAGCGTGATTTTCTCGAAAGCTACGGTTACACACTCTGCTCGATGGGCAAGCGGGTTCTTCGCACGGAGAGCGCGACAACTGTTGCTTCATCGATAATCCTGGACCGAATGGGATTTTTGGACTAAAAACACAAGGAAAGATAAATGGACAACGAAGAAATTAAACAGAAACTTTTGCAGATTGAAGATACACAGCTTGATTTTACAGTGACAATGACCGGTAAGGAAAGCACTCGCGTAAACGGTCTTTACAAGCCGGACACTCACGAAATCCTTTTGCACAACAAGAATTTTAAATCGGATTCCCAGCTCATTTACACGGCGATTCACGAGTACACTCATCACCTTGAGACGGAAAAATATCTTGAAGAGACTGGCGGAAAGCTTCCTATGAAGGGCGCAAAAGTGCACACGGCGGCTTTTTGGGCGAGATTCCATGAGCTTTTGCAGAAAGCCGAAGAAATGGGAATCTACAAGATTTCGATTGACGATTCCCCGGAACTTAAAGAACTGACTGAAAAAATCCGCAAGGATTACATGGAAGTGAACGGAAAGCTTATGCAGGAATTCGGTAAGCTCCTCGTAAAAGCACATGAACTTTGCGAGCAAGCGAATATCCGTTACGAAGATTACCTTGACCGCGTTCTGTGCTTGCCTCGAAACACCGCAAAAGACCTTACGCGCGTTGCGGCTGTGCCTGTAAATCCCGCGCTTGGTTTTGACAACATGAAGAAAGTTGCAACGCTCAAAAAGCCAGAGGACCGCGATTCTGCGTCTCAAAAAATCCTCGCGGGAAAATCTCCTGATACCGTAACAGAATTGATGAAGAAAAAAGCTAGCGGTGACGACCCTAAAACTAAGCTTGAAAAAGAAAAAAATCGTTTGGAAAAGACCATAGAAGCCTTGCAGCAGCGACTGCAATACGTGGAGGAAAGCCTTGAAAATCTCTAATTTATTCATTCTTAGTCTGTTTGTAACAACGACGGTTGCCGCACAAACTGCCATGCCAGCAATGCCGGCCATGCCGTCAATTACAGCACCGACAATCGGCAGTGAATTTTATGTTCCTGGAAGCAGTGGCTTTTACACAGGAAATAGCAGCACTTCGGCAAAAAGTTCGGTTTCTAACAAAAAAGCAGATTCCACAACTTCAAAGAGTGCCGATTCAAAAAAAAATCAGGCTTCGACTTCTGATGTTAAGTCTATAACTGCGGATGAACTTAACAAGCAGATTGCATTTGAAAATGAAAACGCCACTACGATTCAGAATCTTACGAATATCCTTACGGCCAGCGACCTTACTTCCTTGCAGAACCTAGGAATGCTCGGAAGATTTTCGAATTTGCTGGAAGACAAACATCAGTCGGATTCGTTGCAGATTACGCCTGAACTTTTAAAGCAGGTTTTGAGCGAATTGAACGAGCTTAAAGAAAAAGTAAATCTTGAGAATAAAAACAGCAATGCTTTGCTTTCAAAAAGTTCTTCGCAGGATGAGTCAAAAATTTTGCGATTCAATATAAACAGCAATGATGTTTTAAAATCTTGCACGGATGTTTTCTTTTCGACGCAAGAAAGCAACGGCTCGTTTTTGCTAACTGGCGACCGAAAATACACGATAAAAGGCACTCCCCATGCAGAAACGTTCTATCTTTTGTTTAAGGCAACAGGCAGCGAGAACGGAATTACGACTTATGAAGTTATTCCGAATCTGAGTCAGGACGAGGAAAATACCGCTTCCATGTTGTATTTGCTCGCACAGCAAGAGGAGTTGACGGCAAACCGAACGGGAAATCTTGTGACATTGAGGACAAGCGACCCGAATTTTAAGATGGACTTATTGCTTTCGTTGGAGTAAAAATGAATTATTTGCACGAAGGGCTTTTACAGCTTGGTTTTGATAAAAATGAGTTTTACGGAGTTCCAACCCTTTCAATCGAGAAGATTGAAGAAAAAATGGAGATTTACGTAAAGGCTCTGCAAGAGTACAATGCAAAATTTGATTTGATAAATACGGACGACCACGACGAAATTGTTGTTCGGCATATTTTGGACAGTCTTTCGGCGGCGAGCGAAATTTGCAAGGAGATTTCTTGCCGATATTTGCGTGGCGATGAGCCTTTGCCGCAGAATTTTACGATTGCCGATATTGGTTCAGGAGCGGGCTTGCCTGGCATTCCGCTTGCGACGATTTTTCCGCAGTTCAATTTTACGCTTCTTGAACGAATGACGAAGCGTTGCGGTTTTTTGAGCCACGTAAAAGAGATTCTTTCATTAAAAAATGTTACCGTGCTTGAAAATCAGGCTGAACGAATCGAGCAAGAAAGTTTTAATATTTGCGTGTTCAGGGCTTTTAGACCTCTCGAAAAAAAGATGACGAAAGTTTTAAGGCGAATTGTAAAAAGCAACGGTTTTTTGGCAGCCTATAAAGCAAAATCAGAAAAGATTGAAGAAGAGATGAATGCTTTGGAAACTGCAAAACCAAATTATGTGGTTCGTAAGCTTACGGTTCCTTTTCTTACGGAAAATACAAAAGATGATGCCGAAGAACGAGAGCGAAACCTTGTCATAATCGAAAAGAATTAGGTTCAATTTCGAGTTTTTATAAAGTTCGTCATTCCGGACGTACTGAGCGACGGCTGAAAGTCGGTCAATTAATTTAGTATTAGCGCAAAAAAA
>NZ_JPUF01000001.1 GCF_014737315.1 Treponema zioleckii | reverse complement strand
TTTTTTGTCACCTCGAGCGTAGTCGAGAGGTCTACAATCTACAGATTCCTCTAGATGTCTCGACTTCGCTCGACATGACAAAGTTATACACTCGGCATGGCAGAGTTGTGCACTTGGCATGGCAGAGTTGTACACTCGGCATGGCAGAGTTATGCACTCAGCATGACAGAGTTGTGCACTCGGCATGACGGCACTGTGCTCACCCAATAGCAGAAAAGTCGGAATTCGGCCTAGTAAACCCGCTTACCGGCAAAGAATGTTGCGTGAACTTTTCCGTAGAGAGTGCGGCCTTCAAGCGGCGTGGATTTTCCTTTTGACTTGAATGCAACAGGATTTACCACCCATTCTTCGGTTGGGTTTACGAGTACAAAATCCGCATTGAATCCCGGAGCGATTTTTCCGCTCTTTATCTTCAAGATTTTTGCAGGATTCTCGCTCATCAGCTTTGAAAGCTGGCTCAGCGTAAAGCCTTCGTTCCTTACCAAAACGGAATTACAAACAGCAAATGCGGTTTCAAGCCCCGTAAAGCCAGGGGAACCCGCGGCCTTATCATCCTGCGTGTGCGGAGCGTGGTCTGTTCCGATGCAGTCAGCAGTCCCGTCCCGAAGCGCTTCTATTACGGCCCGTCGGTCTTCTTCGCACCTCAAAGGCGGATTCACCAATGCCCTTAAATACGGCGCGTCGGTTCCGGTAAGCCCCAAATGATGCGGAGTCACTTCAACGGTGCAAGCAAAATCTCTCGGAGCAAGACCGGCTTTTATCTCGGCTTTTGCGCGGCGCACTGCGTCCATGCTGATTTTTGTGGAGCAATGGCAAATATGAACGTGGCAGCCTGCAAGCTTTGCAATTTCGATGTTTCGCTCGGTGGCAGTGTCCTCTGCCAGCGCAAGAATCGAATTTGCCTTCGTAAGATTTCCGTCAATCTCAAAATCAATGCTCTCTGGCACATTCGGAGTTTGAACGTTAACCTTTCCGGCAGGAATCCCGAATTGCTTCATAAATCCCAACGCGCGCTGGCGGTACGGTTTTGCCGCCTGAGCAAGACTCACGTCCTCGCAGTGACAGGCAACAATAATTCCGCGCTTCCCAGCCCGCTGCATTCCTTCAAACATAACGGCGGCCGAAGCAACGTCATGTCCGTCCTCGCTTATGACAGGGAATTCCTCGCTCGTAAGTTCATCAATTCCGCTCGTGTCTTTTCCGTCAAAATCTTTCGTAATGCTCACAGTCTGAAAAACTCTGGCCAGATTTTTTGAATTAGCCTCGTTTTTTACGGCAAGACCAAGCTCTTTTGTAGAAACAACAGGATTCGTATTCGGCATCAAAACCAACGTTCCAAATCCTCCTGCAACCGCCGCGGCAAGCCCTGAGTCCAAATCCTCTTTTTGAGTCTGACCAGGGTAGCGGAAATGGGCGTGCATATCTATAAAGCTTGGCATTAAAGTAAGCCCTTCGGCATCAAAAAATTCGGCACCGTCGCAGCCGAACGCAGTTGAAACCTTCAGCACGGCTTCCCGCGAAGCTGCCTGACCGAGGAAAACGCTTTTTATAAGCCCGTCATGAACGATTACAGCCCCTTTGCAGTCGGTATTCGAATCAACGATGTGCGCGTTAAAAATTATCAGCGTCGCAGAATCGCTCATACTTCCACCTGCCCCGCACTGTAGCTTGCATCGCAGTATTCGCAGTGATACTGGGCTTTCTCGCGGTTCACGAGGCGGAACACCTGAGGAATGTAGTTTTCCGTCATTGTGATGCAACGAGGATTCTTGCAGTGAATCACGTTCTCAACACGCTCAGGAAGTTCCATTTTGATTTTGCGGACGATTTTTTCATCTTTTATTACGTTAATAGAAATTGAAGGGTCAACAAAACCAAGCACGGAATAATCCAAGTTGATGATATTGTCGATTTTGATTATGTCTTTCCGTCCTGATTTTTTTGACGGAACGTTCATAATCAGCGCACAGCTGAAAGGTGCTTTGTCCAGTCCCAAAAAATGGAATATCTGCGGTCCGCACCCAGCTTTTATGTGGTCAATTACAAGACCGTTTTTTATTGTGTCTACGTTCAGCATTTTTTTTCTCCGTTTTACAGAGCACCGACCAATTTTGCAATCAGTGCCATTCGCACATACATTCCGTATTTTACTTGCTTAAAGTAAGCCGCACGTGGGTCATCGTCAACCTCCGGCGAAATCTCGTTAACGCGAGGAAGAGGATGAAGAACAATCATGTTCTTTGCCGCGAGAGTCATTTTTTGTCTGTCGAGAATGTAGCTGTCCTTTAAGCGGATGTAATCCTGCTCGTTGAAGAACCGTTCTTTTTGAACGCGGGTCATGTAAAGGATGTCCACGTCGCCAATCACGCTTTCAAGCCGCTCGGCTGTTGTGTAAGGAACTCCCACAGAATCAAGATACTCGGTGATGTATTCAGGAACGGCAAGTTCCTTTGGACTTATGAAGATGAACTTGTTGTTCTTGTAGCGACTCATGGCCTCGGTGAGCGAATGCACGGTACGACCGAATTTTAGGTCTCCGCAAAAGCCGATTGTATGGCCTTCAAAGCCACCTTTTAACGCACGAATGGTGAGCATGTCGGTAAGCGTTTGCGTCGGATGAAAATGCCCTCCGTCGCCAGCGTTGATTACAGGGCACTCAGCGTAGCGGCTTGCCACGAGAGCTGCGCCTTCTTTTGGATTACGCATTGCAATCACGTCAACGTAAGAACTTACGGTTCTGATTGTGTCGGCAAGGGATTCGCCTTTTGAGGTTGAGCTGTTCGCAGCATCGGAAAATCCTTCCACGGCTCCGCCCAAATGGAGCATTGCCGCTTCAAAACTCAATCGTGTTCTGGTGCTAGGCTCAAAAAAAAGTGTCGCGAGAATTTTCCCGCGACACACGTCTTGAAAAGAAGTTGGATCAACAATAATTTGCTCAGCCAATGAACAAATTTCATCAATTTCAGAAACTGAGAAATCACTTGGCTTTATAAGATGACGTCCTTTTAACATGATTTTACTGTATCACAATCACATTTAAGTTTCTAGGATTTTAATCGTCGGTAAAAAAAATATGGGCTGGTAAATGTAAAAAAATTGGCGGGGCATTCGCTACGGCGCTTCAAAAATGCAGCTGAACGTAAGCGGTATCCGACTCCCTTCGGTCGCGAACGTTCAGAAGCATTTTTGCTTCGCCTTCGCTACTGCCCCACCAATTTTTTTTATCAACTTGCCTGCATTTTTTGAAGGATTAAACTCCTATTGAACAGGGCGGGGAAGGTGGTTTCGACTATGCTCAACCACTGCAAGCAATCTTCAGTGCCTTATTCAGTTTTGCTTGCAAAACTGAAAGGAACGACAAAACCCATTATGCGGATTAAAGGAAAAATATTGTCGTTCCGCTTTTGCTTGCAAAACTGATAGGAACGACAAAACCCATTATGCAGATTAAAAGAAAAATATTGTCGTTCCACACCTATTGACTATTTTTTTAGGAGAGTTTATATATATTACTCATTAAATCGGTAGGAAATAAGGAGAATAAAATTATGAAAAAAATCTTATCGCTCGCAGTATTTGCTGCACTTTCTGTTTCGGCTGTTTTTGCACAGACAACTCTCAAAGTTGGCGCAACTCCAGAGCCACACGCTTCAATTCTCAACCTTGTAAAAGATGACCTCAAAGAGCAGGGAATCGACTTGCAGGTTGTTGAGTTCACAGACTACGTTACTCCAAACGAAGCCGTAGAGGCTGGCGACATTGACGCTAACTACTTCCAGCACATTCCTTACTTGAATTCTTTCAACAAAGAAAAGGGAACTCACCTCGTAAATGCGGCAGGAATCCACGTTGAGCCATTCGCAGTTTATTCATCAAAAATCAAGAACATCAAAGATTTGAAGAAAAAAGCTGTAATCGCAATTCCGAACGACCCAACAAACGAAGGACGCGCACTTCTTCTCTTGCAGCAGGCTGGTTTAATCACACTCAAACCAAACGCAGGAATCACAGCAACACCAATCGACATCAAAAAGAACCCGCTCAAGCTCAAGTTCAAGGAAATCGAAGCTGCAACGCTCCCAAGAATTCTTCAGGACGTTGACGCTGCCGTTATCAACGGAAACTACGCAATTCCAGCAGGATTGAGCGCAGCAAAAGACGGTCTTGTGGTTGAAGGCTCATCTTCTCCTTACGTTAACGTAGTTGCAGTAAAAAAAGGTCACGAGAACGACGCTGCAATCAAAGCTCTCGTAAACGCACTCAAATCTCAGAAAGTAAAAGACTGGGTAAAAGCAAAGTATCCTAACGGAGAAGTTGTAACAGTATTCTAATCATAGAAATCACTTTTGTATGCTAGGGGCTGACCGAAAAGTACTTTGTACTGTGTCATTCCGAACTCGTTTCGGAATCTCTACACTATTTAGTCAGCCCCTTTTTGTTTTTACGGCAACTTTTCCGAGATGGCTAATATTTATTTATCAATCCATGTCGGCGCACATATTTTAAGCAGAATTCATAAAGGATAAAGCCTGCCATTAGGGCAAGAAAATTCAGAATGACAAGCAAAACCCACTCGAACGTGGCGACAGTCTGAAATGAGCCGACTTTCTGTGCAAGTTCGATTCCGTAAAAATACGGAAAAGGATGAATAATCTTGTGAATTAGCGGAGAAAGTTTTTCAATCGGAATAAACACCCCCGACACGGTTAAAAGTGCATAGGAAAGTATTGATTCAAACGAGGCAGTTTTCGTAAAAATCAATGTGAGTGCAGAAAGAAAAAGACCTAGCCCCAAAAAACCGAAAAGCGAAACAAAATAAACCGCAAAAATTAAAGGCTGGACCGAAACTGATATTTTTGTGGTCAACAAAATGATGCCCGTCAATACCACAAATTTTGCGAATGAAACCGTAAACATCAGCACGGAACGTACCGCAAGAATCACTGATGAAGAATATGGTTTTATAAAAAGCTGTTCGATTGTGCCCACCTTTTTTTCAAATGAAACCTGAACGGAAGCTTCTGAAATTATGTAGCTTGCAATAATCCAAAACGAATATCCGATAAAAAAAGTATTGTTTGTAACGTTTTTTGTTCCCAATCCAAGAAAAAAAGTAAGAAACAGAAAATATTTGATTACAATGTCAACGATGTGGTCGGGATAATACGTTCGTAATTCAATAAGAGTTTTTGAAATTTCAGCTTTTAAAAGATTCATTTTTGTTCCTATTTTTTCCTATAAAAATCACAGAGTATTGATTCAAGAGAAGCATAGCTTTTATTAAACGAAAGGACTTCAAATCCGTTTTCTGAAAGTTTCTTCATTACATTCATGCAGCTTTGAAAGTCTGAATCCGGGAGCGTTAAAATAAAATCATCAGGCGAGAGGATTTTGCATTCATAAGATTCAAGGAATTTTTCGTCTGGCTTACCTGCCACATGGATTTCCACCGTTTTTTTACTGAAAGCCTTTTTAAAATCAAGAACAGAGCCAGCAAAACAAATTTTATGGTCATTCAATAAAACGATTCTGTCCGCAATGCTGTCGATTACATTCGTTTCGTGGGTTGTCAAAAGCAGGCTTATCTGCTTTTCTTTTGCCAGTGCCCTGAGACATTTTAAAAGTTCCTGCTTTGAAAAAACATCGATTCCAAGAGTCGGTTCGTCCAACAAAAGTAGTTTTGGAAAACCAAGCAAGGCAACTGCAAGGGCGAGTTTCTGCTTCATTCCGCGGGAAAAATCCCCGGCCAAGGTGTCAAGACTTTCCCAAAGACCAAGAATCCTTAAATATTCCTCACTCTGCTCACGGATTTTTTTATCAGGAATTTTTTTGAGTCTGCCAAAATACAAAAGATTTTCTTTTGCCGTCATATTCCAGTACAGGTTTCGCTCTCCTTCAAGAATTGTATTCACTTCCGTAAAGAATTTATTCCTGCTGATATTTTTTATATCCTGACCATCATATAAAATTTTTCCAATGTCGATTTCAAGAAGATTCAGAATACTTTTTATAAGCGTCGTTTTTCCGCTTCCGTTACAGCCCAAAAGCCCGATGATTTCGCCCTCAAAAACATCAAAAGAAACACCGTCGAGCACTTTCGGGGATTTTTTGGAATATTGTTTAGAAACATTCACCAAAGAAAGAACTTTTTTCATATTAGACTTTTTCCAAATCCTCCATAAGCAATTTTGTGTCCGCTCCCAGTTTGATTATTTTATCTGCAAGAGAATCGCAGTGCTTTATGTAATCTGTGGTTTTGTATTCAATGAAAAATGCGATTTGATTTGAAAGTTTGATATTAAAATCGTCTTTGATTAAGGAAAAAATAAATTCCGCAATGCACAGACAGGCTAGCAAAATAAGTTGATTTACGTTCAGGGAACTCGTAGAAATACAGGCATTTATAAAACTTCCTATAAAAATCGGCAAAAAAAATACCGTCGCAATGTAAAGCAAAAGCGAAAAATAATACAGGGCAAGTTTTAATTTAACAGGTTTAATAAAATCAGTTAGAAAATTCATTTTGGAAATACTTTTTATTTTGATATTTTTCAGCTTGGGCAAAAAACATAGTTTTGTAAATACCTGAATTGTTTACAAGTTCATTGTGAGTTCCAATTTGCGCTACGTGCGCTTTGTTAAGGACAATGATTTTTGTAGCGTCCACAGCAGAAGCGAGTCTGTGTGTTACGATTATACTTGTATGCCGTTCGCACAACCTGTAAAACTGCCTGAACAGGCGGGCTTCTGAAATGGGGTCGATTGAAGCCGTCGGTTCGTCAAGAATTAAAAGCGGTGCGTTATGATACAAGGCTCTGGCGATCGCGATTTTTTGCCACTGCCCTCCCGATAAATCTGTTCCTCCGAATTCTTTTCCGAGCAGAGAGTTTTCAAAACTGCCCGTGTATTCAACATCTTTTAACACAGAAACAATACGCTCATGCCTCTCAGACTTTGGAATTGACACAGCCTCATGCAGAGGAACTGCATATTTTGCAAAATCCTGAAACACGCATGAAATCATGCTCCGCCATGAATCAATTTCAATATTCTGAATCGGACACCCTTTATAAAAAATGTTTCCTGAAGTTGGTTCGTAAAAACGCATAATCAGTTTTATAATCGTAGATTTACCGGCACCGTTGGCTCCCACAAGCGCAACAGACTCACCTTCGTTAATGATGAACGAAACATTTTCGAGGGCGGGGATTTTTGCTCCGGGATAGCAAAAAGAGACATTCTTAAATTCAAGATACGGCTCTCCCTTACCGTCCATTTCTAACTTGCAGAAGTCAAGATTTGTTTCTGCCAAATGAATATGATTTTTCCAATTCATAAAGCTAAAAAACTTATCGAAATACAGCAGAATAGTTTTTAAGTAACCGCCGAATGTAACCAAATCTGAAAGATAAATATTCACTTGAAAAAATACTTGCAGAAACAAGGCAAGCGTGCCTATAGAATAAAGTCCGTTATAAATTCCACGAACAATAATTAAGAATGCAAAGATATTTCCAAGCGTATTTAAAATCATAGTCGGAAAAGAATAAAAAACTCGTTTTCGACGGATAAGTGCGTTTTGTGCAGTTACTCTAGCACGGCTTTTTAGATAGTTCGTTCGTGCATAACTTCCAAGATTCAGCCATAGAGTGTCTTTTATCGTCGTGCAATCCAACATAAGCTGAACAAAATAATCTGCGCGCCGTTGGTGAATATCATTTTTAATGCCTTCAAGCCAGCCTTCATTATTCAGCTTTCGCTGCACAAAAAAATCAGGAATAAGGCAGATTAAAAGAATCAATGGAACAGACAAACTTATTGAACCAAGAACCCACAACATGCTCAAAAGAACCGTCAGATTTTTTATGTTAAGAGTTAAATTTGCAACAAGATTTACAGGGCGTGTCATTGCCTGAGTCCTCAAAACGTGAACATCAGACTGAAACTCTGGACTCTCAAAATTGTATAAATCCTTAAGCGCAGAACTTTTTTCAATGAGCGCAAGATTTATTTTATCAACGAGCTTGTCGCTGAGACGCTCCGTTAAAACAGCTGATAACATCGAAAGAGCATTTGAAACAAACAGAAGCACAAGCCAGGCAATGATATTTACAAAGATTTTGTCTTTTTGGCTTAGAAAATCCGCGGTTCCATTAAAAACTGACAACATGTTGATAACTTGTGCTGATAAAACCGCCATTAAGGACGGAATCAAACTCGCAATTATAACAACCAGAAAACTGAACGAAGCCGTGGTCGGTGCAGCGTCAAAAATAAGACGGAGTGATTTTAATAAGGTTTTCATTGAATCCATCCTTCAGTTTCTGTTTCGTAAGAAATGTTTTCTGTAGATTAAATACTTACTCAGAATAAAATTGAATTTTGGGTAAGAAAATAACGTTTCGAGAAATTTTTGAAAAAAATCACAAAATTTATTTTCGCCGTTGTTTTGGCAATTTTTATCGGTACGGCCTTTTTCGGATGCAGTGTAGACACTGCGGACGGCAATACCGAACAAGAAGAGACCGTTACTTACGCTGCCCGCTATGAGAGTCAGGACGCAATCATTTCATGTCAATAGCATTTTCAATTTCATTCCAGACTTCAATGCCAAATGAATTGATGATATCTTCTTTGGCATTGTTGAAAAACCGATTCTGTTCCAAAATCTGCATTGAAAAAAATGACTGTTTCAAAAAATACATTCCTTCATTTTTTTTGCCTGTTGTAAAAAGCGTGTAGCCTTTGTTGTAGAGAAGTCTTGAGTGGCTTCCGAAACGCTCATATTTTAAGCAGCACGCAAGTCCCTGTTCCGTAATTTTAAGTGATTCTTCATAGTTTTTGATTATTCCCAAGTAAGTCGAAAGATTAAAAGTGACTGCGGGATATAATTTTGCGTATTCTTCGCGCTCAAGTCCTTCGTGTTCAAGACAGCGCATAATTTGCCCAAGAAGGCTGATTGATTCAGTTTTTTTCCCGACGCAATAAAGGCAGGTTGCAATGCTGTTCAGTAGTATAAGTTCAAGAGGAATAAAAAGATGTTTTGAAATATCTGTTTCATGGCAGTAAGAAGGAAATGTCAGTGAAAGAGATTCAGAAAATTCATCGAGTGCTTTTTGAAAGTTATTTTCATTTTGCTCAAGATGAACGGCATGTGCAAAAAGATAAAATTGCTTTTCCAATTTATTCATATCTTTGCCCAAGTCTTTGTATTTTTTTACAAATTCTTCTATTAAATAGTTCTCTCTTGAAATGCGGCTCATAATTTCCCGCTCAATTTGGGCGCGCTCAAATTCAAGTCTCGTAATAGGAACGTCCAATGAAACAGGAATCTGCAAACGGGCAGAAAGGGCTTCCAGCAATTTTTTATTTGGATTCTGCCTGCCTGTTTCAATTTTGCATAAAGTTGGAGGCTCGCACAAACCTTCGCATAGTTCAAGCTGAGAAATTCCCCGGCGTTCCCTGAATTCTTTGATAATTTTTCCGCTGCTAAAATACTTCATTTCCTTTGTTTTAGAGTAAAAAATACAATCCGTCAATCTACGTCTGAATCTGAAAACCAATTTTTACTATATACAAGACAAGCGGAAAAAAACTGCTGCGCAGGAAGCGAGAAAGAATAAGAAGTGGGAGCCTCACACAATATTTTATTGGTATAGTCTGGCAGTAGCGGCAAAATTCTATAAAAACTGATAATCCGTCGTTACAAAATGACTTGTTCGACGGATTGTTTGCGCTTATTTTGTGGAAATTATAATTTATAGCTTACACCGATTGTCGGTGTAACAGAAACGTTACCGAGAATGTCGCGGGTTGTTCCGCTGTATGAGGAAACGTTATTTTTTTCGTTTGAATATGTTACAGATTCAGTTCCCATTTCAAAGCGTGCTCCAACATTGGCAAAAAGATAGACCTGACTTCCGACACGTTTCATAAATGTAACGTCAGCCCCAATGCCATAAGTAAGTTGCTTAAAAGACATGTCACTGAATGCAGGAATGTTTGAATCGTCGTTAAACAAGTTCCTTCCGATGCTGCACATTCCAAAGACTGAGAAAATTGTGTCTTCCGTGTGTAAGAACGAATATCCGGCACCTGCGTTCAACACTGTGTACAGTCCAGTTTCTCTGCCCATGTTCGGAAAATCTTCAGTTGTTACAATTCCGGCTCCAAAGTCCGCTTTTAAGCTAAAACCATTTTCTTTGTTTACTGTAAGCAAAGAAAGGTCAAATCCGCCGCCAATGTTTTTGCGGGAACCGTCATCGTCAACTTTGTAGTTAGAGAAAACTCCGCTCAATCCAGCCCCGATGAAAGAATCATAATTCTTTTCGCTACCATCTGCGAAAACCGCTGTACCCAAAACTAATGCACTTAAAATCGTAATAATTTTTTTCATATTTTTACCTCCAATATTTTTATTCAATTGCCGGCATATTGACATTCATAAAAACTTATAAACATCAATGCGGTTACAAACAAATTAACAAAAAGTTATGAAATAATCTTAATATCACCAGATGCAGCTGTTGCAACACCAGAAGTTACTCCACCTACTACAAATGCCATAATTGTTACCAATGATTTTTTCATGTTTTTACCTCTGAATTGTTATTTTGCCGAAAAGGTCGTCTTCCCCGGTGATTGTAAGAAAGGCTCCTTTTGGAACATTCTTGTTCAGTTCTGCCGTCAGGCGGAAATAAAAAGGATTGTAAGTATACGATTTAACATAATATCCCTTTTGTTCTTTGCCATTTTCGTTAACGTTTACGCTGAGCCTGTAGTTTTCGACGGTTCCTGAGAGATAAACTTGTATTTCGTTATCAGAAACAAATTCTGCGCGTTCAACTTCCGCCGTGTCTCCGCTGGAGCACGCTGAACAAAGGACTGCCAAAAACAAAATTGCAAATAAAATTGAAATTTTCTGTAAAACTGTTTTTTTCATGTTTTTACCTCTAAGTTTTTCGATTTTTTTATTTTAAACGTTCTGATGTTTGGTTATGTTCGTCGAGTGCCCACAAATAGCCTATGAACGACTTTATGCATTCTTTTACATCTTCTGACTTTTCTTCTGCAGGCTTAAAAAGTTTGTAGTCATTTACAGAACATTCTGCAAAAAGAATCTTATTTTCTTTGTCTGTAATCTGAAAAACTTGATTTTTGTCAAAAACAAATTCCCTTGTCGAAGTCCAATCGTGGAAGTGCTTCCATAGTTCTTCTTCGCTTTGCTCTGCGTATTTTCCTGTTACTTTGCTGATTTTGTACTCATAATCACGAGTTACGTGTATGCTGTATTCCGCACCGCTTGAAGCCGTAAAGTTTGCGACCTCAAAAGGAATTTTGTTTCTGTCTCCGCTGATTCTGTGTTTCATCGAGAGCCGAGCACCGCCGTCTGGAATTGAGCCAAAAATGAATGATTTTACTTTTTGACCTTTTGCTTCTGGTTTTGGAGCGTTGCAATAACCTTTTATGAGCTGAAATGATTTTGGCGAATCACCTATTACATAAAAATCAAAAATAAGGGGAACCGCAGCGTCGTTTTCAATAACCTTTCCTTCCCACCGATACTCGTAAGGATGGCTAGACTGAATAAAATCTGTAACAGCATCCTCGCCACTAAGTAAAATTGAAGATGTGCTGGATGAATAAGTTCGTTTTCCGTGGATAAAGAAATCCTTATTGCTCAAATTTGCGGGAGTGTCCACTTTCTTTCCGCTTAAAAAACTTCCGAGTGCACTCTTTTCCATTTCAAAAACGATTTTTCCTTCATCGATTGTGTCAGTACCGGCGAGTTCTGATTTGTTTAGAATGTTGCCAGTCTTCTCAAAACTGAGTGACGTACAACTTGCAAAAAGCAAGGAAGAAGCAAGAACTAAAAGTGATGATTTTTTCATAATTTTTTTCCTAAAGTAAAATTAGACCTGTTCGGAAAACTATGTTTCCTCCATGTCTATTCGAGTTTTTTCAGACTAAAGCCTTGCAAAAACTCAGTTTTATTTGGAAGCTGTTCGAAAAGCTGAAGTTTTCGAACACCTCGTATATTAAAATTTTTTCTGCTGAATTATTATGTCGGTCGTAATGTCTCCATACGGCTCGCCGATTATCTTGACGAAGGCATTTTTAGGAACGTCCTTGTTCAGCTTTATGGTTATTGTCTCTTTTGTTTTGTCGTCAAATTGCGAGACAATTCTGTACGATTTGTCTTGTATTCCGTCAATCCAGACTTCAATCCCCAAGTCAGTGCGTTCAACGTTGCATTGGATGGTGACAACTATTTTGTTTGCGGATTCGAATTTTGCATATACGATTGCTGCCGTATACCCGTCATCACATGCCGTAAAAAGCCCCAAAAATAAGGTTGCAAAAATAACAACTAATTTCCTCATAATTTATCTCCCATCTTTATGCCATACTTCATAGTCAAAACTTCTCTCAGTCGGTCCGTGATTCTCATAATAAAATCGCAGTTCAAAAAGTAGCAAAATTATTGAAGAAATATAGTCTTTTTCGGTTTCTGTAAGTTCTTGAGAAAAATCTTTCCTCATCAAAAGGAGTCTGTCCTTCGACACAAAATCAAGGAACGCATATTCTTCGCCACGGATTTTTATGACTGCACCGCTTCCATTGGTATATCGCCATTTATCGATTGTTGTTACCAACCCCAATTTTTCGTCATATTCTTCGGTTCGAACATCAGAAACCTGTTCTGCACTCAAAGGAATTAGTGAAGAATCCTCAAGCATAATTTTCTGAGCTGTATCAACATTTATTTCGTTACGGTCTGTTCCTGTTTCAAAAAAAACTCTTACAGTTCCTTTTTTACGGGTACGATCATAACCGAATATCAGACCGTTAACTTGATGTTGATACTCTAGCCGTTCAAAACAGATATAACTGTTAAAAAGCGGTTCTCCTTTCTTTTCAAATGCACCGCCATGCCTTCTCAAGGAATGAATTTCAGTATCACGCTTGGAAAGAGTGTTTGTAACAGAATATCCGCGAGCATATGTAAATTGCTGATGATAATCCTGTAAATTGTATTCCCTTTTACGTTTCCAAATCCAACCATCAATCAGAATCGGTTCAATCGGACATATTTCATAATTTTCTTCATCTTCAAGCACCGCAGTTCTAGTAATTTCAGAAACCGTCGCGCAGGAAGAAAGCAGAATGCTCAAAAAGATAAAAAATATCAGATAATTTTTCATATATTAAGAATCCCTATACCTTGTAAATTAGATTTGCATAGAACTCTAAAAATCTTTTGTTGCAATTACATGTCTATCAGGTTCGATTGCCCAGAAATCCTTTATGCTCGGTTCCCAAAACATAGAATTCATAAATAATCGGAACAGACCCGTTGTTTTCTTCGACAGTTCCTTCCCAACGGTATTCATACCCTTCCAAAGATTGGATGCGATCTGAAATCGCATTTTCTCCGCTGAGTATTATTGTGCCTGAGTCATCAGATTTTGTACGCATTCCGCTTATAAAAAAATCATTTTTCTTCAGGTTTGCAGGTTTGTCAACAGAACTTCTGTAAATAAAAGAGCCAAAAGTTCCTCGTTTTTGAGCAAAATAAATATTTCCAGATTCAATTGGTTCGTCGTCAGCGAGTGAAGATTTGTTAAGAATGTTTCCTGTCATGTCAAAATGTATCGTACTGCAACTTGCAAAAAATATTACTGAAGCAAATGTGACCAATGACAATAAACTTTTTCTACGCATATAAAATTCTCCAACACTAAAATAATTTCCAAGTTTTCAAGTTTTTCTTTACAGGGGATAAGCTTGGCAGGTTTTCATTTTTCCACCTTTACGTTCATGCAGTCGAGGGCTGCTTTGTAAAACGAGGCCGTAATGCCCGAAAGCAATTTTAGAATTTCGTCCTCGGCTGAATCATTGAAATTGCCTTTTAGCTGATATTTGTCGAGGATTTTTTTGTCGGTGTAGATTTCGCAGACTCGTTTTGACGACTCGCATTCGATGACGAATTTTACGTTCGTTGGATTGTGCATGATGTTTGCACCGCCGAGCCCATCTTTTGTTGCAACGTAAACGAAATACACTTTACCGCCAGTGATGAAATAGCCGAATTCTTCCATTGGAGGCATCTGATTGCTGTCAAAACCCGCTTTGCATTCAAACTCAATTTTTCCACAAGAAAGATTCTCCACATACGCAGTTTTATTCCATGTACTACCTTCAAATGCACCACCATTTTTAATCATTTTGAATGAAAGTGCAGTTTCTTTTTCATCTATCTGGACAGTACCTTCCCAATAAAAAGCAGTTTCCGTTCGCAAGAAAATTAAATCGAGAAAAAAAATACTTGCCGACGATGGGGCTTCAAATGGTTTTGACTTCATCTTACCAGAAACCGCAATTGAACTACACTTTGGGCATTGTGCGTCTGGATTGTTTTGTGTAATTTCATGTTCAGGAAAAACTGTTGCACAGGAAGTGAAAAGAGATAATATAATGTGAGAAACTAATAAAAAAGGTAATAATTTTTTCATATTCAATTTTCTTTGAGATTTTTTCTATGCGCACTCGAAAGATTCTGTTTTTTATATTGTTAATTTTATGTTATATTAGCTCTAGACTCATAACAGAATCTTAAAAAATTAGGTTCCAATTATTTTTTTTGTACAGACTGTTTTCCGCAGCTTTTGAAAGTTTTCATAATGTTGATAAAAAGATTTTACTAAATCATTTTATCGAAGCCTTAAAATTGACTTCGCTTGAATTTAAAAATGTCCAGAATTAAAAAAATAGATTGCTTACTCAAACAGAATTGCTAATAAAGGCTATTTGCTTGGAAAGTTGGGTAAAATTAATGAATGTCGTGAAAATATAGTTTTAGCATTCAAAATTATGAAAACAATGAAAAATTACACAGAAATTCAATCATTGATTCTTCAGATAAATTCCGAGTTCAAACTTGATTTGTATCCCGCGGATTTCCTTCCGCCGAATTTTTAGAATGCCATACCCACCGCGGCTGCAAATTGCATAGTCTTTTTTGAAACGTTGTAAGAAAGTCCCATCGCCATTGCTGGAAAGTCAATTTTTGAAAAATACATTTTTATTCCGCTGTTCACGCCATGTAAAAAAGTCAAATCTGTATCACCAAAATTTTCTGTGAGAACTGCTTCGTAGCACCCGTAAGCCGACATCATTCCGAACTTTCCTTTAAAAAATGCAAATTCGAATCCTGCGTTTCCGCCAAAAATTCTGTCCGTTAAAAAGTCGCTTGGCAAAATCGTTACGGAGCCTTCTTTTCCCCCAACAAAATCATAAACGTGTTTGTTTCTTCCGTAAAAGCCTGAGCATTGCACAACAAAGCGGAGTTTTTGGCTCATTGGCTCCTGAATCAGGAGTTTGTAAGAAATTTCTTCATTGAATTTATAGTCGCCTTCAAGATTTGTAACGGCAAATCCCGCGTCTACGCTGATTGTTTTTTGCGAAAGGAAAACTCCGTTCCAGTCGCGCGTTCCGCTGTTCCAGCCAATCTTAAAATTCCCGCTTTTTACTGAATCCACTAAACCTTCGTAGCCTTCTTCGTCCTTGGCTGCGCAAAGTTTGAACGAAGTGCCGAGAGAAAATCGGTTGTACTCGCCGAGTTTTTCAAGGAGCGTGAGTCCTGCTGAAAATCCTTTGCTGTTAAAGCGGAGAACCGTTTCGTCGTCAAGATTTTTGTAGTTAGGCGTGTTTTTTGAGGCCGAGACGAAAATCGAAAATCCCGGAATCCAGTTTTCCTTTGGCTGCTTAACGTAGCTTGCAAGTCCTGTTAGCGAGGAAGTTGAATAAAAACCTCCAAAAATGAACATATCGCGGATTCCGAACGCGTTTGTGTCCATAATCATAAGTCCGCCCATAAAACTTCCTTGGGAATAGGCGGCGAACGGAAGCGGAATAAAAGTGATTTTTTCAGTCACTTCGATTTCCACAGAAGCTTCTGTTTCGGAAAGCTGCATAAAATTCACATTTATCGTTTCAAAAAGACCTTCCGCCTGCAAAATAGTTTCGATTTCGTGCAGGTTTGTTTCGCCGAGCGTTTTGCCTTCAAACCCGTCGAGCTTTGATTTTATGTAGCGTTCCTGTGTTTTTTTGAGGCCAGAAATATTTATTTGCGAGATTATCAATTTTTGATTCTGAATTGAGGCCTCGTCTTCGGTGATTTCTTCTAGAATTTCTGAACTTATTGAGTCATCTGCATTTGCGAAAATTGTCGAACAAAAAATAAAAACTAAAATTACGGCAAATTTATTTTTTAGCATTTGCCTATTGTATAGAATTTCTTTTATGATGTCTTTAAGATATTTGCAGAAAATCAACAAATTGGAGGTGCGTGGGAGAAAATGAATCTGCGAAAAATAGCGTTTGTGCTTGAATGGGTTGGGGCGGGAATCATAATCCTTGGAGTGGTGCTTATGGCGCTCAATTATAGTCAGGTTATTGAATTTCCGTTCCGACATGACGGTTTTATGATGATTGTGATAGGAATTGCGCTCATGTGCTTTGTTCCAAAAAAGCATTTGGCTTTTAAGGAAATTCAAAAAACTCGTGGCGACGATTATCTTGCCGGAAGGCGCAGCGTCGTAATGAATTTTATTCTTGCTGTAATTTTGATTATCGTGGGAACGATGCGTATTTTGGCATAGCTTGCTTTAGAGCATATTATATAGAAGAAAATCGTTAAAAATCGGCAACGGTTGTGAAATGCTCTGATTCTGCCTAAAAATTAAGAAAAATTTTACCGATATTTTAAAAAGTGTTTTAAAATAGACTTTGTACTGGAGGATATAATGAAAAAGACTGTTTTAGTTCTTTCTGCAGCTTTGATTGCGTCAAGTGTCTATGCATTTGATTCGTCTGCAACCCTTAAGACTACTGGCTCTGTTTCTGAGTATACAAAAACTGAATATTCAATTACAGAAAAATTTGGTGATTATTATCGTTCGCCAAAAGCAAAATTCACACATATTTTTGACGCTTCTGGAAAAGAGACCGAGGCTTCTGAACTTACGAACCGCGATTCCCTTGTTGACCGAATCATGTTCACTTATGAGTCTGGCAGAGTAAAAAACATGTCTTGCACCGATGCAGACGGAAAACTCAGCTGGAAAATGCTTTACGAGTATGACTCAAAAGGCAGAAAAACCGAAGAAGCGGCATACAATGCTGCCGAAGTTCTGATGAACAAAACAATCTGGAAGTATCCGAGCGACAAGCAGATTGAAGAGTCGTTTTATAATGCAGACGGTGCTCTTCTTAGCCGCACAATAACAAAACTTGACGAACAGAACAGAAATTCTGAAGTTGCCACATACCGCGGAGATGGTTCTCTCGATGAAAAAAAAGTTTTTACTTACAATGATGCAGGAAAACTTGCAGAAGTTGCATACAGCGACGCAACTGGAATGCAGTTGAAGCGCGTGGTTTATAGATTTGACGCTTCGTACACTGTAACAGAGAAGCAGACTTATAATTCTAGAAACAAACTTTCTGTTCGTGTTATCTTCAAATATGATTCAGTCGGAAATATCGTAAAAGAAACGACTTACAATGTTGCTGAAAAATTCGGAACGACTGTAAATGAACTTGCCGGAATTTCAGAGTATTCTTTAAAATACGGAAGAGGCTCTGCCGCAGCTTCAAGCACTCCAGCTACAACAACGGCTGCCTCAACAACTGACGCAAAATAGTACCAATATATGTCTTTTTGCTAGTCATGCTGAACGTGTTTCAGCATCTGCACTGTGTCATCGTGCGTGGATTCCGAAATGAGTTCGAAATGATGATAAATTACTGGCATTGTGTCAAAACCCCGGATAGGTTTTAGCCTGTTCGGGGTTTTTTATTTTAAAATTCCATTGACCAAAACTAAATGTTGTTATATGCTAACAAATGTAGTTAGTCATTGCTAACGAGTACCTCTTTTGGGAGAGAGTTTTAATCGGTTCGGGGCCAGCTCTCCCCGAATCAAAATCCGATGGGGGCATGATTAATTTTTGACTGTTTCGTTAATCGTGCTCCCGTTCTTTTTTTGGTGGTTTTATGAGTTTTGATGAAACGATAATTCATTGTTCGGCTCCTTCCTTGTGCGGAATTAAGCCTGCTTCGCTTTTTTCGATGAATTCAACTTGTTATGATTCAGGGATTCATAAACTCCGCGATTGGCAGAGCGAGTTTTCAAAATCAAAAAAATATTTTGTCCCGCTAAAAAAAAGTGAGAAGAGAATTTTGTTTTTTGTGTTCGACAAAAATCTTCTGGAAAAAGTTTGTTCTGATTCTTCAAATCTTGCCTACTTAAAATCAAAGGGGTATGAAGTTCATAAAGGTTTTAATGTGATTTTGAGCGAACTTTTGCACAGGCTCGCCTGGCAAAAAAAATTTCCCCATGAAGTCGGGCTTTTTTTGGGCTATCCGCTCGTGGACGTTGTGGGCTTTGAGAAAAATTCTTCTGAATGCAAATTTGCTGGTTTTTGGAAAGTTTATGGTGATAAAAAATCTGCCGTGGAGCAGATGAATTTATATAAAAAATGCAGTGATATTTGCATGAAGTGGATTGATGACGGGCTTAGTGTTCCGCTTTCAATTAAAAAATTTGGAGGATTAAAATGGCAAAAGTAGCGATTGTGTATGCAACGACGACAGGAAACACAGAAGCTTTGGCAAATGCGGCAAAAGAGGTTTGCGGTTCTGATGTTTATTTTGCTTCCGCTGATTCTGCTGATGCGGGTGAGACTCTTGGTGCCGGGCTGATTCTTTTGGGTAGCCCTGCAATGGGTGCTGAGCAACTTGAAGATTCAATGGAATCATTTTTTAGCAGCATTGAAGGTCAGCTTTCTGGTAAAAAAGTTGGTCTTTTTGGTTCATACGACTGGGGCGATGGCCAGTGGATTTCTGATTGGTCAGACCGAGTGACTTCTGCCGGGGCTAGTCTCGTAGGAATTGTAAAAGCTCATCTTACCCCGGAAGATGTCGACCTTGAGGCTGTAAAAAAACTTGCTTCATGCTAGGAAAGTTTTGTTTTTCTTAGCAGGCGAAGAGTCACTTCGGCGGTAGAAATATTTTCTGGCAACGTGATTGTTCTTAAATCTGCCAAAATTGTTTTTCCGTCGTTGGTGAGCAATTTTAGTCGGGTCTTTTCACCTAAAAAAGTCTTTGAAATAATCTTGCCGGTAAGACAGTCAGTTTGATTGCTTGCCGGTGAATTTTCTGCAAGTTCGAACCATTCTGGTCGAATCATAAAAATCTCATCATTTTCTTCTATTAAATTCGCTCTTCCAACAAAGTCCGCGGTGAATTTATCCTTTGGCGCAAAATAAATTTCTTTCGGCGTTCCAACCTGTAAAAGATTTCCTTCGTTCAGTACCGCAATTTTATCAGAAAGGGAAAGCGCTTCTTCCTGGTCATGGGTTACGTAAATCGTTGTGATTTTGAGTTTTTCCTGAATCTCCCGCAATTCCTCGCGCACATACGTTCTAAGTTTTGTGTCCAGCGACGAAAGCGGTTCGTCCATCAAAAGAATTGCAGGTTCGAGCACGAGAGCCCGGCCTAAAGCGACACGCTGCTGCTGACCGCCAGAGAGTTCGTTAGGAAAACGCGCGAGAAGATTTTCGATTTCGAGTGATTTTGCGATTTTCGAAATGATTTCCTCGGATTCCTGCTTGGATTTGTGATTGATTTTGAGACCGTACAAAAGATTTTGGCGAACGTTCAGATGCGGGAAAAGCGCATAATCTTGAAAAACCATTCCGATTCGTCGTCGGTTCGGCTCAATTCCTTTTTGATTTTTTCCGTCAATAAAAATTTCGCCTTCTTTTGGTTCCAAAAAACCTGAGATTATTCTTAAAAGTGTGGTTTTTCCGCAACCGGAAGGCCCTAAAAGCGAGGTAAAACTTCCGTCTTCAACCTGAAGCGAAAAATTCTTTACGGCAGTATTTTTTCCGTAGCTGAACGAAACGTTTTTTAGTTCGAGCCTGATTTTATTTTCCATGAAGTTCTCCTGATTTTTAAAAGCAGTTTTCCGAGTCCCAGAACTGCGAATGTTAGAAGCGTAAGGACGAGGGAAAGTGAAGCAGCTTTGCCCCAAAATCCTTCTTCTGCAAGATTGAGGATTTTTAGAGATGTTAACGGCGTTTTGAATGAGACCAAAAAAATCACCGCGCTCATTGTGCCGACTCCGCGAACAAAATTATAGATGAACGCGCTAAAAATTCCTTCGGTTGAAATTGGAATTAAAATCGAAGTGAGAATTTTGAGTTTTCCTGCTCCGAGCGAACTTGCTCCGTCGTCTAGCGTGTTTTTTATCTGAACGAAACTGGACGTTAAAATTCTGTACGAAAATGGCATAAATCCTATCGCGATTGCGATGACAATCATAGTTGGCGAATTCCTGAAATTCAGTTTGTTTGCCGCCAGCGAAAAAGCAAGACCAAAAAGCGAGCCTGGAATTGCGGCCGCAAGTTGCGAAACAACGTCCAAAAATCTTTTTGCCGGCAACGCAGTCCTTTGAACCAAATAACTCGTGAGCGACGAAACAAAAACACTCAAAAGCGAGGCTGCCAGCGCGAACAAAATCGAGTTTCGTAATTCTGGAATATAATTAAAAATTGATTTTATGTGTTCCGTCGTAAAGTCAGTTTTTATTCCCCAAAGTTTTTGGAAAGCACCGGCGACCAAAGCCGCGAACTGTGCCAGAACTGCGAGCGAAACCAGTGCGCAAAAAATCGTGAGAAAAATCTTTGTGATTATTGAGGATTTTTTTTGTGGCAATCCTTGACCTTTTCCGCCGATTGTTGCCGTTTTTCCAGCTTCTTTTTTTACAAGCCGATTTTGAAAAATGAACAATATAATAGAAGGAATTACGAGAATCAGACCTAAAACTGCACTTGTGCCTGCGTTTGTCCATCCCGTAAGCTGGGTGTAAATTTCTACCGCAAGAACCTTGAATCTGCCTGCGACAATCATCGGGTTCCCAAAGTCACTCAGAACAGAAACTGCAATAAAAAGTGCCGCCGAGAGAATTCCCGGAAGCGAAAGCGGGAGCGTTATTGTAAGGAAGATTCTTGCCCGGCTTGCTCCCATTCCGCGTGCCGCCTGTTCGAACGAAGGATTGATGCCTTTTAGCGTTTGCGAACAAATCAGGTAGGCGATTGGAAAAAAGCAAAATACTTGCGCGATTAAAAGTCCCCAGAATCCGTAAAGCGAAATGTCCAGACCCAAAATCGTGCTCGTGATAAATCCGCGCCGACCCAAAAGTAATATGAATGAAAGTCCGCCGACGAACGGTGGCGTTACCAAGTGTAAAATCGGAATTGCCCCGAAGAATTTTGCGAGCGGAATCTGCCCGCGAACGACCGCGTAGGCAAAAATGTAGCCCGTCGCGACCGAGAGCGTGGTGGAGCAGATGCATTCTAACGCGGTGTTAAGAATGGCTGTGTGCCAGACTTTGGAGGTCAACACCGCGAAAAAATCATGCGCAGTTGGTGTGAGCGCAAGGCAAAACAGCGGGTAGACCACTGTTATTGCAAAAAAAAGAATTACGAGCGCCCACAAAAGATAAATCGAAATGTCTTTCTTAAAATTAAAATGTAGAAATTGTCGTTTATCAGTCATTTATTTTACGTTTTGCGTCCATTTTTCAAGAACAGCCGCTTTTTCGTTGCTTGCCTTTTCTTTGTCGTAGTTGATTAAGTCGAGTTCCTGTACGGAGATAGAACCTTCCGCCCCCTTTGCTGCTGGATTTACCGGAACCGTAAAGTCCATTGAACTCATAAGTTCCTGAGCCTCTTTTGAAAGCATAAAATCAACGAATGCTTTTGCGGCATCAAGATTCTTGGAATTCTTCATAATCGAAATGCAATCAACCTCGGCAACTGTCTGTGGCGGAGCGATTGCAAGCACGTCAAATCCGTCTGAGGCATATTTGGCAAGGGAATGAAGGTACGAAACCGCAATCGCGTATTCAGCTGTTCCCAAAAGTTTTGCCGGCGCGCTTCCTGAATCCGGGAACTGGCCTACGAGTTTTGAAAGATTCAAAAGATATTCCCAGCCGGCTTCTTCTCCGAGTCTCTGGAGCTGGTTCTGCACAAAAAGATAAGCGGTGCTTGAAGCGACAGGATTTGTAAGGACGATTTCGCCGTCGAAGGCAGGATTCAGCAATTCGTCCCATGTTCTAGGAAAAGAGAGTTCCGGGAATTTTTGGGCGAATCTTGTTTTGTTCACGCCGATTCCGAGAGTCAGATAGCAGAAGGCTGTCCATGTTCCGTCTTTTGCCTTCGCAAAATCAGGAAGGTCTTTTGCGACTTCCGAAGAATAGCTTTCGAGCGCGCCTTCTTTTGCAGCCTGCATGTGGTAGCTGGTCGCGCCTCCCAGAAGAATGTCTGCCTGCGGATTGTCTTTTTCGTTTATGACTCGGTTCACAAGTTCACCTGTTGAAGCCCGCAAAAAACTTGCAGGAATTCCTGTTTTTTCTGTAAACAATTTTATGAGAGCTTCTGTCTCTTCTTCATGGATTATCGAATAAATGTGGAGTTCTTGCTTGTTTGCCTGTGAATTGCTTTTGTTGCATCCTGTTACGAAGAAAGCTGAGAATAAAAGTGCCGCTGAAATGCATAGAACTTTTTTTAACTTTTCTGTATTTTTTCATTTTGAAACTCCTTTTGAGTGATTTTTTTTGTTGAGGATAAAATACAAAAAATCTGGTATTAATAATATACCCATTTTTCTTTAATTTTGATAATGTCAGATAAAATTTGTCTTTTGATTTTTTTAATAGTATATTTTTGACATAAGAAAACTTGCTTTTTAGCAGGAAAAAAAGAACTCAGGAGATTTGCATATGGCAGAAATCGTAATTACAAATGAAAACTTCGAAAGCGAAGTTGCAAAATCTGATGTACCAGTTCTCGTAGATTTCTGGGCTGAATGGTGTGGACCTTGCAAAATGATGGGACCTGTTGTTGCCGAAATTGCTGAAGAGCAAGCCGGAAAAATCAAGGTCGGAAAATGCAATGTTGATGATAATGGCGAGCTGGCACAAAAATACGGAATTATGAGCATTCCTTGTTTTATCCTGTTCAAAAACGGCGAAGTTGTTGCTCAGACCGTTGGCGGACAGCCTAAAGACGCGCTTACGCAATTTGCATTGCAATAACGTTATTGTGAAAATTTATAAATGATTTTTAATTTTGCAACATGATATATTATTCTCACAATATAAAGTTGGCTTTTTTGGGTAAAAGCCAACTTTTTTGTAATCTTTTTAAGAAAAAAAAGTTCTAATTAAGAACGTTAGACGGCTTTTTGGGTCGTCAGTCTAAAGAACTGAATGGGGGATTTTTATGAAAAAGATTATCGCAACTCTTACTGCTATGTTTGCTGCATTCGCTATGGGGACTTTTGCCTTTGCAGAAACTTATATCAACGCAAACGACTTGGAGAGCCAGACTTTGACATCCAACCTTGAATGCGAGGATGGATTCGTAATTCTTGCAACGCCAGAGAAAAATATGGAAATTAGCAAGCAGTCTTCTGACTGTCCGAACGAAGTTAACGGTGAAGTTTTTACAAAACGAATCAAGATTGGCGGTGCCGGAAAAGTTGACTACCGCTCAATCAGCTTCAATGTAAAAGCTGGTCAGAAAATCACGGTTTATTCAAAATCAACATCAAAGACCGATGCTCGTCTTGTAGCTCTCCTTGCTGCTGATGGTTCAGAAGTAGGAACTTCAGAGGCTGGAATTTACGGCGACAAGATTTCTGTTGGCGAGTTTACTGCTCCAGCTGACGGAACATACTACGTTACATCAAAAAAATCTGGAATCTACGTTTATTCAATCATCGTAAAATAGTTTATGGTGACTCTAAAATAGAATCGCAAATTTAACGGACTGTCTAAAGATTTTGGACAGTCCTTTTGCGTATAAAGGGCATATTAAAAATTTTATATAAAGTCAGGAGAATTTTTATGGTGAAAAGTTCATTCATAAAAATGGCTTTGGGACTTCTTGCGTTCGGTACAATTTCGCTTGCAACTGCGCAGGACTCTCGTAAGCCGTGGAACGAAGTTCCGAATCCAACTATAACGAACGTTTCTGTTGACCCGAATGACGGAAAAGTTATTGTGGTTGATTTTGAGGCCGATACCCCAAGAGACAATTCTGGTTCGGACAAAGGTTTTGTAAGCATGAAGGGCGACAACGGTGCTTCTGGAAATGCTTCGTTCGGAAAAACCCGCAAGGCTCAGAAAAAAGTTACTTTTGAAGTTGAAAAATCTGGAAAATACACTTTTGTGGTTTATGCGGAGCGAAACAAGGAATCTGAAAAGCACGCTTCGGAACCATTTGAATTCAATTATACGCTTCCGCTCGACAAGAGCGCTGTTTCCGTTCGGAATACTGGAAGCGGAAACTTGTTCGTTAGCTGGACTGCTGTTCCAGAGGCTGAGGGCTATGTTCTTTCGTACACAGATGCCAGCGGCAAAAACATTGACCTTCCTCAGTCAAAAAATCTTAATGCGAATGTAAAATTGCCGGTAGGCACTCTTTCGACTTTTAAGGTTACTGCAATCCGCGGTGAGCAGAAGTCAGTTTCAAAAGAAATCAAAAAAACTTCCCGCGAAGCTGCCGAGAGAATTTGGACGTTCACGCAGTTCGGAACATCAACAAAAGATACCCGAAACCGCATGGAACTTTTGGATTCTGATAATTTAAAAGTTAAGCTTTATTCTTGTATCGTTGACGAAAAAACTGGCGCGATAGTGGAGAAGGGCGGAAAGTTTGAATCATTTTTTGACGGACTTTCTTTCTATTACACTACGATTGACCCTAAAAAAGAGAACTGGGAACTTACGGCTACCGTAACGGTTGACTACCAGAATCCTCTTCCAGACGGTCAGGAAGGCTTTGGCCTTATCGCAATGGACAAGCTCGGAATCGACAATGAACCGATGGTCGTTGCCTACACGAACAGTGCCGGAATCATTTCTCGAAAATACACGACTCACGTTAACGGCGTAAAAAAAGAAATTAAAAACGGTCTTGGAGCACGTTTTGTTTCTGGGCTGACGGACGAAGTTGTAAAAATGGGCGATTCGGGGATTTCAACACTCGGAAAGAGCGTTTCGAATGCATTCAGCTACGACCAGGCTTCTGACGCAATTAAATCTGGCGACGTTTACCGCATTACGCTCAAAAAAGACAATACTGGCTACCATGCGATTTACAAACGTGCCGTTGCTTCTGAAGATTCTGTTGAAGAATTCATAATGTACGACAACGAGAATCAAAAACTCGTTCAGCTCGACAAGGAACACGTTTACGTTGGTTTGGCAGTTGCCCGTGGTGTAAATGCGACTTTTAGCGACATTGATTTTAAGGTGACAGACCCTAAAAAAGACCCGCCTGCAGTGGAAGAACCTCCGGAACTCGTTCCTCTTGCAACTTTGATTGATTGTCCTGTTAGCTGGTACGAGAAAAAATATCCGTTCGTATTCCATGCCAATGCAAATGGTGTGATTTCTATTAAAGATTCTAACGGAAAAGTGCTTGTAAAAGGCGACAAGGTTGTTGCGGAGCAGGATTACAAAAAGACTCTCAAAATTGAGGCGCCTGGATTTACAGACTTGCTCGTTACGTTCAAGCCCGATGAAAATTGGCGGCCTGAGCCAAAATCTGTAATCGCTCAGTACAATCGCGAACTTGGAATTTACGAGAAAAATTATAAGGCTGTAACTTACACACATTCAATCACAGTTCTTTCTTGCAAAAATAAAGAAATTTACGTTTCTCCAAACGGTAATATTTTCGGAAAGGGAACTCGTGATGATCCGTGGGATTTGGAATCTGCATTGCTTTATTGTAAGCCTGGTCAGCCGATTATCATGCTGGAAGGCCGATATTATCCAACAAAGGGAATCACTATTGAACGCGGAAATGACGGAACTGCAAAGAAACGAAAGTCTCTTAAAGCTGAACCTGGAAAGCGTGTCGTAATTGATTTTAGTTCATCTTCGGCAACGGTTTCTGCAATCAATCTTTACGGAAGCTACTGGGATTTTGAAAATATTGACATTACAAAATCGCCGGAAAACTGCAAGGCTCTTCAGGTTGCCGGAAATTACAATAGAATCCGCATGGTTGACACTTATCTTAACGGAGACACGGGAATCCAGATTTCTGGACGCTCATCTGAGCCGTTTGAGAAGTGGCCTCACGACAACTTGATTTACGGTTGTGAGTCTTTCGGAAATGCAGACCCTGCTCAGAACAACGCCGATGGTTTTGCTTCTAAGTTGACTTCTGGCAACAATAACGTGTTCAGAAACTGTGTTTCGCACCACAACGTTGATGATGGCTGGGATTTGTACGCAAAAGTTGAGACTGGCCCGATTGGTGCGGTTCTTCTTGAAAACTGCGTTACTTACGCAAACGGAACCAAGCTTGACGGAAGCGGAAAAGGCGACGGAAACGGATTTAAACTCGGCGGTGACGGAATCAATGTCCCGCACCTCTTGAAAAACTCAATTTCTTGGGGCAACGGAGTTAACGGAATCACTTGTAACTCAAACCCTGGTTTGCAGCTTGAGAACGTGATTTCTGCGTTTAACGGTCAGTACGGAATCACTTTGTATGGAAAAGGCAAGGCTGAAAGCTATCCTCGCACGTTCAAAGTAAAAGGTGCAATTTCATTTGCAAACGGTGCTGGCGATGACCTAAAAGAAGTTCGTGAATTCTGTCCGGAGCTTATTTCTGACGACAACTACTTCTTTACCGGCGCAAAGACTTTGAACAAGAGCGGAAAAGCGGTTGACGAAAAATCTGCATTTGTAAGCATTGATGTGAGCAAATATGCAAACGGCTACAACGCGGACGGAACGTTCAACAGAATTCCTCGAAATGAAAAAGGTGAATTCTTGCTTGGAGATTTGTTCAAGAAAACAGCTTCTGCTCCTGGTGAAGCTGGCGTAAATTACAACAATGTAAATATTGACGCAAAATAAAATTTAGTGGCTTGCCTTTACGGGGCAAGCCATTTTTTTATATAATCCCATTCATGCGCGAAATTTGTTATAACTGTTTAAGACCCGTTAATATGTGTTTTTGCAAATACATGCAGCCTTTTGATCCGGGCGTAAAATTCGTACTTTTAATGCACCCTAAGGAAGCCAAGCATCAACGCACCGGAACAGGACGAATGGCTCACGTGGGAATTTTGAATTCAGAAATCATTGTTGGAATTGACTTTACGCAGAACAAGCGTGTTTGCCAGCTTTTGGCCGACCCTCAGTATTTTCCGGTTCTTATGTATCCTGGCGATGATGCCTGGAATGCAAAGAAAGAAGGCTTGAAAGCCGAAATCGGCAATAAAAAACTTCTTGTGTTCATAATTGATTCAACGTGGTTCTGTTCAAAAAAGATGATTCGTCTGAGCACGAATATAATGTCGCTTCCAAAAATTTCATTTTACGGAAAATATGAGTCGATTTTTACGTTCAAGCGTGAGCCTCAGCCTGAATATATCTCAACGATTGAATCTTGTTACTATTTGATAAAAGAATTGCAGGAAGTCGAGATTGTTGACAAAGCCATTAATCCTGAGTGTTTGATGACTGCTTTTAAGGCGATGATAAAATTGCAGCTCCAAATGGAAAATGACAGAATCGACGGAAAACTTCCGAATTCCCACGCAACTGACAGCAAATACACAACAAAAAAAGAAATCCCGAAATTCCTTGATGAATAAAAGGTCGATTTTGAGTTTAAAGGCAAAATGAAGGAGCGAAGCTCCGGTCATTCTGAGCGTCACACGCTGTCATGTTGTGTGAAGTCGAGACATCTGCTGTTCCCGGAGAATAGAGGAGTGGAGAAATCTATTGCGTTTAGACCTCTCGACTACGCTCGAGGTGACAAGAATGGTCATTCCAAAGCGACTTCCCCCGTCATTCTGAACTATTTTCAATATCTGTGTTTATCTGCGTCAAAATTTGCAATCTGTCATTCCGAACTCTTTTGTGTAGCTGTTATTTTTTCAAATCGAGCGGCACAGTGCCTTCTGGCGTAAAGTCGCCTGAAAGGGCCGCAAAAAGGGCCTTAAACGAAAAGGGCGAATAACTGTAACCAAAAAGAATTGTGTCCGCCCAATTAAAATCAAGAACATGCACGGGCGAAAGTGCTGAAAGCACAATCACTTTTTTGCCGGAATTCTTTAAGTGCCGTGCGATTATTGCTGCTGATTTGTCAGAAACGCAAATTATAATTGTATCGTAGTTTTTTGCACGCGAAGCGAGTTCCTGCCCGACCCAATCGGCGGAATCAACAAATTCGTTCGCGTTAAAGCGGTAAGTTCCGCAGTCTGCTCCGTATTTTTTTGTGCCTTCATCAAAAAATTCCGGGTATTGTTTTGGGCCGGCAAGCAAAATCCTGTCTGCCGTGTTCGTCTGATACGGAAAATCTCCTTTTTTGTAAGCCGTAATTGAGCGGCATGCCTGAGAGAGAAAGAATTTCTGACCGTCTTTGTCGGGAATAAGCTCGCTCAATTTTGAAGTGTCCGGGTAGAGCGGCGCTGGAGTCGGGTTTTTGTTCTTAAAATAATAAAGTTTGTAAAGAATTACTCGTCGTGCCGCAGTCTGCACTGTTTTTCGGAATTCTGCATCCGTGCTCATCAAATTAAGGTTCACCGTCCAAAGCGGTTCGTTAAGAGCTGCGGTTGAAGAAGAAAGAATTATGTCATTCCCGGCTTCTATTGCCAGCTTGAATGTGTTGGAAAGGCTGCCTGCAAACGTTGTTGCTCCGTTCATCATTGTATCGTCTGTTATTATAAGACCTTTGTAGCCGAGTTTTTTTCTGAGCAAATCTGTCAAAAGGAATTTTGAGAGCGAAGCTGGTTCACCGTTCGGCAAGATTTGCGGAAAGCACAAATGTCCGCTCATAATTGCCGGTACGTTCTGTGCAATCAACGCTTTGAACGGAATTAACTCGCGGTTTTCGAGTGTTTCCAAATCGATGTTGATTACAGGCACGCTTATGTGCGAGTCGCGGCTCGTGTCGCCGTGACCTGGAAAGTGCTTTGCGGTTGGAATTACGCCTGCCGCAATAGAGCCGGCAACGAAATATTCCGAAAGAAGGCTTACGGATTCCGGGGACTCACCGAATGAGCGTGAGCCGATTACCGTTGACTGATGGTCAGTGTAAAGGTCGATTGTCGGGGCAAAATTCAAATTGATTCCGAGCGCCTTGATTTCTTTTGAAATGTAATACGCGCTGTAGTATGCGTCCATTGGCAGCTGCGAGGCTCCGATTGCCATGTTTCCCGGTGTTACGGTGGTTTCTCCCTTTACGTGCCGAATCCAGCCGCCTTCCTGGTCCGTCGCCACGAACAAAGGAATTTGCAAGTGCCTTTGCTGAGCTTTTTTCTGCAGTGAGGAAATTGAGCGCGCAACTTGCATTGTGTCGTCGGTGTTCCAGCCGAAAACTTTTACGCTTCCAAGTCCGCGGTTGGAAACCCATTGGTTCAAAAGTCCGCTTGGTTCTTTGCCGGCCCAGCCGAACATAAAAATCTGTGCGAGAAGTTCTTCGTCAGTCATTTTGTTGACCAAAAAATTTGCCAAATCCTCCGCGGGATAATCGCTCCAAAAAGTCGCTGTGTCCGGTATTTTTGTTTGTGCGAATATATTTGAAGAAAAAAAGATTGAAAAAACAAACGTAAAAATTTTTGATGATAATTTCATTTTTGTCCTGACGATGAAAATTTATTAAATTATATCAAATTTATGGACTAGTACTCTAGACAAAAAATAAAAATTAGTATATATTATTTTTCGTTACGGCGTCTTACCCAAGCGGTAAGGGAGCGGTCTGCAAAACCGTTATGCAGCAGTTCGATTCTGCTAGACGCCTAAAAAAGCTCAGCTTCAATTTGAGGCTGAGCTTTTTTTTCCGAGTTCGTCTTGGCAAAGCCGGAACTCGTTTACATATATTTCGAGGACTGACCTTTGCGTCAGTCCTTTTTTTTTGCAACGAGACTTTATTCTAAAAAAAGTAACTATTTGGTATAGTTGTTGTTGAAAAATTCGTGTATAAAAAAATCCGAGGACTTATATGAAAAAAATTATTGCACTCTTATCAGCGTTGTTTTTTTCTGCAATTTTTGTTACTGGCTGTGCTTCAACAAAGCTTGCTCTAAAAGATAACTCACCGTTGGCAATTGTTACGATTGTTGGAAATCAGATTGTAACATGGAACACTGGCGAAGAAGACCAGGATGCTGGAACGAACTTGATTTCTAGTTCCATAAACAAAATGATGGACGGAAACAATCCTGAAATTCTTACGGCCGTTGACCGACTTGATTTTATTGACGATTCTTTGCGTCGTTATCTTCCGGAACTTGCCGGATGTGCCGTTGTTGACAAAAAGACTGTAGTTGGAAGCGAAGTTTACCAGAATACGCGAAAAAGCATGTACAATGCGTTAATATCAACAAAAGATGCCACTGACTACAAGGATTTTACGACGCTTGGTGCAAAGAACGCCCGCCTTTTTATGAATGAATTTAATGCGAAATCTTTGCTCATCGTTAATGCAAATTTTTATAAAAAGCTTGCGAAAGGAAACAAAAGCAGCGGGCTTGTTGACGCATACGTTGAATTGCGATTCAAATTGATGGATTCTCGTGGACGAGAAGTTGTGAGCAGAACTTATTCGGCTTTGGGAGATAAGAGCCTTACTATTTCTGGCGGTTCCTATGACAAAAAAGCATTCGTTGAGATTTTGAACACTGCGTCTGAAAATGCGATAAAACAGTTCTGCCTGGCTTATATGGGAGATTTTACAATTGGCGATACATCTGTAGAATCTAGCGCACCTGAGACTGAAGTCAAGGGGACTCCAATAAAAATCAACCGACCTGCATCTTCAGGCACTGACAAACAAAATGACGAGAATGTTTCAGCATCCTCTGCCGACAAAGAGAAAGCTGTTGAGAACGCAAAGAAACTCTTGGCGCTTGATATTATGACCGTTGAGCAGATTTCTGAAGTTACAGGACTTTCTGTTGAAGAAGTGAAAGCCCTTAAAGAAGAAAATAAATAAGGTCATTCGTCTGAATGACGGAAATTAAATCTGAATGGCAGATGAGTTTTGTCATTCAGATTTAATTCAACTTTGTCTGGCAAACACCTTTTTATGAACGGAATGTGCCTGAGCAGAACCGAAGGCCCGTCATTGAAGGCTTTATGCCGTCAGAATCTTATACATCGGCTCTTCGTTCGGACGGAGTTCAAGGATATGCTTTTCGCACGGAAGAACTTCCGTCGGGTCGTGAGTGACGTGCAGCAAAGTTGTTGTTCCGGTTTCTGCAACTTTTTCAAGCAAATCAAGAATCTTCTGGCGGTATTGTTCGTCAAGACCGTGACAAGGTTCGTCAAGAATCAGCACTTTAGGATTTTTTACGGCTGCCCGAATAATCAGAATTGCCCGCTGCTCGCCGTAGCTCAAATTTCCGAACGATTCGTGTTCACGGCCTTCAAATCCTGCAAGTTTAAGCCATTTTTTAGCGGCACTAACTTCAACGTCGGTGCGCTGCTCGTAAAGTCCAATCGAATCTTTGAATCCTGAAATTATAACGCCTTCAAGGTCTGTGCCGCCGACCATCCTGTATTCAACATGCAGTCTGTAGCTTACGATTCCCAGCTGCCTTTTAATGTCCCAGATTGTTTCGCCGGTTCCCCGTTTTTTGCCGAAAAGCCAGACGTCGTTCGCGAAAACCTGATGATTGTCGCCTGTAATCAGTTCAAGAAGCGTGGTTTTTCCGCTTCCGTTCGGCCCTCGGATGAGCCAGTGCTCGCCCGGAAGAACCGTCCAGCTGAAATTTTTAAGGACTTTATGTTCTTCCCAGCCCACGTTTACGCTGTTCATTTTTATAAGCGTGTCTTCGTTTTTTGCTTCGGGGATTTTATTCAAAATCTGATCCTGAAGGCTTTTTGTTTCGGCAGAAATTTCGTTCAGCTCATTCAAAAAAGCCGACTTTTCGGATTCGCGGTTTCTTGACTTTTCAGATTCACGTTCTTTTAGAATCTGTTCGTAATCTTTTTTTGTTCCGCAGAAACTCACTTTGTTTTTTGTGAATTCAATGACGTTCGTGATTGTTTCTGGAATTTCGACGTAGCGTTCCATTGAAAGCAGAATTTTTGGTGAGCTGTCTTTTTTGCCCGCGATTGTCTGGAAGAATTCAAGAAGAATCTTGCGGCTTTGCGCATCAAGCCCGGCGAACGGGTCGCTCAGAATCAAAAGTTTTTTCTTTGAGAGAAGCGCGCGGCACAAAAGCGTTCTTCGGATTTCGCCCGTGGACATGAGTTTTAGCCCGCGGTCAAGGATTTTTTCGATTCCGCAGAGTTTTACTTCCGGCAGGGCTTCAAGGTGACTCGCAATTTCTGGGAGCGGCAAGTGCCTGTGCTTCGCGTCGGGACCGCCCAGCACTTCGCAGATAAAACGCCTTCCCGTGCGGCCTGCGTCGATTTTGTCCATGTATTCTGATTCATCAAGTTCACGCTCGGTCTCGATGAGTTTTGCGGCAACTTCGAGGGAAACTGTCTCCACGGAATTTTCTTTGGTCTTTGCCTCGAAGAATTCTGATTCGTAAAGTGAGTCGCCGTCGTTCTGCACGATTTTTTTCTCGCCGGAAAGCGCCTGAATAAAATCGGCTTTTCCGCCACCGTTCGGTCCGATTACGAGCCAAGCTTCGTCTTTTTTCATTTCCCATGAAAGCTCTGGAAGCACAACGCCTTTTCGATTTTCGATTCGACAATTTTTTATAGAAATTAATGATTCAGACATGATGAAAGAGTATACGCCTGAAAGTGGAAAGTTGAAAGTGGTGAGGTGGAATGATGAATGAGAATGAGGCTGGAACCGACTAAAACGTGCGGTCATGCTGAACTTGATTCAGCATCTGCGATTATGGATTCCGAAACAAGTTCGGAATGACGGGGTGGCAGTTTGGAATGACACTCAACGTCATGCTGAATTTAGTTCAGCATCTACACGGTAAAGTGCAGAGATTCCGAAATAAATTCGGCATGACAGAGTTTTCGACTTTCACTTATTAGTTCAAATATGCGCCAAAGAGCCAGCCGGTCGTGGCGGCGGGCACTCGTGCGCCTTCGATGAAGAAATCGTCGTTTACGAGCTGCACTTTTACCCATTTTGATTTTTCGTCATCAATTTCGGTTTCTTCGCCAAGCTCAATGATTTTTAGGAGCGTTCCTGGGGCGAGCGTGCCGATTTTTTCTCCCTTCAAGCTTGGGGAAGTGCGCAGTTTTAGGCGGTAGCTTGGGTTTACATACATGCCGGCTTTTAAGACCAAGTGATGAGCGATGTATGGCTCACCGTCGTGGCCGCCATATCCATGAAATTTGTAGGGCTCATACTCTTCCTGATAAAAATCCAGGGTTTCGTTTTTTACGACTTTTCCGTTGATTTTTTGGAATTCGTAAGTTGCGAGTTTCGTTTCTTGGAAAAAGTGATAGCCAAGTCCTGATTCTTCGCTTCCGACATTCGTATATTCATATCCGCAGATGTAATTCATTCTTGTTTCATGGTTCCACGTGGAATACCAATATTCGAGGGTGTAAAGGCTCGTGCGCTCCGTGCCGTATTTGCCGGATTTTTTTTCGAGAATCAGAACAGGTTTTTCCATGTTTAGTGGGTAACGGAGAATCCACGTTGCGTCTGGGTCAAGTTCTTGAAAATTGTACTTTTCGCCTTCGGAATCCGTGAATGTGGCGTAAAGCATTTTGTAGCCGGATGGAACGGACACGTTAAGGTCAAAGAAACTTTTTTCTAAGACATTCAATCTTTTTTCAATCGAGTTTCCGTTCTGATTTTTTACGGCTCGAAGGTATGAAAAAGTCATCTTTCCGCCTTTTCCGTCACTTACGCGAGAAAAACACCTCTCATCCGTAATGTCGATTCCCCGCACTTCGCCCAAATAGCGGGTGCTTCCGTCGTTCAGAATTTCGCTTGCGCTGTAAATCGGATATAGCGTGCTGGATTGCACTCCGTAGGCTGTGATTCCTTCAATCTTGATTCTTGTGCCTTCTTTTATTGCCGTGAGTGTGCCGTAAGGATTCTTTTCGGTGGGCTTGTTAAAAATCATGCAGTCCTGCAACGCTACGGCGATTTTATTCTGATTGCTTTCGCAGTAAAGGCGTTCGAGCGTATAAAAGTAATTTACGTATCCCGTCCATTGCCATCCGGTTTCTTGGCTCAAATAGACGCTTGCGACGTAGTTTTTTCCGAAAGATGACGGAAAAAATGATGCGTAAAGCTTTCCCCGTTTTTGAATTTCTGAGATAACCTCCGGGATATTTGTGAATTGTGGGAGCGCGGGAGTGAGATTTCCTCCGAAAACCCAGCCAAATTCTTCTTTGCCCGGTTTTTTCCAGTTTTCTGGATAAAGGACGATTTTTACCCACGGGGCGGTAATTCCGTCAAGCGTTTCTTCTCTGCCTAGCTCTCGGATACGCACATAGTCGGCATGGAAAAGCGACGCCACTTTTTTGCCAGAAAGACAAGGCTCATCGTAAACATTGAGCCCGTTTTTTGCGTTAACGTGCATTCCAGGAAGAAGTTCGTTGAATTCGTTGTAAAACATGCTCGTTTCTGCCAAAGCCGCGGTAAGAGCCACAAAAAAAATGATGATGGATAAAAATTTTTTCATAGTACTGATTCCGAATTATACGCTTGAAAGTGGATATTGGCTACTGGACAGGATGGGATGCAGATGAACACGGATGAGACTCAGATAGGGCACAGATAAACGGAAAATTGAAAGACATTCCGGTGGTTGTTAGTTGTATGGCAAAAACAAGGCTGTAAGTTCTAAAACTCACTTGCGGCAACTTGCAGTGTCTTACGGTGGCTGAGCGTAGTCAAAACCACCTCACAGTGCCTTTGGAAAGTCAGTTTTCTGTTTACTTGCGTTGACAATCGGAGAATACTGAACTAGGATATAAGAAGAAAGGCAACCAAGGTTACGGTTGGCCTTTACTACTAATCTTTTATACCCTTACGGGTACAACCGCTTAGTGGATCGGACTAGGCGGTTTTTTTATGCTCTTTCGCTTTTTGAGTGCGAAGAGGTGGGTTTACCATACTGGATAACCGAGCACTAAAAGCACTGCGATTATCACTGAAATCTTAACGATTCGGTTCACCGCACGTCCTCCCAGCCTGTAAGATATGGCAATTCCCGTACGGAAACGCCACTGGAGCCAGAAAGACCAACCGCCAACTTTGTCGGAACTCGCAAAAGTTCCTATGGTTGCGTTGTTTTTATATCGGCACGGGATAGGCGATTCTTGAAATAACGGTGGCTGAGCGTAGTCGAAGCCACCACCACGCTAAATCAATCTACTCGTACATTATAGAATTTTTTGGAGAATTTTGATATTTTATTCTCTATAATAAGAACAAAAAGTTAATTACGAGGAGATGATTCAATGAAAGTAACAAAGTTAGTTGTTTCTACATCATTTTTACTTGCCTTTGCTTTTGGCGCATTTGCTCAGAATGCCGCTTACACAGACCTTGTAAAAAAAGCAAAAGATGCTGAAACAAAAAAGCAGTATGCCTATGCAATGGGCTATTATCTTGATGCAGTTAACGCCGACCCTGCAAATTCCGGCGAGGCTTACGCTGCTTACGAAAATCTTGCAAACGAAATAAAAGAAGGCAACCCGGGATACGGAAAATTTACTCAGTTTTCTCTCCATTCAGGATGGACAGACCTTTTAAAAGATGCTGAAAAATATTTTACAGAGTACTGCCCTTATGCAATTACGGTTGGAAAGCTCGAAATGGGCGAGCTTGACTATACCAATAAAACTGCAACCGTAAGCTCTACAGTAAGCGTAAACTACTCGCAGAAATTCTACCACATAATGGTGCCAATCTGTTGGGGATACACAAAAGTGCACCGTGATGACTGGAAAGACTTGCCAGCAGCTCCGTTTAGTAAAAGTACCGTAACTGACAATTATTACAGCAATGAACATTACAATGCATATTTGCAGGGAAAAGAATATTCTGATAGTAATTCATCTTACATAAATTCCGTTTTCGGTAATTCTTCCTATAATTTTTGGCCGCGGATTTCTGTAACAAAAACTGCCGGTGCAAAAAAGCAGGACATTCAGCATAAGGATAGTTGGTATAGAGGTTCTGATGGAGACCCAACTTGTGGAAGAGCATGGGGATATTCTACTACAAAAACTTCTGCATATCCTCTTCCTGCAAAAAAAGGAGCTTACAATTCTGGCAATGTAGCAACCTATGCCACGTCTTATTTTGCAGAAGATTCAAACTACAATAAAAAACTTAAGAAAAGCGTGTATTCTTGGACTGATAAGGCAATTGATGAATATTACAATGCGTTCATGTTTAAGCCTCGCCCAAGTGACACATTCATTCTTTATGATTTAAAAGTAAAAATCGCTCCAAAAACGGGTAAAGATTTTACAAAGTCAGTTCGTTTTATGCCTGTTGTTCAGAAATATTACAGCAGTTCAAATAATGACAAAATCATTTTTAAAGGGCTTACCGAAGCTCAAATGAACGCAATTGACGAAGGAAAAGCAGACCTCGTTGTAGAAGGCGTTTACTTACAGTACGGTTTGCAGAGTGCTGCCGATGCCCTTGCCTACTATTATGACAATTCAAAAAGCATGACAGGATTTAAAGCAAACCTCCCGGAGCTTTCGATTCCGTTGAGCAAGGTAGTTCTTATTCAGCCGAGCAAGGGCTTAGAAGATAAGCTTGAAAATGCACTTTATATTGCAAAAGAAGCTGTTGAACTTAAAAAACTTGCAAAAACAATCAACGAGCAGTTTGCTGATTCAATTGTAAATATAGAATTACAAGATATGTCTTTGACTTACCTCAAAATTTCTGATGATGATGGCATCCGAATTTATAACAAAGTTACTGATTATTCTGACTATTATAAGGTATCTAAAGTCTGCAACGCGCTCAGTCTTGAAAACGGCTATACACTCTGTTATGACAAAGATGGCAATAAAATCGATGGTACAGGATTTTATCTTGCAACCAGAGATGAAGCTAAGTCTTTCGGATTAAAAGCTGATTATCATGATGATTACTACATCGTTCACGCAAAGAAATTCAGTCCAGAAGAACAGGCTGCCCGTTTGGAAAAAGCGACTAAAGATGCAAATGAACTTCTCGCTTCAAATGCAGAAAAATCTGCCCTCATCAAAGAAGTTTACCCTGAACAGAACGCTTCGCTTTTAGCTTCGCTCGAAGAGTCTTCAAAAGAACTTCAGTCGGCTATCGCAAAAAAAGATGTAACCGAAATCGCTTCAAAGACTGCTGCACTCAAAAAAATCCTTCTTGATTCAGCTTACGAAGAATCAAAAAATCGAAAGGATTATGCAGTTAAAAATGCCGCTGACGCAGACAAAGTTCTTTCTGACTCTCAGGCAAAACTTGACGCATACAAGGAAGTCTTGGAATTTGATGATTCTTACAAGGTCGTTTTTGCACAGCTTGAATCATTCAAAACAAAAATCGATTCTAAAAACGTACTTGCCATTTCTGACGAAAAAGAGGAAATCGAAAAAATCGACTGGGCTTCTCTTGAAAAACGCCACGAAGAAGTAAAGGCACAGAACAAAAAACTTGCCGCAGAAACAAAAACTCTCCGTGACCAGAAAGAATCTGCCCTTAATGCAGTAAAAGCAAAGCTTGTTAAAGATTCAAAATATGCTTCTGACGCAGCCGCCATTGAAGCAAAACTTTCTGAATTAAAAACGCTCTTTGCAAATGCAAAAGATTCTGTAGTTGCAGGCAAAAAGCCTGAAATTGAAGCATTGGACATTGCTGCTTTGGAAAAGAATGTTGACGCAGAAGTTAAAGCCCTCAAGGAACAAGAGGCAAAAGAAAACTCTCTCAAAATCTTTAAGGCAATGGGTATTTCTCTCGACCCGTACAGCGGAACTGTTAAAACAAAAAAATCAACGCTCAATGTTGAAGCTTATTCAGTGTCGGTTGAGAAAAAATCTGCCGCCGCAAAAGCCGGCTTAAAAGACGGAGACCTCGTTGTCTTCTCAAATCCTGATGCCTCAAAAGTCATGCTTGAGATAAAAAAGCCAAAGCAGACTGTTGAACTCCCAACCGCACAGGAATATTACAACGTAATCGGCAGCAAAAAATCCGGCGACAGCGTAATCATCTACTACATGCGCAAAACCGACGCCTTTGCCGCAACAGTAACCGCACAGTAATAACACTCCCCTACACGTTGGCCGTTCCACTGACACAGATGAACGGAGATAAACGCAGATGGGACACAGATAAAAGGAAAATTGAAAGTTGCTCGCGATTCGCGAGCAACAAAACTGCCTCTCAACCTCGCTGCCGGGCTTGTCGCGGCGAGGTTGAAACAACTGCAAGTTGACTTGTATTCGAAAAGTGCACTTGCAGCGTTTCCGTTAAGTTCTGACCGCTTCCGTCTGCAAGTTTTCTTTTAGCTCAAGAACTTCTTCCACGGATAAACCACAACAATCTGCAATCATCTCTGGTAGCAGGCTCGTTTTTTTTAACAGGCTTATCGCATTGTTCCTTGCAGTTTCTCTTACGCCTTCGTCGAAAGCGTCTTTTGCGTATTCTTTGAGTGTTTGTTCCCAGGTCATATACTGCCGCCTCCATTTCATGTTTTTCTTGGCGAGGGCGAGCTTTGAGCGGAGTGTCTCGGTAAAGTCGTCTCGTGCCTCGTTGGCTTTCAGGAAGGCAAGAAAGTTCCGCCGTTCCTTTGAGTCGATTTTATCACACAAGTCGGCGTTGAAAAACACTTTGAACGTGCGGTCATTGAGTTTTGTCCTGCCGTTTTCGGTGCAGACGTTCTCGAAGGTGTAGACCGGGAGTTTTTCGCCGAAGACGTCGCCGAGGCAGATGAAGATGATGTAGACGTCCTTGAGCTCGTCGTAGTCGGTGCCTGCGGTGAGGTGCTCCACGTCGATGATGCTCTGGTAGTATCTCGACCGCTTGGCGAGTTTTTTCGAGGTTGCGGTCTGCATTTCAACGTCAAAAATTCGGTCGCTGTCTTTGGCGTAAACGTCGAATCGCACGCTTTTTGACTCAAAAGATTCCTGCATCGTGCGTTCGGTCTGGGGAATCTCGATTCGGTCGATTTCGATTCCGAGCAAAATTTCGATGACGTGCTTACAGATTTCGGGCTCGCTTTCCATGATTTTGCAGATAGGGAGCGTTAAAAAAACGCTTGAGAAGCGTTTTTAGTGAGTCTCGTCGAAATCTGTGATTTCGGCGTAGGAAGTTGTTCGCGAGGGTAGCCTGCTCCCATTTTTGTTCCGGGGTGAGTGTTGAGGTGAGTAAATCGGTCATAAGGTAAGTCTCCTTATAATGTTACTTCTGTTTTTTGTTTGGAAATTACGCAATTTGCGGGATAAAGTTTTGTTATTTTTACGTGGAGGAGGCGGAAAAATAAGAAGTAGAAATATGAGGTAGGAGGTATGAAGTATGAGGCGAATGGGCGTTGCCCGATGCTCGGTTCTGCTGAAGTTGATTTAGCATTTACGCTTCATATAGAGCAGAGATTCCGAATCTAGTTCGGAATGTCAAAGGGGAGGCCACAATTCATCAGCGAGAGTCAGCATTAATTCACGTTCCCCGACCAGCGATAACGTTTGCTGTCTGCCTGCTTGCTACTGAAAGTGTTCTCGTGGTTGCAAGTTGACACGACTTCCCCGAAGTTGCTCGCGGCGCGCGAGCGACAAAGCTGCACCCACGAAACGCGGCCCCGCTTGACGCCGCGTTTCGTGAACATCTGCAAGTGTCCCCACCAAAGCGCGAGTTTTGCTTTTGCAAAAGTCGCGGGAAACGCACGGGGGAAGTTAAAGGTTAAAAGTGAACTTGCAGCGTTTCCATGGTTGCTCGCGGTGCGCGAGCAACAAAACTGCATCTCGACCTTGCCGCCGTGCTTGTCGCGGCGAGGTCGAAGCCCCTGCAAGTGCCCCCACCAAAGCAACAGTTTTTCGAAGAAAAACTGTTGGGGAGCGGTAAAATCGATTTTAAAGATTACAAGTCAACCTTACCGCTCCCGTTACCGCTCCCGTTACCGCTTTGATGAAATCCTAATAAATTTGCAAAAGATTTATAATAGGCTTGTTGAAAGTTTCTGATAAGCTTTCAGAAAAATTGTAACAGGCTTGTCGAAAGATTCTGATAGGCTTGTAGAATGTTTCTAAAAGCTTATCAGAATGATTTAAAAAGGCTTGTAGAAAGATTCAAAAAGCCTTACAGAATGATTCTGAAAGCCTTTCAACGCTCTGAACTTAATTCAGCGTCTAGAATGCTTGCGTGGAAAATTAGTTGATTGATGTTTAGGCCGGCTCAACCACCGCACAAGCTTCCAAACTGTGCGTCAGTCTGGATGACAGGCTGTGTTTCTGTGGCGAGAATCAGTGATAATTCACGCGCCCCGACCAGCGATAACGGTTGCTGTCTGCCTGCTGCTACCGAAAGTATTCTCGTGGTTGCAAGTTGGCTCGTCCACCAAAAATGTTTGTAAGCTGCCTTGCATAGCTTAAAGCCCGATACGCGAGGTGGTGCGCAATCTGCAAGTCAATTCCGCATTCCCTATTCATAATTTTTCATTTTGCGCTACGCGTTGTCTTTGTGCAAGATTTCGCTCACGGCGGCGCGCATTCTCTTGTAGGATTCGCTTCCTGAGAACTGCGTTTTTTGGATAAAGCCGATTTCGTAATAGCCCAGGGAATTCAGTGCTGCGTGGCTCGTGAATCCGTTCGTGTACGGGCCGTTCGTAAGGACGATTTGCGGGACTAGCCCAATTCCGAGTCCGAGCTGCACCAGTGCCATAATCGCTTCGTTTCCTTCTGTTTCGGCTGCGATTTTTGTTTTTACGTTGCGGGAAGAAATCCACTGGTCAAAGCGCGCGCGGGCAAGGCCTGTTTTTGGCAGAATCAGCGGAACTGTGGAAATTATGTCCTGCGGGCTTCCTTCAAGATTTTCGTAAGGACCGCCGACGCTGGCTGCAAAAACGAGGGGCGAGCGTCGCACCGGGATTGCGTCCAGGCCGATGAGTCCGTCTTCGCTGTCTTTTTTTGGGATTGCGGCTACCGCAACGTCGGCTCGCCCTTCCCGAATCGCGGGAATCGCGCCAGCCGGGTCGCCTGTCTCAATGGAAAGCTGGATTTGCGGATATTTTTCGGCGAGTGTTTTTAGGAACGGCGGCATAATCGTGTAACACGCCGTAACGGAAGCATAAACCCGGAGCGTGCCCGAAATTTCATCGTTCTGATTCTTGAATGATTCGAACAAATCTTCCTGTTTTTCCAGGCAAGTTTTCGCAAAAGCCGCAAAATCGATTCCCTGTTTGGTGAGGGCAACTCCGCGGTTGTTCCTGTCTAGGAGAATCGTGCCGGTTTCGTCCTCCAGACGCGAAATAAGCCGGCTTAGGGCGGATGGGCTTAAATTCACGTTCTGCGAGGTTTTTGCAAAGTGAAGAGTTTTTGAAAGATTCAAAAATGCGTTCAGTTCAAAAAAAGTCATTATTTTAAGAGTCTGTCCAGCGTAATGTCTTTCTGTCGCCAGTTTTTGTCAACTTTTACCTGCAAATCAAGGTCGATTTTGTAGTCAAAGATTTTTCTGAGAGCCTTTATGCTTTCAACCCGAATCGTTTTTATCATCGAAGCACCTTTGCCGATTACGATTCCTTTCTGGCTTTCTTTTTCGACAACGAGGAACGCACGGCACCACATTTTTGTTGGCGTGCGCATTTCCATGTCGGCAATCTGAACGTAAATGCAGTGCGGAACTTCCTGTTCGAGTCGGTTTATTGCCTGCTCGCGGATAACTTCCGCGATTCTAAAGTCAACTTCCTGGTCCGTGTAGAATTCTTCGGCGTAAAGATGCGGGGCTTCCGGTGCGATTTCGTAGAGCTCCTTCAGGACTTCGTTGATTCCTTTGTCTTCTTTTGCTGAAATCTCAAGAATCTTTTTGACCGGAAATTCTGGCAGTGTCTCATTGAGGAACTTTCGGACGCTTTCAGGTTTTGCGTTGATTTCGTCAATCTTGTTGATTGCGATTACCAATTTTTCAGCGTGCGACGAAACCAAATCGATGATGAGTTTTTCTTCCTCGCCGCACGGACGTGTGCTGTCTAAAATGTAAAGAATTGCGTCCGCGTTTGAAAGCTGGTCTGCCACAATGTTGCGCATTTTTAGGTTCATTTTTTTGTTTGATTCGTGGTAGCCCGGAGTGTCAACAAAAACGAGCTGACCGAGAGAAGTGTTCACGATTCCCCGGATTGCGTTTCGGGTGGTCTGCGGAATTGCCGAAACAATTGAAACTGGCTCTCCTGCGGCTGTGTTCAGAAAAGTGGACTTTCCTGCGGAAGGCCGCCCGATAATCGTTACGAGGGCGGTTTTTGGTCCCACAGGCGGCTGCGCGTCGTTTGCTTCGTTCGTCATATTCATCATGTTCTCGTTTTCGTTCTGTGATTCTTTGATTTCTTCGTTCATTTTCATCTCTCCTGTCTGCTACTTTGAAGGCTTGAGTTCCGGTCTCTGCTTCAGGATTGCTTTTACGGCTTCGTGCCGCTCTTCCACCGTCGGAAATGCCAGAATCACTTTTGCGCCGTTCTGCCGGATTATTTCGATGATTCGCTTATCCACGGCTACTGTGTCCGGGTCGTCTTCGTATTCAAGAGTCGGGAGCGCGTAAATGTCCTGCATTTTTACGATTGCCGTTCCTGAGATTATTATGTTCTCGTAAATTCCTGCTTTTCCGAGTCCAACGGCTTCCTGAACGCTCATGTTCGTGGCGATTATTGCGACCGCGAACAAAATTACTGCAATGTAGAACGCGAATTTTCTTGTCGGTACGAATGCGATTATGAGCGCAGAGACGATAAAAATTCCCACCACGCGGTATGTGAGTCCGTTTTGCAGCGGAACGAGCAGATTTCCGGCCGCTGAGAGCGTTTTTTTTCGTCGGATTGGGAGTGATATTAAAAGTGCGGCGTAAATGAGTGCCGCGATTCCTGCAAGAATATAAATTACCTGTTTTTCGTTCATTAAAAAATCCTTGTGTTTAATGGCTTTATTTAGTATGTGCTTGTTTTATATACAATTCCAGTGTTTTTCGGGCTGATTCAAAAGCCAGCGGAAGGTTTTTGAGTTCTTCTTCGGTGTTCACGGAATGGAATTCAAATGAGAGAACTTCGCCTTCCTGAGGTTTTAGCTCGTAGCTTTCAGGGAGCTGCGCGATAAAAAACACGTCGCAGGTTTTATAGAAGATATTTTTGTATTCGTAGTCGTTCGGAAAGCTTGCGAGATATTTTAGCGATACAGGTTTTACTCCTGTTTCTTCGAAGCATTCCCGGAGACAGGCTTCTTCAAGCGATTCGTTCGGGTCTGTAAAGCCGCCTGGGAGGGCTAAAAAGCCTTTTCGCGGTTCTTTTGCTCGGCGTTCAAAAAGAATTTTTCCTTCGGAATTGGCGATTACGAGACCCACGGCAGAAGCCACGTTGTTGTAAAGCGTAAAGCCGCAGTCGGCGCACTTCCATTTTCGCATGTTCACATTTTGTATGCCAGTCTTTCCGCATTCTGGGCAAAATTTAAAATCATTCTTCATGTGCTAATGATATACTTTTTTCCCCGTGTTTGTCTTGTGTATGGGGCGCGGAAAATGTGCGGGATGTTTATTGGCGGATGTACAGCGTGCCTTCAAAAATAATTTTTCCCCCGAAACCACTGCTTAGTCTATATCTGGATTTGAGATTTCTTTTAGTGCGGTGTATAGTAAGTTTTGTTTTTTCATAGTCGGCTTGATTTTTTAATATTCTGTGGCATTTTGCTTTGATTTCTAAAATTTTTAGGAATGGAATTAATTCGCTGTATAAATCGCAGACTTTTAGACCTCTTATGCAGGCGTTAAGAGTTTCTTCCGTGTAACCGGCTGCAAACATCCACTCCGTAAAATCCTGCATAGCGAACGGAAATTCGCTTGAAATTAGTTTATCTATAACGGGTTTTGTTTCGTAATACTCGGTAATGAATTTTATAAGTTCCAGAGCATTTTCTTTTTTCTTTCCTACTGTGTACTGGCAGAACGCAATCTGTCTTAAAAGTAAAAGCTCCATGTTTGTTAGTCTTGGCCGAAGCGGTAAAAAATCTTTTGTGCATGATTTTAAAGTGAGTGAAATGGATTTTTCAAATAAATCCTGTAGATTTTCGTTGCTTTCTCCTTGCGCTCGCTTTGCTAGTGCCATGTGATAATCATAGTATTGCTGTTCTAGGACATCCATGTCTCCACATTCTGAGTATTTTTTTAGTAATGGAATGTATTCGTAGTCTTTGCAGAATAGTTTTTCTTCAATTTTACGTTCTATTTGGCATCTTATCACATCTGCTTCTGTGAGAATTCCATCTTGGAAGTTAGGAGCTACAAGACCAAGTTCGCTGCATAACTCATTTGCAAGCAGTTTGCCGGGAAGTTCTTCGCCTGATTCGATTCGTGACAGAGTGGAAACAGCGCAAAAATCTCCTGCGAGAGCTTCACGCGTTAAGCCTTGTTCCTCTCTGTATTCTCGTATTAGTTCTCCAATCTGACAAGTATCCAATTTTTCCTCCTTTCTCTCCTGAACATCTCTTTTGCAGGAATGCAGAGATTCTGAATCAAGTTCTGCATGACACCATAATAACAGCCTGAACGTAGTCGGAATGACCAGTTTTTGTTGCCACATTAAACAAATTCAAGATGGCAGGTTGTGTCACCTCGAGCGTAGTCGAGAAGTCTGCAATCGATAGTGGACACAACTTCGCTATGCCTGGGGGCAGTAGATGTCTCGACTTCGCTCGACATGACGGAGCTGTACAGTCACCATAATGACAGCCTGAACGTAGTCGGAATGACCAGTTTTTGTTGCCACATTAAACAAATTCAAAATGACAGGTTGTGTCACCTCGAGCGTAGTCGAGAGGTCTGTAATCGATAGTGGACACAACTTCGCTATGCCCTGGGGGCAGTAGATGTCTCGACTTCGCTCGACATGACGGAGCTGTACAGTCAACATGACTGAGCAGTACGCTTGATAGGACAGAACAGTACACTCGACATGACGGAGTGGCTCCCGATCTGACAGTTTTTTCGCTATCTTTTAGTTTTTCATTTTCGTTTTAGAGACTGTTTTCCACTTCAGAGTCATTTTTATTATACTATTGAAAAATTGAATTTGTGGTAAAATATGTGCAATGGCAGTTTATAAAATAGGAACGATTTTAAAGCAGGTTAGAAAAGAAAAGAAAATTTCTCAGCTTGATATGTGTCGTGGGCTTTGTACGAAAGCTATGGTGTCATACATAGAAAATGAAGAGCGAGTGCCACATCGCAAGCTTATTGAGCTTCTTTTCAGTAGACTCGGAGAACCATTTCCTGTAGAAAATGTTCCCATGACAAAGGCGGATTTTTATAGGTACAATCTTGAGCGCAAAATAAATGGAATGGTCGCAAGAGAACTTTATGATATAGCTGGGCTTTTGGATGAATATGCTTCATGCAAAAAAGATATGACTAAACTTGAAATGCAGTTTTATGAATTTTACAGAACCTTCTATGAAAATAGGAATTATGATTTATTTGATAAAATTTTACCTGAATTAGTTCATGCACTCCAAATAACAATAAGTGATTTTAAGTTGTATGAGTTTCCTGAAAAAAAATTACTTTCTCGGACTGAAATATTTTTATTGAATAATATTTCCAGATGTCATTTTTATCTTGGTGAAAAAGAAGGAGCTGTTCTAATTCAAAACAAGTTAAAAGATTATTTTGAGAGTGGAATTGTTTCTGAAGTCGTGAAAGCTTCAACGTATCCACTGGTTTTATTTAATCTGTCAAATTGGGAACGTGTTCTGAATTGTGACGAGCATATTTTGGAGTATTCAGAAATTGCTCTTAAATATTTATTAAATTATGGTAAGCTGAATTTGTTGCCATATCACTTGTTTAATAAAGGTCTTCATCTTGCGAAAAATGAAACTTTGGATTCTGGAAAACAATATTTATCTATTTCCAGAGGAATATTCCATGAACTTTCAAATAATGAGGAGCTTTCTTTTACAGAAAACTTGTTAAAAGAAAGTTTTGGAGACGATTTCTTAAAAGATTTGATTTTCTGATTTCAAAAAATATCTAAAATAATAAAAAATTATATTTTTACTAAAAAGTTAACTATAACGCTCTGTTGTTTTTTATTAATTTAATTTATCCTCTCCTACACTTCAATGAAACACAGAGGATAAAAATGAATAAACAAAAATCTATGAAAACCATATTGATAACTCTTATTTTTGCCTGTTTAGCACTGTTTGGCTGTTCAAATGAAATTGATGATGTGTCAAATGAATCTACAGGGCAATCTGAAATCTTAGAGAACGTTGAAGTTCCTGAATCTTCTCGTAGTCTTTTTGCTGCTGGTGTTGGAACTTCTCGTGGTCCTACGCGTGAATCTACTCTATCTAGTTTTTAAATCATTCAGAATCTAACATCGAATGTCTCGAAACGAAGTAAAAAACTAAATTTAAAAAAGTCCTTCATCTAAGTATGTGAAACAGACTCTTTCAAGTGCGCATAGAAAGAAGTCTGAAATAAATTAATTTTTTTTAAGGTAATAAAAATATGAAAAAATCAATGGTAGCAATTATGGCATTTGTAGTAGGTGGAGTAACTTCTGGTGTTGCCACAGCTGCATCTGATGATATTAAGATTATTGCCTAATTTTTTATTATAAATTTTGTAACTTGCCTAGTGGGGTGGTTGTTATTTTTTTCTGTCACCTTGCTAGCAGGTACACAAAAAAAAGGAATTTATAAACATGAAAAAAATTATTACGATTTTAAGTGCATTAGTTTTGGGTACCGCGGTTTTCGCAGAAGGCAGCGAAAAGAATTACGATTCTTTCATCGGGGCTGGATTGAGCGGAGTTTTCTCTAACTACAAAGTTGACGATGACGGTTCCCGCAAAAACATTGGCGGCGGATTTGACCTTTCTTTGCTTACAGTAAACAAAGAAAATGGTTTCAGCTTAAAAGCGGACTTTGGCGCCGGAATTGTAACAACTGAAGATTTTCCGAACATGGGCAGAGAAACTGGACTGTACACAGTGTTGAACGCAGGTGCCGGTTATTCGTTCTTGCACACGGAAGACACAATTTTCTCAGTCTTTGGAATGTGCAGCATCGGAAGGAACTTGTTTAACGACGATTCAAACATTCCTGCATTCAGCGACATGTCTTTTAAGCAACTTACTTATGGCATTGGGGCAGACGTTACATTTATGAAACGACTCGGAAGCCAGTTTTATCTTTTTGCCAATGTTGGAGCACGCTTTAAAATGGGAACTGAGTCGGTTACATATTCAAACGAGAAGGATAACGTTACTTCGTACTCAGGCTTGACCCGCGATATTCTCGGTAATTTTTCTGTTACACCAACAATCGGTCTGTGCTACAAATTCTAATTCCATAAAATAAATTCAGAATAAGCCGTCATACAATTAATTTTGTAACGACGGCTTATTAATTTTTAAGCTTTTAAATACAGTTTATGCAAAATAGAATTGTAACGATACTTTTTCTTTCCATAGCACTATCACTCTTTCTCTGTTCCTGTGCAACAGTTTTTCCTGCGTATAAAATTTCGCAAGATGCTACTACAGAACAAACAAATACAGATGAAAAACTATTGGTTTCTGGGGAATTAAAACTGAATCGCCTTAAAGGAATTCATTCATGGAAACTCGCACTTTTTGATTTATTTTTTAACAGAGAGAGTAATATTTACGAGTGGAACGGTACAATTCAGCTTAACTCAGAGCTTATTCCATTGACTTTTGAAATTATTTGCAACGAAGGTATTAATGCAGAGCAAGGAATTTTAGTCGGAATGCAGAATCTTACGTGCAAAGAAGTTAGCTTTGACCTAAAAGAATCTCTCGACAATCGTTCTATGCTTCCAATGGAGGAATTCGGCTATTTCATCACTGGCGGTAAAGTGTATTTCGTTTACGTTGCAACAAAAGATGGGCTCGGCGGTGCAAACATCATGCACAATCCAACGAACGTAAAATTCATAATCGAATGTGAGTCGTCAAACCGAGTCTGCGAAATCTACACAGACAAAAAAATCCTCGACAAATATAAGCTAAAAGGTGAGTTCAGCGATTCAGCCGAGGACGAAACTATAAAATTGCTTTCAGGCATTACAGCCTCGTTTTACAAAGCAGCCCTCGACTGCATGAACGTAAAGGTTTAAAAATGAAAACCTGCCAAGCTTATCCCCTGTAAAGAAAAACTTGAAAACTTAGAAATTATTTTAGTGTTGGAGAATTTTATATGCGTAGAAAAAGTTTATTGTCATTGGTCACATTTGCTTCAGTAATATTTTTTGCAAGTTGCAGTACGATACATTTTGACATGACAGGAAACATTCTTAACAAATCTTCACTCGCTGACGACGAACTAATTGAATCTGGAAATATTTATTTTGCTCAAAAACGAGGAGCTTTTGGCTCTTTTATTTACGGAAGTTCTGTTGACAAACCTGCAAACCTGAAGAAAAATGATTTTTTTATAAGCGGAATGCGTACAAAATCTGATGACTCAGGCACAATAATACTCAGCGGAGAAAATGCGATTTCAGATCGCATCCAATCTTTGGAAGGGTATGAATACCGTTGGGAAGGAACTGTCGAAGAAAACAACGGGTCTGTTCCGATTATTTATGAATTCTATGTTTTGGGAACTTCTCATAAAGGATTTCAACTAATTTCAGGTCATTATGATGCACCTCTTCCATCTAACAAAAAAGAAAAAATTAAAGCGTTCATATTTGACTCAGTTCCAGAAGGCGGAGGAAAACTTTCCATGAATCACAGAATTAACGGAGATTCCGAAAAAATTCCGTTTGAAGTTGCATCATTCTGTTCTAAAAACGGCACGGAATTTCTTGTTAATGTAACACGAGACTATGAATACAAACCGAGAGGAACTGGGAAATTTAAGGATGAGCCAGAAGAAAATTTATGGCGATATTTTAACGCTAAAGTAGAGAAACGTGAGGCAATTTTTGACAAAAATCAAGTTTTTCAGATTACAGACAAAGAAAACAAGATTCTTTTTGCAGAATGTTCTGTAAATGACTACAAACTTTTTAAGCCTGCAGAAGAAAAGTCAGAAGATGTAAAAGAATGCATAAAGTCGTTCATAGGCTATTTGTGGGCACTCGACGAACATAACCAAACATCAGAACGTTTAAAATAAAAAAATCGAAAAACTTAGAGGTAAAGAAATGAAAAAATCAGTTTTGCAGAAAATTTCAATTTTATTTGCAATTTTGTTTTTGGCAGTCCTTTGTTCAGCGTGCTCCAGCGGAGACACTGCACAAGTTGAACGCGCAGAATTTGTTTCTGATAACGAAATACAAGTTTATCTTTCAGGAAACGTTGAAAACTACAGACTCAGCGTAAACGTTAACGAAAATGGCAAAGAACAAAAGGGATATTATGTTAAATCGTATACTTACAATCCTTTTTATTTCCGCCTGACGGCAAAACTAAACAAGAATGTTCCTAAAGGAGCCTTTCTTACAATCACCGGGGAAGACGACCTTTTTGGTTCGGTTATAATTAAGCGAGAATAAGACAAAATTTCAATTCTTCAAGAATGAAGCAATCCCTGAAGAATTAAATCGTTTTCCAATCGGCACCGTATTTGCTCTCGAAAATCTTTACGCGGCATTTTTGTTTGCCTGCGTTTTTTGAGAAGAATTCCAGATCGGTGCCGTACTCGCTCATCACGTCATCGGGGTGATAGTTCGTCGTTACCACAGATTCAGTTCCGTCGAACGTGCAAAGTCCCAGCGCGCCGTTCATCACAATCAAATCCTCGGCAATCGCAACCATTTTGTGAAGCCGTTTTCGCTCGTATTTTTGGCGAACGAATTCTTTTTGCAGTTCCGTGATTTTTTGGCTAGAAAGCGAGCCAAGCGGAATTTGATTTTTTTCTTCTATATAATTAGCAAAATCCCAAAGAAAATCAGACGGCTTTTCGTTCAGAGGATACAAAACCGCATTGAACCACGGAACCGCCCGCCCCTGAGTGTAAAAAAGATTCGTAGCCTCGGCAAGTTTTTTTGCCTTCGCCAAATCTTCCTCGCCAAAAAACGGCGTTTTTATAACATGATATGGCGGATTTTTGTCCCAGACCATTCCAAAGTTTTTTGCATCGTCATGCAAGTTCGTTCCGGGAAGAACGCTAAGACAGAAAAGCTCCAAATTGTTCGGGTAAAGCGAGAGCGCAAAATCAATTGAATCGCAGAAGCCGTTAAAATTATCACCCGGAAGCCCGTAAATCAAATCGAATCCGAACGTTACGCCTTCTTCGTTCAGAAAGCCGATATTTTTTGAAAAAAGTTTTTTGTCCAGCGTTCGGTGCACATTTTTCAGCACGGCCGGATTGGAACTTTGAAGCCCAAACTGAATGCAGCAAGGAACTTTTGAAAAAGCATGGGCAAGTTCCCGGTCAATGAATTCCGCGCGCGCCTCAAAATAAAAGAACATTCCCGGAGCTTTTTTACGGATAATGTTCAGCATTTTTATGGCACGTTCTTTGCTTGCGTTGTAGGTCGGGTCCAGAACGAAAACCTGCGGGATTTTTTTTTCGGCAAAAAGTTCGATTTCTTTTTCAAGCCGCTCCATTGGAAAATAGGCAATTTTTTTTTCGCCCTTGCTTTCGTAGCAGTATGAGCATTTGAACGGACAACCCCGTGCAAGCTCCCAAAGCGCGCCACCGTATTTTGCCGGATCCAAAGTTCCGTCAAGATATGGCGAGGAAATTGAATCAGGACTGCAAGGCACTGCCCTAAAAACGGAAAACGAAGAATTTTCTGCCGCAAAATTGCCTTTTTTGTAAACGCCAGGAATCGGAAAAATAAAATCGTCTTTTTGCACTTCCGAGGCGTTTTCCGAGCAAAGTTCTGCCAAAAGTGCGGGCACAGCACTTTCCCCCTGACCGGCAACCGTGTAGTCAAAATTAGAAAAATTCTGGGGAGCGGCGGTAACTTCCGGTCCGCCCGCAATCGTAACGCAGTCGGGGCAAAGTTTTTTTAGCTCGCCTGCCGCTTTGTCAAGAATTTTATGATTCCAAACATACACGCTGAACGCAACCGCAAACGGATTTTTTTTTGCCAGTTTTTCTGCAATAATTTTTGCACAGGAATCTTCACCGCCTTGTTTAAAAGCTTCTATGTAATAGTCATCTTCGCGGGAAAAATCCTGCAACAAAACTTCAAAAAGATTTTTTGTCTGCACGTCGTTTTTTATTGCGGACGCAATGCAAGCTGCCCCCAACGGCATTGCCTGCGGGGAGGTTTCTACGAGAACGGTCGTGCAGATTACAGTTATTTTTTTTATTATCATCGGTTTTCATAAAAATCTCCTATCAGCTCCGCAAAATAAACTTAAAAATGTAAAAATCTGCACTGTCGTCCGCTAGTGCAGATTTTTTATTTAGTTTTTTACTCTTCGTTCTTATTAAAAATTTTCTCTTCGTATTTGCCAGTCTGCAAATCTATAAATCTTACAAAAAGCGAAACTTTGTTTTCGGCGTTGAGCGAATTCCAAATTTTTGACGAAAATTCTTCAATTCCGCCTTTTATGGCAACTTTTACAGGCTCTCCCTCAAACGACGGCAGAGGATTTCCGTTTTCTTTGTATGTGTGAATAAAATGTCCTTCGCCATTCTGAGGGTTGTCGTATGTGTAAGTGAAGCGAAGACAGTTGTCTCCGTTTCCAGAATCGCTTTTTAGAATCGAAATCGCATAATCATATTTTCCGTTCTCAACGGTGAGAAGGGAGGAAATTCTTGGAGTAAAATTCGGTGCGTCGTGCTCGTATTTTCGGCTTCGCAAAGACTGCTCAAAAGTAAGGCCGTTTTTTAATCCGTCATAAATCGTGTCGGTTTGGTCACCGTTCGTTACGATTGTTGAAGAACCAAGCTGTCGCACAGCCGCATAAATAATCAAACTTGGGTCCCCTGCAATCAAAGTCGGGTCATAGGCCTTCGTTCGAACAACTTCGCTTCCGTTTTCCTGCTCAACGACAAAGATTCTGTTTCGGCTGCCTGCGCTTCGCCCCATAGTCCAATAAGCAGAAACGGCGTATTTTCCGTCCTCAGATTTTCCAGCGACAATTCCGCGTCCAGGGTACTCATTTGCACCAAGAATTTTTTCCAAAGAATTAACAGTCATAAGATTCCTCTAAAACTTTTTTTCGCACATTTGCGATGTCTGATTTTAACAAATTTTTGCGTTCTGTTATATAAGTAGGCTAAAAAAAATCACCTTTACATTTGTGTACAGATTTTTTTAAGAAAACCGACATATAACGTGTTTTATTTTGACTTTTTGGAGATTTCCGATGATAATATAACAAAATATATGTGGGCAGGTGGGATTTATGGACAAAAACGAAAAAAAAGACAGTTAAAAATGCAAAAAAGAGAGAAAAAATAGCAAAAAAAAATCTAAAAAAAGCAGTTCTTAAAGAAAGGGGACAGATAATTCACTCTCTTCCTTTTAAACTTGAAACCTCAATTTTTGTTCTTTTGGTCTTTTTTTTCACATTACTAGTCGGAATCCTTAGCTTTTCAATCGGAAATTACAACAAACGTTCATTTTCTGAACTCAGCAAAACAATCGTTGAACGCGGTTCGGCGGCACTAAGCTATTGGCTCAGCAGTTACTACAAAGATTTACGGATTTTTACAAAAAATGAAGTATTTTGGGACGGTGATGTTCATAAAATACGTAACTTCATAATGGAAAATCAGCATTTGATGAGCGTTGATTTTGAATACGTCGGAATCTGCGGAATAGACGGAATTCTCTACACCTCCGACGGCCAGGCCACAAACATCACGGACACAAGCTATTACGGTGCAATAATGCAAAGCGGTGAACCAAATTACATCTCTGACCCAATCCGCTCTCCAACGCTTGGAAAATACTTGTTCACTATTGCCGAGCCTGCAATCGACAACAACGGAATCATGTTCGGAATTTTCGTTGGCGCGGTTCCTGTTGATATAATTCAGCACGAAATCGAAAACACAAACCTTGGCGAAATGGGCTTTGCCTACGCAATCGACAGCAACGGAACCACAATCGCCTACCCGGACGAAAGCCAAATAATGAAGAACAAATACAAACTTGGCGACGAAGAAGCTGGCTTAATCGGCTACACAGAAATGACAGAAGACATGCTCAGCGGTTCAAGCGACTACAGGAGAATCTTCAACAAAAGCAACAATCAGTATGACTACGTTTATTATGCCCCAATCGACGGCACTCATTGGTCTGTCGGACTCGTAATTCCAGAAAAAGAAGTTCTTCTTTCGGCACGGAAGAGCAGCTTGAACATTGCGGCATGCAGTCTTGTAATCGTTACGCTTTTGATTTTGTTCACTTCAATTTATATGACAAAACAGCTGAACCCGCTTTTGTACTTAAAACACTCAATCTCGGAAATTGCCAGCGGAGACGCGGATTTAACAAAAAAAATCTCGATAAAATCAAAAGATGAAATTGGCGGCGTAGTTTCTGGATTCAACACCTTCATAGACAATCTTCACACAATCATCAGCCAGATAAAAGAATCAAAATCTGCACTGACGACAGTTGATAAATCAATGCAGAAAACTACAGAAGAAACAGGAAAATCCATCGCCCAAATTTCATCTGACATAAATATGGTAACTTCGCATATCGAAAACCAAAGCCAGAGCGTTGAGCAAACAGTGTCTTCGGTAAAACAAATTGCAAAAAACATTGAGAATCTGAACAAGCTCATAGAAAATCAGGCAAGCGGAATCAATCAGGCAAGTGCGGCAATCGAACAGATGCTCGAAAACATCAATTCGGTTTCGAAGAGCACAGAAATGATGGTAACGGCTTTTTCTCAGCTCGAAGAATTCACGCGGAGCGGAATCGAAAAGCAAAATGCGGTCAACACGCAGATAAACCTGATTGAAGAGCAGAGTCTTATGCTTTTGAACGCGAACAAGACAATCAGTAAAATTGCCAGCGAAACAAACCTGCTCGCGATGAATGCGTCAATCGAAGCTGCCCACGCCGGAGCCGCCGGAATGGGATTCAGCGTGGTTGCGGACGAAATTCGAGCGCTTTCAGAAAGTTCAACGGCTCAGTCCAAAACAATCGGCTCGGAGCTGCAAAAAATTCAAAAATCAATCGAAAACGTCGTTTCGGCAAGTTCTGAGGCAAAAAATGCATTCGGTTTTGTGAGCGAAAAAATTCAGCAGACAGATTCCATCGTTCAGCAAATCCGCAGCGCAATGGAAGAAAGCGAACAAGGCAGCCGGCAAATTACACAGGCGCTTTCGATGATGCACGAAAGTACGAGTCAGGTTCGAACGTCGTCTTCAAACATGTCTGCCGACAATCAGTCCATTTTGAACGAGGTAAATAATTTGCAAGAAGCCACCGATGCGATGAAATCTAATATTGGCCGCATGAGTTTTGGCGCACAGCAAATTGAATCGAACGGAAAAACGCTTACAACCATTTCGGAGACGATGCAGAAGTCAATCGAACAAATCGGTTCACAGATTGATTTATTTAAAGTATAAAGGGAAACGCTGCAAGTTGGCTTTGAGACTTCGGGTTGACTTGTGCGTTTCCCGCGAGTTTTGACGAAGCAAAACTCGCGCTTTGGTGGGTCACTTTACAAGGGTTTCAAAATCACCGCGACAAAGAATGCAAGGTGGATATTTCCCTTGTCATTTCGACCGACCGAAGGAAGTGGAGAAATCTGTTGTCTGTTGATGCAGACCTCTCGACTACGCTCGAGGTGACAAAAACTGGACTACACTCTTCTGCCAGACCATGCGAACTCTTAAAATTCAGGTTGGCTCGTGAGTTTACGGAAACGCTGCAAGTTGACTTTGAGGATTTAGGTTGACTTGTGCGTTTACGGAAACGCTGCAAGTTGGCTTTGAGGATTTAGGTTGACTTGTGCGTTTCCCTATTGTCGTATTTTTTACAGGGAACTATAATCACATTTAATATGACAACAGAACTTTCTATAACAATAAAGCCAAACGACGAAAAAAATCAAAAGGTTATTAACGAACAGATTTTAAAAGCCCTCGAAAAGAAAAATATCGCGGCAAATCCAAAGGATATTATTTCGGTTTTTGAAAAAAAATCTATTGACGCGCGGCACGGACAAATAAAGTTAATTCTCAGATACAAAATATACATCGGCGAAGAGCCTAACGGAGACGGAGAAACTCTCCCGGTCTGGAAAACAGCGGACGGAAAGCACAAAGTCATCATCATCGGTTCAGGGCCTGCAGGACTTTACGCCGCATTCAGATTGCTCGAAGACGGAATCAAGCCAATCGTTATTGAACGGGGAACTCCGGCTGAAGAACGAAAAAACGACATTGACGCAATCCGAAACGAAGGAATTTTGAACGAAAATTCAAATTACTGCTTTGGCGAAGGTGGAGCCGGAACTTTCAGCGACGGAAAACTATACACACGAAGCAACAAACGCGGCGACATCGGAAAAATCTACAGAATTTTCGTTGAGTTCGGCGCAACAGAAAGAATTCTTACAGATGCCCATCCTCACATCGGAACGGACAAACTCCCGGAAATCATCAGTGGAATGCGAAAAAAAATCATTTCGCTTGGCGGTGAATTTTTCTTTGACACACAGTGCACGAATCTGCTCACAGAAAAAAAAGATGGAAAGCTCACCGTTACCGGCGTAAAGCTAAAGAACGTAACGAGCGGCGAAGAAAGCGAACTTTTTGGCGACGCTGTAATTCTTGCAACGGGTCATTCTGCAACAGACGTTTACAAGATGATTTCAAAAATCAACCCGGATTCTCTTGAAGCTAAAACATTTGCCGTGGGTGTACGGGTTGAACATCCTCGCGAGTTGATTGATTTTATTCAGTTCCACGGAAAATTGATGCCGCAAGCTGCGGAATACAGACTCACAGCCCAGGAAGACGGGCGCGGCGTTTACAGTTTCTGCATGTGCCCAGGCGGACATGTAGTTCCGTGCGCGACCGCAAAAAATCAAATCGTAATCAACGGAATGTCCAGCTCCGGCCGAAACAGTCAGTGGAGCAACGCGGCAATCGTCGTTGAGCGCCGCCCAGAAGACACGCCAGAAGAATTTGTACTGCAAGCCGAAAAAGACGGATGCAAAGCACTGGCCGGTCTTTATTGGCGAACCTGGCTCGAAGAAGAAACTTTCAAGCATAGCGACGGTCAAAAAGCACCTGCACAAAAGCTCACCGATTTTTTGGCTCACCGCGAATCAAAAGAACTTCCGCCTTCAAGCTACAAACCAGGACTCGTTACGAGCAGACTTGACGAATGGCTTCCAAAAGAAATTTCAGAACGGCTTCAAAAGGGCTTCAGAGATTTTGACAAGAACATGCACGGTTTTGTAGCAGACGACGCACTTTTAATCGCAACCGAAACCCGAACGAGCACTCCGGTGCGAATTTTACGCAGCAAGGAAACTTTGGAATGCGAAGGAATCGCAAACCTTTACCCAGCCGGCGAAGGCAGCGGTTACTCCGGCGGAATCGGGTCTTCCGCAATCGACGGAGAGCGTGTCGCAAATGCAATTTCGCACAAATTAAAATAGATTGCCGAATGTCAATCATGGCTGAAGGTGGTTTCGACTAAGCTCAGCCACCGCAAACTTAGCGCCAACGGGGCTATTTTACATCATCAAGCGAAAATTGAGTTCTGCCATGCAATTCGGCGGCAAGCACTGCCTCGTTCAGGGCAGACTCGATTTTTGCACAGCTTGCCCCGTCAAAATGGCGGGCAAGTTTTTCGGCAGTCACAGAAACATCATAATTTTTTCCGCGCAAATACATTTCGCACAATTTTATGCGGCTTTCAAGATTCGGGTACGGAACGCTAACGTGCGCATCAAAACGGCCAGGACGCACAAGAGCTTCGTCCAACGCGGCAAGGGAATTTGTAGCCGCGAGCACAAGGATTCCCGAATTGGTCTCAAAGCCGTCAAGTTCGTTCAGCAACGCCGTTACTATTCGCGTGTTCTCGGTTTCAATTGCAGAACCGCTGTAGTTCCGCTTAGTTCCGATTCCGTCAAATTCGTCAATAAATACAATGCAAGGCGCGCGGCGACGGGCTTTTTTAAACAAAAGCTTAACTTTCATCGGGCCAATCGCCATGAACATGCTCTCAAAATCAGTCGCTTTGGCGGCAATAAAATTCACGTTCGCTTCACCGGCAACGGCGCGGGCAAAAAGCGTCTTTCCGTTTCCTGGCGCGCCCTCAAGAATCACGCCTTTAGGCATTCGAACGCCCTTTTTCGCGTATTCGCGGGGATTTTTCATAATCGTCATAACCTGGCACATGTAATTTTTTAAGTTTTCCATGCCAATCACATCATCAAATTTTACGCCAGTTTTTCGAACGACTTTGAACGTGTTCGGAGAAATAAATTTTTTTGAACACAAAAAAAATCGTGCCGAAGAAAATTAAATAAAAAATTGAATCAAGAATGAGCGAAATGATTTGGTCAATTGATTTTTCAACGCTCACTTTTACGTCGTGCAAAAGCAAATATTCATTCAAAGTTGGGGAAGCCGGATTTTCCACAAAAAATTTTTCGCCGGGGCTCTGGCTTTCGCGAAGCGTGAATTCGATTTTGTCGTCGGTCAAAACAGCAGATTCAATCTTATTTTCTCTGACCATCTCATAAAATTCACGGTAACTGTAAGTGCTTTCTTGCAGATTTGAATCATAAAAGAAATTAAAAAAAATAAACGCGCCCGCGCACAAAATTAAGCTAAAAAAAACAATTTTTCTGACTTTCATTTTTATTCCTACAAAAGGGAGATTCACAGATTTTCACATTTACAAGTTTATAAATGCAGAGGCTCTGTGGAGACTCAAAATCTCACTGATTTTTCGCTAGATACGCAATGATTTTTGGTTTTAAATCCATAAAAAGCTTTACAAGTTCCGGGTCAAAATGCGTGCCGGAATCTTTTTGAATTATTGCAAAGGATTCTTCGTAAGACATCGCTTTTTTATAGACCCGCGGCGAAACAAGCGCGTCAAAAACGTCGGCAATTGCCACAATTCGTGCGCAAAGCGGAATATCCTCGCCTTTCAAGCCAAGCGGGTAGCCCTTTCCGTCCCAGCGTTCGTGATGATATTGGGCAACCTCGCTGCTCATCTTCATAATCTTTGGATCAATTCCTCGTCCAAAAATATTTCGAATTATACCACCGCCCATAAGAGTGTGAGTTTTCATCACCTCGTACTCGTAATCGTCAAGTTTTCCGGACTTGTTCAAAATTCTGTCCGTAATACCGATTTTGCCCACATCGTGCAGGGCAGCGGCATTTCCCATCATCCAAATGTAATTTTTGTCGATTTCGCCTTTGTGCAAACCTAGTTCCAAAATGTGCTCGGCAAGCAATTTTGAGTAAAATTTCGTATTCTGAACGTGCTTTCCGGTGTTAACGTCACGGTACTCGATTAGCGATGCCATGCCTTCAATTACAGTATCTTGCATCACAAGCTGATTTTGCGCCTGAGTTTTTAAATCAGCAGCCTGTTTTTTTATTTTGGCCTCAAGAGCGGTTTTGTAGCGGCGAAGCGTTTCTGAAATATTTACGGATTTGTATTTGTTTGAATAAGCAAGCGCACAAAAATACAAAATCAAAACAAAAATACAGAATGAAATAAAGAAATTCAAGTAAAGATTCTTTTTGAAACTTGAAAAAAGTTTGCTCTCCCTGGAAATCATACAAATTTTCCAGCGGGAATCTACGGTCTCTGAAAAGACTGCGATTTTTCCAAAATCATATTTTAGATTAGCAGAAAAATGATCTTGAGAGCTGATAGCTTTTGCAATATTCCGCCGCCAAAGATTTTCGGCAGTCATTTTGTCAAACAGATAATTTTTTCCGTTTTCAGAAGGACTCGAATGAGCCACGATAAGCCCTTCCGACGACATTATAAAGCCTTCCGAATCATTTGACGAATGAATCTCGTAAGCGAATCTTTGGAGTTCGTCCATTTTTATGTCGATTGCAACGACGCTTTTTCTGTCTGGAAGAAGTTGGGAAACAGAAAAAATAACTTTTCCAGAAACAGCGTCAACATACGGACTTACAAGCGCAACCTTTCCCTGCGCCTTAACGGCAGCCTTAAACCATGCTCGCTTTGTCGGGTCAAAATTTTTCTGAGGAATCCAGTTGCGCCCCGAAAAATATCTTCCGCCAACAAGACCGTAAACGCTTATGATTCCTGATTCTGGCTTTTCCGCAAACTTTTTTGTTTCGCTCAAAAAATAATTCTTAACACGCGTATAAGAATCCCCGTTTTCGAGCATATAATTTATGTTTCGCGCAGTGATTTCAAGAATTTCTTCCTGACATGAAAGGAATCCGTCAAGTTTTTCGGCCACTTGCATCAACGAAGTTTCACCAATCAACGAAATATCGTCTTTTGCAATTTTATAAAAAGAATAAAAAGTGTAAGAAATGGCCGCAACCAAAAACGAGATTATAAAAAATTGGGCGAGAAGAAAAAAGCCTAAACTTCGTCTTCCCGCATATTCATAAACTTTATATTTTTCAGATTCAATTTCCACGGCAGAATTTTTCTTCATACTTTATTAATTGAGACTCAAAAAGTTGAGTTTTTTGAGCCAACTATGAAAATGCGATATTTTAAGTCCGCTATTTTCTAGGCTTAAAAATCACAGGCATCTTCATGCGACGCCTTGATTTATTCTGGATTATTTTCCATCCATTTTTTGATTCCAGCGACAACATCTGAATCAATGTCGTGCTCTACGCGACAAGCATTTTCTTCCGCCTGATCTTCGGGCACTCCCGTAATTTTTTGCAAAAAGGCTGTGAGCAAGCGATGACGACCATAAATGTCTTCCGCTTTTTCCTGACCTTTTTCGGTAAGTTTTATCATGTTGCCCATTGAAAATTCAATGTAGCCGTCTTTTTCGAGAAGACTCATAGCTCGGCTTACACTTGGACGAGAAACAGCAAGCTTATGAGCCACATCAACAGACCTTACAAAGCCGTTCTCAAGCTGCAGTCTTAAAATCGCTTCAAGGTAATCTTCACCCGATTCGTACATGTCATGCCCCCAAAATAGATTATAAGGTTCAATTTCGAGTTTCTACAAAGCTTGTCATTATCAGGCGCCCCGATAATCTTAAACACTGTTTTATTGAAAGATTGCCGTGCGAGCACGGCAATGACAGAATTTTTCTAGTTTCCCGAATAAGTCAAAAAGCCAAAAGTAAAACTTTTAAACTACCTTTTAAGATTATATCACACTTTTTTAAAGATTTGAAACTTTTCCTAATTCATCAGCCATATCAAAGCAGCGGTCACCGAGTTTTTCAATCTGACGAACCATATCAAGATACAAAAGTTCTGCCTTTACGTCCGCTCCGCTTTCGAGTCGCTTACGGGCCAATTTTTTGAGAGATTTGCGTTCGGCATCAATCTGTGCTTCAAGTTCAGCCGCAAATTCAAATTCATCTTTTGAAAGTCTCTGGATTTTAGAAATATTTTTGTAAATGAACTGCAAAAGTTGGCGAGAAAGTTCAAAATATGGCAAAAGCCGCTCCAAATCTTCTTGGCGGAAAACCATTTCTTTTATAACGGCCTTTTTTATCTGCGTGGCAATCGAAAGACATCCGTCCGCCATGCTTTCAAGTTCCTCCGAAATTTGCAGCATGAGCGAAACGTTCATTTTTGATTCTTCGCTTATGTTAAGGCTTGAGCAGCGGATAAGATAGTGCGTGAGCTGGAAATGCATCTGGTCGGTGTAATTTTCCAAGTATTCGAGGGACTTGTAGTCTTCTTCAATGAATTTTTTGTCCATCTTTCCAAGCCCGATTTGCAGCTGGTCAAACATCTGAACAAGAATGTCCGCAAAATCAGCAATTTCTTTCTGAGCCTGAATCACGCAAGTTTCCGGCATATCGAGAGCGGTTTTTTCGTTAAAGTCAAAATGATAGGCTTTGTCAAAATCATTTTTGTCTTTGATGATTTTTCGCGTAATTGAAGCAATCTGCTTTACAAAAGGAATAAAAATTATCGTTGCAAGGACTTTGAATGTCGTGTTCAAAAGCGCGATGTGATAGCTGATATTTTTTGCGTTGATGTCGCCGGGAATTATAAATTCTATAAGACGCAGAAAAGGATTGAAAAAAATCAGCGCAAGCACGGATGCAGAACAGTTGAACATAACATGAATGAGCGCGGTACGTTTTGCGTCCGGTTTTCCGCCCATAGCGGCCATAATTGAATCAATCGTGGAGCCCATCGTAGAGCCGATTACGAGTGCCGCACCGATTTTCCAGAAGCTCGGTTCCGCAGCCGCAATTGTGATTACGATTGCCGTCATCGCAGATGAAGAATGAATCATGCCTGTAAAAATTACGCCCACAACGACTGCAAGGGCAATACTGAATCCGCCGAAGTTTTCAATAGCTTTTACGGCATCAATAAGATCCGGAAGCGTTTCACCCGTAACAGGATCTTTAAAAGTTGAAGAAAGCCAACCCAAACCGATAAAGAGAAGCCCGAATCCCATGATTGCGATTCCAAGCCCTTCTTTTTTGAGGCGTTTTAGGAGAGTCAGAACATATCCAAGTCCAAAAATCGGAATGGCAAACAATTTTAGGTCAAAATCGAATCCGACAAGTGCGACAATCCAAGCGGTAACGGTCGTTCCAATATTCGCACCAAAAATAACACCAACAGTCTGCTCAATCGTAACAAGCCCGGCATTTACAAATCCAACAAGCATAACGGTGGTCGCGCCAGACGACTGAATAATCATCGTAAGAATGCACCCCGTCAAAAGTCCGGTAACACGGTTTCCGGTCATAAAAGAAAGCGCGGATTTTAATCTCTGTCCAGCACTCTTCTGGATTCCATCACTCATAAGTTTCATTCCATAAAGGACGAAACACAAACTACCCGCAAAACTTAATATTTTTAGCACCATAGATGAAGAAATTATAAAGTAAAAAATGGAAACGCTACAAGCGCACTTTTTAAATAAAGGTTGACTTTGTGCGTTTCCCACGAGTTTTCCAAAGGAAAACTCGTGCTTTGGTGGAGGCAGTTTACACGGGTTTCCAAGTTGCCGCGACAAGCACGACGACAACTTGGAGGGGCAGTTTTATTGCTCGCGCATCGCTCGCAATCTTTGAGAGTAAAGGTGGGCTTTGTGCGTTTTCGGAAACGCTGCAAGCAAACTTTTAAAATAAAAGTTAACATTGTGCGTTTCCCACCACTTTTGTCAGTGCAAAACAGGTGCTTTGGTGGAGGCAGTTTACACGGGTTTCCAAGTTGCAGCGACAAGCACGGCGACAACTTGGAGGGGCAGTTTTATTGCTCGCGCATCGCTCGCAATCTTTGAGAGTAAAGGTGGGCTTTGAGCGGGTTGGACTTGCAAGAGATTGGGAATTCGATTAAATCAAGGTACCAAAAAAAATCTATATTGTGACAATCAAACAAATTCTATAGTATAAATACCATCGAGAACGTTGTGAATTATGACGGTCTGCCTCCGATTTTTCACGAATGAAGGAGGCGTCTATGACGAATTACGAAAAAGTGATGCTTGCCATCGCGATTATCGATATTGTTATAGCACTGCTCTCTTTTCTACTAAAATAAGAATCTGAGCAAAAATAAGCCCGTTCCATAAGCCACCAACTTCGGACGGGCTATTTGTTTAACCTAAACGGAGACGGTCGCTCATTCGCAACGTCCTCGTTTCTCTAATATACAACACCCTTCACCCTTCGTCAATTTACGGAAACGCTACAAGCGCACTTTTAGAATTAAGTTGACCTTGTGCGTTTCCCACCACTTTTGCAATGCAAAACTGGTGCTTTGGTGGAGGCACTTTGCACGGGCTTAACAATCGCAGCGACAAGCAATGCTGCGATTGTTAGGTGCAGTCTTATTGCTCGCCCCAAGCTCGCAATTTGGGGAATGCAGGTTAGCTTTGTGCGTTTTCGGAAACGCTGCAAGCAAACTTTTAAAATAAAAGTTAACCTTGTGCGTTTCCCACCAGTTTTGCAGTGCAAAACTGGTGCTTTGGTGGAGGCAGTTTACACGGGTTTCCAAGTTGCAGCGACAAGCACGGCGACAACTTGGAGGGGCAGTTTTATTGCTCGCGCATCGCTCGCAATCGCGGAAAAATGTTTTACGTCATGCTGAACTTGATTCAGCATCAGGATGACCAAAGTTTTTGGGCAGAGCTCTATACCGTGAATTGGTCAACTTGTGAGCCGATTTCCATGATTGACTGCTGCATTATGCCCGCTATGTCAGACAGGTCTGAACCAGCGTCGTTTATCTTTGTCGCGCTCACGCCCATTTCGTCCATGCTCTGCTTTATTGTATTCGTTTCGGATTTTAGAGTTCTTACATCCTCGATTATGGTCTGGCTGTTTTCGCTCATTGCTTTTGACGCAGACTGAACCTGACGAGAACTTTCATTCATCCTTGACAATGCATCCGTAATCAAAGAAGAACCTTCGCTCTGCTCTTGCATAGCGGCCTTTATCTGATGAACGAGAGTATCTGTCCTTCGGACTTCGTTTGCAAGTGATGCATATCCTTCTACACCTTTTTGAGTCGCCTCAACAACGGAATCAATCGCGTGCTGGATTTCCGAAAGCTGAACTCCAATCGTTGCAGACTGTGAACTTGAAGTTTCGGAAAGTTTTCTGATTTCATCCGCAACAACGGCAAATCCTTTTCCGGCCTCGCCTGCGTGGGCAGCCTCAATTGCCGCATTCATGGCAAGAAGATTGGTCTGTTCCGCAATCGAAGCAATTACAGTATTAGCCTCGCTCAAAAGTTTGCTTTGGTTTTCAATTTCGCTAATTTTTCCCTGAAGTGCCTCTTGGGTTTTTGCTCCCTCTTCCGCATCAACGGCAAGCTGCGCAAATGACGAAGCCATCTTATCAACAGAACGGTTTACTTCATTAATATTTCCAACCATTTCCTCAACCGCACTGCTAGCTCCTTCAACACACTCAGTCTGTTCGCCAACCATTTTTTCAAGGGCCTGAATACTGTTTAAAATATTATCAACGCTGGCAGAAGTCTGAGTAACACAAACGCTCTGACTTGTCAAATTGCCATCAAGATTTTTTATGCCAGTATTTATCTGACCGATTGCAGCCATAGCATCTGCGGTCGTATTGCCGAGTCTAGTTCCGGCCTCGCCCAAAGACAATTTTGAATGCTTCATGCTGCCAATAATCTGCTGGAGTTTTTCTGAATACAAGTTAAAGCTGGCCGCAACATCGCCAATTTCGCTTTTTGAATTAACAGAAAGTCGTTTTGTCAAATTTCCGCAACCATCTGCAATTTCCTTTGCGTTCTCGCTAATTTCATAACCGATAATTTTTAACGGCCGGAGTTTTGAACGGGAAACAAATGCCGTAGAAAGCGCAAAGAAGATTCCCAAAATAACGCAAATTATAAAAGAACGCATCATAGTGTCATGGAACGATGCGTTGACCGTAGCCTTAGGACTGCAAACAACAATTTCGTAGCCTGTTTTTGGGTTCGTAATAGACTTTGTAAAATACGTTCGCCCCGCAAGCATAATCACACCGTCAGAAGCATCTGAATTTATAAAATTCGCAAGTTCAGTAATTCCTAATTCGCCCACATTTTTAAAGATGTTATTATGCGCAGTGTCCGCCAGGATAATTCCATCAGACTGAACCATCATTACGAATGAGAGTTCGCCAAAATCAAGTTTTTTAAGGATTTGCGTAATGTCATCCAGCGTAATTTCCATCGCCACATTGCCAATAAAATCAAGATTATCGTCATAGGCACTTTTTGCAATTCCGACAACAACGGAACCTGTCGTGCTCTCAAATGCACTTGTAATAACGGAATTGCCACTGCCTTTATTCGCTTCCAAGTACCACGGACGAACACGAGGGTCATAGCCACCGTTCATCGTACCATCAAGGTTCGTCGCGTAACCGCCCCATTTTGTGCCAAGATAGATTTCAGAAATATCAGTGTCGTGTGACGCAAAAACTTTTGCAAGTTTTCTAATATCTTCCTCAACATCACTTTTCTCGTAGCCCATAATCTGCACGGTTCCGCTTTCAGAAATGTAAGAATGAATGGAATCATCGGCAGCTTTTACTTCCGCAGTTTCTGCAAAAACACCTAATTCAGCTTCTTTAGCCGTAAAAAAGATTGAAATAGAATTCGAAAAATCTTCAAGTACATTCTTAGCCGATGTGTAAAAATCATTCATTGCTTTTTTTTCAAACGACACACCAACTACAATTTGAGAGATAGCAATAAGCACGATAATAATAACTGAAACATTCAGTGCAAATTTGCTCGAAATAGACATTCGTTTTCTTGTCTTCATTAAAAAAAATACTCCTCTTAGCAAAAACAGTTTAAGAAATTTTTAAGAGTATAGTTTAATTTTTCTTTTTAAGTAAAGATATTTTAAAGGGAGTTTTTTAAAATATTCAGTCTGTTTTCAGATGTTTTTCAGTTGCTACTTCAATCGAAAAATTTGAATCCGCGTTCATTCGAATCTGTCCGGGCACTAAAACAAAAGCAGCTGTTTATCTTCCCACGATTCCTGCGAAGCAAAATTTATTACGTCGTCGGGGCGGGAATTTCCAATCAAAAACGGAGATTCATCGTCGTGAAGTGAATAATTTTTTTCTACGATTTTGGCGTCGTAATTCGCATAGCAATATTTGCACAAATGCGGACAGCTGTTGTAGTAGCCAATATCCCGCGTTGGAAGGCACAGGCAGTGCTGGCGAAGATTCTGCTTTCCAGTTTTTAAAAGCCTTATTCCCGTCGCTTTCTCAATCTGCTCTTTTCCGACGCAGCAGCCCTTCTCCACCCCAAAAGGCGAAAGGTCAAGCTTTTCGGCGCAAGATTCGATTGTCATTCCGTATTCGCCGGCAATCCGGGAAAAAGATTGGGCAATAAAAATCTGGTCATTCTCGGAAACTTCTTTTAAGTCAGGAAAATTCTTTTTTGTTTTTGAATACAAATCCACAAAACTGATTATGCAACGGTCTGTCGCAGAATTGAGCCGGGCCGCCATCTGCCTAAAATATTTTATGTGATTCGAAACCGTATAATTCTCGCCGTCCACAAAAATCGGGTCGTAACGCCAACAAACAGAATTCTTTCCGACCTTTTCTGAAAGCTCAAGCACAGAATCTATCACGCTGGATTTTTCGGGAACGTTCGGCTCAATCTCCTTTGAGTAAGGCGTAACCGTCACAAAAAAATACAGCCCGAACTTTTTAAGCTCGTCAATGTACGGAAGAATCGGAGCCGGATTTTTCGTGCAGAACACAAGACAATCCACAACCGACGGGTCAAGCTTGTAGCGCGTAACCTGCTCGCCGTAATACGGATTTCGCACGTCCACAAAGCCCGCACGCACGCGGTTAACGAACCATTTTGAGTAAAAAGCCGGAATGTCGGTCCTGCCGGATGCAAACAACAACATAAAATCAATAATAGCAGATTTTGAATCCAGAAAAAGGGGTAAAACCACAATTTTCGTAAAGACTTCTCGCAATCGAATTTGAATTCTTTACGAAAAGCACAACTTTTTTGCCTTCAAGTTTTTTTTGCGCCACAAGAAAATTAACGAGCCTTGAAGCGTAACCGTTCCGCCGGAACCGGGGAGCCGTGTACATTCCGCCGAGCTGGGCAAAGCTGTTCGAAACCGCATTAAAAGTCGCCTTGGAAACGATAACTTTCCCGGACGCAAGCACGTAAACATTTTGCAAACGAAGCGCACGTTTTAGCATAAAAGAACTCAAAAATTCATTATATTCCTGACCGGCGGCAAGCACTTCTTCCCGCTCGTAAGCTTCTTGCATGGGTAGCAAAGTTTGCAGCATCTGAGGTGAGCAGCGGAAAATCTGCAAATTTTCATCATCATTTTTTTGAATTTCTTTTTTTTGAAAATCTTCCAAATATTCCATCAACAAAAAATTCGTAATACTCAGGGGAAGTTTTTTTACAGCCGAAAAAATCGCTTTTAAAACAAAATCCGTGGACTTTGCTTCGCCAATCACGCTAAAAAGTTTTTTGAGATTGAATTTTTCAAAATGATTTTTTAGAGATGAAAAAAGTTTCTGCGCACCACCTTCATCGTCGCCCTGCCCCGCCAAAAAAATGGTCGGCAAACAATGCAGGATTTGCCCTCCCGACGAATACGAAAAAACCCCCGTAAGGCGGTTCTTGCCGTCAAGAATGCAAAAAATGTCTGCATCGTGGTGCAAAATCCGTTCGGCAAGCGAAACACAATACTTTTCGTAAGCGAGCACAAAATCCAAAACCGAAGCGTCAGGATTTTTGCCCACAAAAATCACCTTAAAATCTTCCATTATATAAGCGCGTAAACAGGCAACGGACGGCCAAGAAGATTGCCCTGAATATAATCGCACTTGTTTTTTACGAGATATTCAAACTGAGAAGTTCTCTCAATTCCTTCGGCAATCACTTCCAAATCCAGCTGATGGGCCATGTCGATTATTGAAGTTACGATATTTCGCTCATCCGGGGTATTCTTGATTGTGTCAATAAACGACTTGTCAATCTTAACAACGTCAAACGGCAACATTCGAAGATAATTCAGGCTCGAATATCCCGTGCCAAAATCATCGAGCGCGATTCTGATTCCCATATTCTTAAGCTCGTTAAGAATGCCCTTCGTAAATTCAGGCGACTGAATGCACACGCTTTCGGTAATCTCAAATTCAAGATACTGGCAGAGCATTCCGGTGCTTTTTAGAATTTCGTTCACATTCTGAATAAAATCCGGGTCGCGGAGCTGAATGACGGACACGTTCACAGAAAGAATCGGAGGCACGTCGTAAACCGAACAAAGCCGCATGTACTGAGTACAAGCCTCTTTTAAAATCCAGTTTCCGAGCGAAACAATAAATCCGCTTTCTTCGGCAAGCGGAATAAAATCCAGCGGCGAAACCTCGCCCAAAGCCGGAGAACGCCAGCGGGCAAGCACTTCAAAGCCCCGCAGATTTTTCTCCGGAACTTTGTACTGAGGCTGATACTCAATGTAAACCTCGTTCTTGGCAATAGAGTCCCGGAGCCGTTGCTCAATGTTCGCCTTTCGCTCAAGAGCCAGCTGCATTTCTTCGTCAAAAAATACGATTCTGTCTTTTCCCAAAGATTTTGCACGGTGCAAAGCCATGTCCAACCGTTGAAAAAGCAACGAAGACGAGTCAGAGTCCTTCGGATACTGAATGATTCCAACGCTCGCCGTCATTCGGATTTCGTGCCGCCTAAAAAAGAACGGATTCTTTATAATCTCGCAAATGTCCCGCACATACAACTCAGCTTCAAGAGGATTCTCGCATTCCTGCATAATCAGCATGAATTCATCGCCGCCAAGCCTTCCGAGAAGATTTTTTGATGATTTGCCTATAAAATCCCTGATTTTTCGCACGTTTTCCAAAATGAACATATCGCCAACGGAATGGCCGTAAGAATCATTTACGAGCTTAAAATTGTCAATGTCAAAAATGGCGGCGGTAAATGCCGTCTTGGATTCAGTAAGTTTTTGGATTTTGTTGAGCATTTCGCCACGATTAGGCAAACCGGTAACGGCATCTTTTTTTGAAAGATTGTCGATTTCGTTGCTTTTTTTTGCAATGAACGTAAACTGATTTTTTAAAACGGATGCCAAAATTATAGAAACGACTGCAAGCGGAATTCCTGGCAGGGCAAGAATCTGGCCATGCACAAAAAACGAGATGCAAATCGCAATAATATTCAGAGCGTTAAGGAAAACGGAATAATAAAATCCTTTTTTTTGCTCCGCAAGCACAATTTGAACAGAAACAAGAAGCTGAAAAAGCCCCAAAGCAAATCCGATTATGGCAGTTGCCTGAATTTTTGAAGCCTCTATCAATTCTTTTTCAGGGACTCCGCCCAAAAGAGGCACCAACGGCTGCATACAACTTGCAATCACAAAAATCAAAATAAGCATTTTTCGCCACACGGACTCGCTGATTTTACTTTCGGTAAACTCTTCCATAAAAAAATGGATTCTCCTAATTTTCGCAGATAAAAACAATTTTTAAAAATCTCACAAGACTTTCATTTTTTCAGTATAGCATAGGATTGTTTAATTAATATAAAAGGTTAGTGAATTTATATTTATAAGATATAATTAAGAATATGGAGGAAATTTGAATGAAAAAATTAATCGCAATCCTGACTTTAATTCTTGCAATCACAACGGCTGCAGTGGCCCGCCAAAAAACGGTTGAGTGGCAAGACAAAGAAGTCGGCGTAAAAATACCAAAATGGGTAAAGAAATTTGACAAACCAAAAAAAGTCGCTTCAATTCTAAAAATCGACATGAAAAAATACCAGATTATCACGGTAACTTCAAAAACTTCGAACCTGCAAAACATGAAGAATTCCGAAAACGCGATTCTGCGCGCCGCCGTAGCCGATAAACTTGCCGGCCAGACAACAACCGTCTCAAACGGAACTGAATCCGCTTCGGTCACACTTACGGACACAACGATTTCAGGCTTGCAAAAAGTCGGCTCCTTTTGGGTTCATTATTACGACACAAAAACCAAGAACGATTATTACGAGCTTTACATAGTTGGCACGCTACCGCGCTAAGCGCCCCGGAAATCAAAATTGATTCCATAAGTTAGACGTGATAAAATTAAATTCATCTTTAAAAATGAACGGAGTTTTTATGAAGAAAAAACATGTTGTTCAAAGCGGAATTATAGGCATTTGCGTTTTTGCACTCGCTTGTATCTTCCAATTCACAGGATTTTTCACTTGGAGCGAAAACAAAGCCTACGACGGTCGCATAAAAGCCACCGCGCCTTTGTTCACAGCCTCGGACGATATTTCACTCGTAATCATCGACCAAGAAAGCCTTAACTGGGCAAAAGAAGAACTCGGCTGGAGTTGGCCGTGGCCGCGAGAAGCCTACGGAAAAATCATAGACTTTTTTAACCGCGGAAACGCAGCTTCAGTCGCATTCGATTTGGTCTTTACGGAACCTTCACTTTACGGTAACGAAGATGACGAAAAATTTGCCGAATCCTGCAAAAATTACAATCGTGCGGTTCACACTGTTTTTTACGAAAAGCATGATTCAGACGACGCGGTTCTTCCGATTCCTTCAATAAAAAATTCAGCAAGAATAATCGGAAACGTTCAGAGTCTTTTGGATTCGGACGGGACAGCCCGCCAAGAAAGATTCTATTCAACTTCGTCGTTAAAAGAACCTTCGCTTTCGATTGCGAGCCTTTTGATTTCTGATGAAATTTACGATTCAGATCCAAATTCGCCGATTTACAATCCTAACGTCGAAAATCCAGAGGAGAAAATCGACATTCAGTCAATTCCAAAATCAAAAGATGGCGGAATGTACGTTAGGTTTATGACGAGTATTGATGACTATCATCCGTACAACGCAGAAACGATTTTGAGAAGCGAATTTGCAATCGAAAAGGCTGAAGCCGACGGAACAGAATACAATGCTGGCGAAGACTTGCTGGAGCCGGAGCAGTTTGACGCAGGACACATTTTTGTTGGCGTTTATGCGGCAGGACTTTTTGATATTGTCGCAACGCCAATTTCGTCAAGCTACGCGGGAGTCGGAGTTCATCTTTCGCAAATGGACACGATTCTTCAGCGGAACTTCATTTACGACATTCCAACTTGGTCAACAATCGCAATCATCGTTCTTATGACCATCATCGGAATCTGCTTGGGAGAAACTGCAGGTCACACAAAAGTGAGCACTTTCGTCGGTCGAATCGCAATTTTCGTATTTATTAGTGCCCTCTACATTGCGCTCGCATTTGCAGTGTTCATCAAGGGTGCGATTCTCCCGGTTTCTGTGCCAGTAGCGGCAATCTTCCTTGCATTCTCGGTTTCAATCATAAAGAATTATGTAACTGACGGAAAAAAAGGAAGATACGTAAAAGCTGCATTCAAACAGTATTTGAGTCCTGCAGTTATCGACATTCTTATTGAAAATCCGGACGCGCTCCAGCTTGGCGGTGAAGAGCGCGAAATTACGGCATATTTTTCAGACGTTCAGGGATTCACTTCTATTTCTGAACAGTTAAGCCCAACTACGCTCCGAGACTTGCTCAACACATATTTGAGTGCAATGACCGACATTATTCTTGCTTCCGGCGGAACAATCGACAAATACGAAGGTGATGCGATTATTGCGTTCTGGAACGCACCTTTGGGGCAGAAAGACCACGCAAAGCGCGCACTTGAAGCAGCTCTCGCCTGCCAGAAAAAACTCGCCGACATGCAGGAAGAACTTTTGGGAATTCAGGCACGCGAAGTCGGCAAAGACCGCGCAAAGCCAATGTTCCAGCGAATCGGTTTGAACACAGGCCGTGCGGTTGTAGGAAACTTTGGTTCAAGAAGCCGTTTTGACTACACGATGCTCGGCGACACCGTAAACTTGGCTTCCCGCCTTGAAGGCACTAATAAAATGTTCGGAACGTACACGATGTGCTCAAAAGCAACGATGGAAAGCGCTGTAAACAACGGATGCCAGCTTGCGTTCAGAAAGATTTCAAAAATCGCCGTTGTTGGTAAAAAAGAAGGCGTAGAAATTTTTGAGCCAATGCAATCCGAAGAATTCAACGGTCGAAAAGATGATTTTGAAGTGTTTGCAAAAGGTTACGAGCAATTCGTAAGCGGAAAGTTCGATGAAGCCGCAAAGATTTTTGCCAGTACAAAAGACAAAGACCCTGCCGCTGCAAAATATATTGCAAAGTGCGAATCGCTAATACAAAATCCGCCAGAAGCCTGGGACGGAGTTTGGAAAGCGACGGAGAAATAGGAGCGGAGGAGTTTTGCTTAAGTCTAAAAGTTTAGTTTTGCCGCTCCTCACAAGTTTTCTAAAGAAAACTTGTGCTTCACTATAACAGGGCTTACCAACAAGACTGTTTTTTTTGGTTGTCGAACCTCGCTAGTTTTTCAAAAGAAAAACTAGCGCTTCACTATAATACGCCTTACCAGCAAGCTAGTTTTTGTTGCTTGCATCAAATGTCACCCCGAACTTATTTCGGGGGCTCGTATAGCCTGCTAATGTAGATACCGAACTAAATTCGGCATGACGGCAATTAAAAACACCTGAAAGCCCGCCCACAAAAGCGCGAGTCAACTTGCATCGCTTCCCATAATTGCGAGCATCGCGCGAGCAATAAAACCTCACCTCACAAAACGCGGCTTTCCTTGCCGCCGCGTTTTGCGAACACCTGCAAGCCCGCCCACCAGAGCGCGAGTTTTGCTCTAGCAAAACTCGCGGGAAACGCACAAGTCAACTTTTATTCTCAAAGAAAACTTGTAGCGTTTCCCTATTTCCCATGTTAAAATATTCTTTATGGATTCGATTCGAATTTTACCTGGAAAACCGTTAGATAATGGAACTCAAATCACTGCGCGCGGTGTTTATTTTTCTGTGTTCAGTCGCCACGCCACAAAAGTTTATCTGGAACTTTTTGAAACAGAGGAATCAGGCCAACCATACAAAACCATTGAACTCGACCCAAACATCAATCGAACCGGGGATTTATGGCACGTTTACGTGGAAGGGCTAAAACCCGGCGCACTTTATTTATACCGGGCAGACGGTCCTTTTGACCCCAAAAAAGGCCATCGCTTCGACAAAAAACAGTATCTCTTTGACCCAAAAGCAAAGGCTTTTTCAAAAGGCTCTGTTTTTAAATATCTAACGGCAGAAAAGACGCAGAATCTTGCGAAATACCCAAAATGCGTAGTTGTTGATGATGAAGAATACGACTGGGGCGACGACAAACCGCTTGAGATTTCACTTCAAAAATCAATAATTTACGAAATGCACCTCAAAGGCTTTACGGCTTCCCCAACCTCTGGAGTTGAGCATCCGGGAACTTATCTCGGTGCGACCGAAAAAATTCCATACCTGCAATCGTTGGGAATCACTGCGGTAGAACTTCTGCCGATTTTTGAATTCGACGAATACGAAAATTCAAATGTAAACCCGATGACAGGCTCGCGGCTAAAAAATTACTGGGGATATTCCACAATCGGATTCTTCGCCCCAAAAGCCTCGTTCGCCTACGACAAAACCCCTGGCGGAGCGGTGCGCGAATTTAAAGACATGGTAAAAGCCTTCCACAACGCAGGAATCGAAGTTATCCTCGACGTGGTTTTTAACCACACCGCCGAAGGCAACGAACACGGAATTACCATGTGTTTCAGGGGACTCGACAACTCGATTTTCTATCATCTCGTTCACGACCAAAAAGAATACTACATGAACTACTCTGGTTGCGGAAACGCAGTCAACTGCAATCATCCTGTGGTGGCAGATTTTATCATCAGCTGTCTCCGCTACTGGGTTCTCGAAATGCACGTTGACGGATTCCGCTTTGACCTTGCCTCAGTTCTTACCCGCGACGAAAAAGGCTTTTTAATGGCGGACTGTCCTCTCACCTCGCGAATCTCAGAGGATTCAGTTCTAAGAAATACAAAAATAATTGCCGAACCGTGGGATTGCGACGGAGCATATCAAGTTGGCGGATTTCCCGGCGGAATGAACAACCGCTGGTGCGAATGGAACGACCACTACCGCGACGGAATCCGAAAATTCCTGCGCGGCGACGAAAAATCCACGACGGAAGCGGCAACGCGAATCGCAGGTTCCAGCGACCTTTTTGCAATCAGCGGACGAAATCCTTCAAATTCAATCAACTTTATAACTGCACACGACGGTTTTACGCTGAACGACCTCGTAACGTACAATTACAAGCACAACGAGCAGAACGGCGAATGCAACCGGGACGGAAGCGACAACAATCTGAGCTACAACTACGGTTTTGAAGGACCAGTCCTGAACCCAAAAATCGACAGAACACGTTCTCGCCAAATAAAAAATTTCTTTACGACGCTTTTTATTTCGCAGGGAACTCCCATGTTCGTGGCCGGCGACGAAGTTCGAAGGACTCAGGGCGGAAACAACAACGCCTATTGCCAGGACAACGAGATTTCTTGGTTCAACTGGGACGACGTAAAAAATAACGCGACTACGCTGGACTTCGTAAAAAAATTAATCGCAATGCGAACAAGGCATCCAGTCTTCCAGCGAAACAGATTTTTTGGCGGAGCGGCAACGTCCCAATACAATAATCCGCCGGACATTTCCTGGTTCGATTTTGACGGAACGATTCCGGATTGGAAGAATATGAATCGTTTTCTTGCGTTACGTCTCGGCGGCAAGTCAAAAGGCATTTCCCCGGAAGACAATGATTTTTACATCGCCTTCAATATGGACGTTCACGACCTTACCATAACGATTCCGCAAGCCTCATACGAGCGCAAATGGTACCGTTTGATAGACACGAGCCTTGAACACATGGACAGCGCACTTTTTGACGGTCAGGAGGAAGTTCTAAACTCACAGGAGCACTACGTTGCGGTTGCAAACTCAATCGTGGTGCTTATAGGCAAATAAATGGACTATTATATAGAAAATTTTTAAAGGAGAATCTTATGAAATTTGATGCAGAGAAGTTCAAAGAAAATCTTTCGGCACGATTGCGACGACAATACGGCAAAGACATCTGTTTCAACCAGTTTTGAAAATGATGAAATTTGCGTTGCATTTCCAATTTCAGATTTTAAAATCGGATGAAACGTATTTTTATCTTTTTGATACTTTTTTCCCAAACAAGTATTTTTGCGAAAAATTCAAATTCTAAATATCCAATAGATTTGGATTCATCATTCTTAACACCGTATTTGACAGGAATAATTCTGCATTCTGCAACAGCGCGTTTTATGCCTTATCCATATTTCGATGGATACGACAAATACATTCTTCATCAGTCATCGAACTTGTACTTCGACGAGGTGAGCAAAAAGTACAGGGGAAGTTTTAGTATTTCGGGTCAATACCAAAAAGAATTAGGATACGGAACAGGAGTTGAATTTGAATTTCAACCTGTACCGTTCTTCGGAATTTTTTTGGAACAGACAGTTCTAAAAAAAAATTCCGAGTCAGTAACAAACTTGAAAGCAGGGGGGAAATTGGCATTGCTGCAATATACAAAATTCAGCCTGTACGGTGATATAGGCTGGGGCAACATAAGCGGAGATACAAGCCTTTCCGTCGGGAACGGGCTCCTTTTGGCGGCACTTATCCGCTCCTATCCGTTTCGACCTTTTTCATTAGAGTGGAAAAACACATTCTGCTTCAACCCACAAAAAGAATGTTGGGAATCCTATTTTGGCTTAGGAGTTTTTTTGAACAGGACTGAATTTTTTTCGACATATAAATATTTGCGAACAATAAATTCCAAAACGGACGATTTATTAAAAAAATCACACGGAATTTCGTCAGGAATCAGAGTCCACTTTTAATAGCAAATAAATGGACTATTATATAGAAAATTTTTAAAGGAGAATCTTATGAAATTTGATGCAGAGAAGTTCAAAGAAAATCTTTCGGCACGATTGCGACGACAATACGGCAAAGACATTTCTCAGGCAAACAGTCACGACCTTTTTGATGCGGTAAGCGCTTCTGTTCAGGAACTTATCATGCCGGCATGGATGGCAACCCGCCGTGAATATGAGAAAAAGCCTACAAAACAGCTTTACTATCTTTCTGCTGAATTCTTGATGGGACGCGCGCTCAGCAACAACCTCATCAATCTAGGAATCAAAGACCAGGTTAAACAGGTTCTAAAAGAAATGAACATCAACTTTAACCTTGTTGAAGACGAAGAGCCAGACGCAGGTTTGGGTAACGGAGGTCTCGGACGTCTTGCAGCCTGCTTCCTTGATTCCCTGGCAACTCTCGACTACCCTGGCCACGGCTACGGAATCCGCTACGAATACGGAATGTTCGAGCAGAGAATCGAAAACGGCTATCAGGTTGAATATCCGGACAACTGGCTCAAACACCGCGACCCGTGGGAAGTAAAACGCTCGGACCTTGCAGTAATCGTAAAATTCGGCGGAGAAATCAAATACGGAAAAACTCCGGACGGGCAGGACAGATTCTACATTGAAAATGCAGAAGAAGTCGTTGCAACACCTTACGACATGCCAATCGTCGGCTTCGACACGAATACCGTCAACACGCTCCGGCTCTGGCAGGCTTCTTCTCCGGCAGGATTCGACTTGCAGCTTTTTAACGACATGCGATACAACGAGGCCGTTTTTAAACAGAACGAAGCAGAAAACGTAAGCCGTGTCCTCTACCCTAATGACAACGGACCTCAGGGAAAAGCGCTCCGATTAAAGCAGCAGTATTTCTTCTGCTCGGCATCTTTGCAGGATTTGGTTCACCACTTCGTAAACAACTACGGAACCGACTTCTCAAAATTTCCGGAACTCCACGCAATCCAGCTTAACGACACCCACCCAGTAGTAGCAATTCCTGAACTCATGCGAATTCTCATGGACGACTACGGAATGGGCTGGAACGATTCATGGAACATCGTCACAAAAACTTTCGCTTACACGAACCACACGATTCTCGCAGAAGCACTCGAAAAATGGGACATCCCGATTTTCCAGAGCCTTCTTCCACGAATCTACCAGATTGTTGAAGAAATCAACCGACGATTCCTTATCGAACTTCGCGCAAAATATCCAGAGGATTACGAAAAACAAAACCGCATGTCAATCATCCACAACGGAAAAATTTACATGGCATGGCTTGCAATCCACGCAGGATTCAGCGTAAACGGCGTTGCGGCATTGCACACCGAGCTTTTGAAGACAGCCGAGCTAAAAGACTGGTACGAACTTTATCCTAAAAAGTTCAACAACAAAACGAACGGAATTACGCAGCGCCGCTGGCTTTGCTCCGCTAACGAAAAACTCGCAAAATTCATTACGGACAAAATCGGTCACGGTTGGGAAAAAGACCTTACCAAACTCAAGGAACTTGAAAAATTCGCAGATGACGATGACGCACTCGAAGAACTCATCGAAATCAAGCGGCACAACAAGAGCGTTCTCGTTGATTATCTCAAGCACAAGCAGAATGAATTCCTTGACCCGGATTCGATTTTTGACGTGCAGGTAAAGCGTCTCCACGAATACAAACGCCAATTCTTGAACGTTCTTCACATCATGTACCTTTACAACAGGCTTCTTGAAGACCCAAGCTTTAACCCGCCGCCAAGAACATTTATTTTTGGTGCAAAATCCGCTTCGGGCTATCGACGGGCAAAATCAATCATCAAACTGATTAACACAGTCGGCGAGCGAATCAACAATGACCGTCGCGTTGGCGGAAAACTCCGCGTTGTATTCATCGAGAATTACCGCGTAAGCGTAGCCGAAAAAATCTTCCCGGCAGCAGACGTTTCTGAACAGATTTCTACAGCAGGAAAAGAAGCTTCGGGAACTTCGAACATGAAGTTTATGATAAACGGCGCTCTCACACTCGGAACAATGGACGGTGCGAACATCGAGATTTTTGAAGAAGCCGGAAAAGAAAACGGATTCCCGTTCGGACTTTTGACGGAAGACATACAGAAGATGGAAGAAAACCACTCTTACAATCCGCAGCAGTATCTCGAACGAAACCCAGCCCTCGAAAAAGTTGTGGAACAGCTCATTGACGGCACTTACGACCCAACACGCCAAATCTTCAAGGAACTGCATGATTCCCTCGTCTACGGTGTTGAAGGTCAACGACCGGATATTTACTATGTTCTCGCCGATTTTGACTTGTACGTAAAAGCACAGGAAAAAGTAGCCGAAGCTTACAAAGACAAAAAAGGCTGGGCACGAAAAGCTCTCCTGAACATTGCAAATTCAGGAAAGTTCTCTTCTGACCGCACAATCGAAGAGTACGTAAAAGACATTTGGCACATCAAAAAAGTCATTGTTGACGAGAGCGAAGTAAAATAAGGAAATCTCTTAAGAAAGTAACAAGTTCGGTCAGAAAAATTTCAAAACTCAACGTAATTTTTCTGGCCGAACTTTTATAATTTTAAAAAGAGGTTCAAATTATGAAAAAAATTCTAGCACTATCATTAATGGCGTTCGCAATTTCACTAAACGCAGGCGCACAAACCAATTCGTCTGCCGATTATGTTACACAACAGATTAATTCCCCGGACAGGGCGATGCCGACTTTTTATGAAGCCCTAAAATCAAGAATGAATTTTTCTTTGGGCTGGAAAGACGGTGCAAATCCTAAAAAATGGAAAAAAGCAGGTCTGGAAAAAGCGCGGGAACTGATAATTCAGGAAGAAGACAAAACTCCGTTCAACATGACCGTGATTGAAGAAGAACAGCGTGAAGGCTACAAAGCCCAGAAAGTCGTTTTTAACATCAGCAAAGACACGAGAACACTCGCATATCTTTTGATTCCGAACTCAGACAAAAAGAACGAGAAATTTCCAGCTGCGCTGATGCTCCACGACCACGGGTCAAAATTCACAATCGGCAAAGAAAAGATGGTCCGACCTTTTGGCAAAACCGAATCTGATGAACGAAAACTACAGACCGCAGAAGCTTGGTCGAGCAAATATTTTGACGAAACTTTCCCAGGAGACGAACTTGCAAAGCGCGGTTACGTCGTTCTGAGTTTTGACGCTTTAGCCTGGGGGGATCGCTCAGTAGAAGGATTTAAAACAGACAGCCAGCAGGCCTTGGCCTCAAATTTGTTCAACATGGGAACGAGCTTTGCAGGAATCATCGCGCAAGAAGACTGCCGTGCGGCAAAATTCCTCGCTTCGCTTCCGCAAGTTGACAAAAAACACGTGGCCTGCATCGGGTTCAGTATGGGAGGATTCCGTTCATGGCAGCTCGCAGCCCTGAGCGATGATATTACAGCCGGAGTCTCTGTCTGCTGGATGGGAACGATGATAAACCACATGCAGATTGGCGACGGACAGCTGAAAGGACAGTCCGCATTCTCAATGTTGCATCCGTTCATCGCAAAATATCTCGATTATCCAGATGTAGCGGGACTTGCCGCTCCAAAGCCAATGATGTTCATAAACGGAGATTCCGATCCGGTAAATCCAATCGCAGGAATCAATGAAGCTTACGAAAAAATGCACAAGATTTGGAAGGCAAACAAAGCGGACGACAAATTGAATACTGTAATCATAAAAGATGGCGAACACGCATTCTTGCCGCCAGAGCAAGCCGCCGCATTCGATTGGCTGAACAAACAATTCGGCCGCTAAAAAAAATCAGTTGGTTGTCGCTCATTCACGCGTATGGCCAACTGATTTTTATGCACACTCCTCAATAATCCACACCTCTGCATCACAAATCCTATTTTTGTGCTATACTAAAGCCATGAACGGTTCAAAATTCCTTTCCGAAGAAGAATATGTCTCTCAGATGCACACAGGCGCGCTGCTAAACCCGCGTATCGACTCGACTTTCAAGGCAATGTTCACTCAGCCAACGGAAGAGTCGCGGGCGGCACTGCACTCGTTTTTGGAAGCGGCTACAGAAGAGAAGATAAAATCTTTCGAGCTGACGGCGAACGACGCGCCCGTTTCGTACAACGGCCAGCGCAACGTGAGCTACGACATAGCATGCGTGCTCGACGACGGGAGAATGGCCGAGATTGAGATGCAGGCGTTCGACCAGCAATATGACTACGGAAAGCGTGCCGAATATCATGTTGCCCGCCTTGAGACCACTTACCTCGAAAAAGGCGATGACTGGCAGTCCGCGCCCGTTGTCTTCCAGATTACGGTCCTAAACTTCCACTACACGCCAAAGAGCAGGAATGCCATAAACCGCTATGCAATGCGCACGAAAGACGGGCTTGAGCTTTCCAACACGCTGAATGTCGTTTTTATAGAGCTTCCAAAAATCACAAAACTGGAGAAATCTATAGACACGAATTCAAAATTAGAAAATTGGGCATTGTTCTTAAAAGATGCCGACAACCCTAAAAAGCAGGACTTTATCAAAAATCTCACCAGCAAGGAGGACGGGCTTATGCAGGCAAAGAAATCGCTTTCGAACATCAGCAAAAACAAGGCGCTCTGGATAGCGCAGTGGAAGCAGGAATCTTTTGAGCGCGACATCCGCTCAGGGCTCAACGCCGCAATGCAGCAGGGAATACAACAGGGAATAACACAAGTAGCAAAAAATATGCTCTCCACTGGAATACCTTTAGAGCAGATTTCTAAACTGACCGGGCTGTCAGAAACGGAACTTCAGAGCCTTTAATCTCCCCAACAAGGAAGACGGGCTTATGCAGGCAAAGAAATCGCTTTTTTGTTTTTTCGCAAATTCTCCAAAAAACTCCACATAAAATGCATAATCTGAAACGCTCAAGCAAGGGTGGCCGTGCTGAAAACAGCCACCGCACCTTGTAAAAACGCAAAATTTTTAATTCATATAAGAGACTACGAATTTATTTACAGCAATTTCTATGACAGACGGATACAATGCCACCAGAGCCTCTGTATCATACTTAAAATTCTTTACCTCAAGTTTTTCATCAGAAACTGCGTCAAAAGATTTCATAACCACAATTTTACCCTTTTCATCATAAACAAGCACATCCATTATGACTTGTGCCCGAACATTTGTTTTGACTTTAGATTCGTCAGCAAAAATCTTATTGAATCTAAATTCTGCAGTAACAAGCCTTGATACGCCCAATTCGCTCATCATAAGCCGGGCTTTTTTAGCACCAATCGAATATAAATTTTTGTCAAATCCAGTTGCAGGAATCCATGTCGTAAACATACCAAGAGGATTCAGCGCTGCATTCTTGTATTGCTCAGAATTTAGCACATCTTCTTTGGGAGTCACCCGCACCCCTGCGATATTTGCCAACGCCGAACGCAAATATTCTTCGCCATAGTCAACTCGTTCTTGTGCTGTGAGTAATTCTGGATTTTCACCGTGAAGGAATTTGTCAACTACTGTAGAAAGCACACTTGTATCATCAAGATCTTCTTCATCACTGCGGACATAAAGTGTGTCTACCTGTTCTGAAAGATTTTTATTGCCGCTCACTCCAACAACGGCAACAGAGTCAGATTCGGTAAAAGAGAAATTTGATGAAGCACAACTAAAAAAACAAAAAGAAATAAAAACTAATTTGAATCTAATAAATATTTTTTTCATATTCAAACAAGAATAAAAATACTCTTATATAAAAAAACAAAAAGAGCCGGTATGAAACTCATACCGACCCTAAAACAACATGTATAAAAAAATCTGCTAACTTTCAGTGAATTTTACATTTTTACACGGAAAAGAACTGGCACTGCAAAGCTAATATTTGCATTCTCACCAAATGTAGAATCTTTCTGTGCACCAAGACCAGCAAATGTTCCTGCCAATCCTACAGTGATTGAAGCGCCCTTTCCTGCAAAGAATTCTGCATTAGGATGAACAGAAATCGTTGTTCCGTTCTTTGTCTCTTTGTTATCAGCAACTTTGCCATCGCCAAGGTCTGTCAAAGCACCGAGAGAACAAGCGAGTGTTACAGAAGGAGACATTTTGTAGCTTGCGTTTACAAAGTTCCAAAGTACAGCGTCTGTAGTAAATGCAGCTCCTAATCCCACATTCTTGTCAACCGCATCATTTGCTGCATAAGCATTTTTAGAGATGAATTTGTCTGTATCGAGTGCAGAATACTTCAAGTAGTAAGTAATTGAAAGATTTTCATCAACTGCATAGCGAACACGCAAGTCTGCACTGTAGTCAGAGAAATCACCGTCATAAACAGTTGCTGCACCACCTACTGTTGCAATAAGGTTCTCAGTTCCGAGCCACTGGAAATAGAGACCTGGAACGAGAGCAAGTCTTGTGTCAGCGGCAGTTTCACCCTTCTTTTTAGCACTTACGTTTGCGCCCTTTACGAACGCTTCAGTCTTGAACAAATCTTTGATTGAAACATCTGCGACTACAGACCACCCCTTGTCGCCGCTGTTCTGCTCAGCTGTTACACTTTTCCAGTAACGGTCAGAAATTACAGAACCTTTGAGGTTGACTTTAAGGTCATCCGCTGCAATTGTGTAGTCTGCTTGTCCGTAGAAACTTCTGTCGTCAAAAACATTTGCAATTGAAACTTGGTTATCAGAATATTTTGACAATGAGTTTTTGAACAAAGAACCGAGTTTGTATGTTTCAAAGAAAGCACCCTCATTGTTTGAAGCATCGTTTGTTACACGGTATCCGCCGTTCAAACCATCACCAATCCAACCACCTTGCATATGGAATCCGCCCCATTTTGCGCCAATTTTAAGAACGTTGAAGCGGAGCTGGTCTGAATTTGAGCCAGTATTTTTAATAGATGGCTGCAAGTCGAGCTGGAAATCGAGAACATCACCAGATGCCTTGAATGACAATGTATCCTGTCCACCATTATAGCTATTCAAAGAACCGAATGTTGATGATGTTTCATTAGCAGAACCTTCCTCACCATTGTCCGTGTGAGAATAAAGGTATGCACCGTTTCTATAGTTGAGGTTCACTGAGGTTTTAGCAGCCGCTGAACCGAAAACCAATGCACTTACAGCGAGTGCACTTATAATTTTTTTCATTTAAATCCTCCAAGATTTTTTTAATCGTTCAAGTGCAACTCTTAATTAGTAGTTGTAAGAGAAGATTAAAGGAAGCGTAAGATTGAATGTTTCAGCTCCCTTGCCAAATCCGATGTTTTCAAAAGTACCGCGAGAAGCAACTGTAACATTTACTTTTTCAGTCGCCTTAATTGCTACAGAAGGTGTAACAATAAGAGTATTTGCAGAAGGATATGCCGCATCAAAATCAGAAATCGAATGCTGCAAGTTCAAACCGAACTTCATGTTGTCAAGGAAAGCGTATGTTACGTTAATCTGGTTCAACATTGCCAATTTGTTGTCATTCCATTTTTTTGCATCACCGTCTTTTCCAGTAGTTGTAAGACCACTTGAGAAGTTATGAGCTGTTGTGATTGAGAATTTATCTGTTATAGCATAGCGTGCACGAAGGTCAAATGCGTATTCAAGGCCAGTGTCGCCCTCTGCTTTGTAAGTTGTGTTTCCATCAAGACCGAGAGCAAAACCTGCTGTTGCCTGAAGATTCTCAACCATGAGCGGACTGAAATACAAACCGAATGAGTAGTTGTGTGCTGTAAGAGATTTGATTGCAAGGTTTACGTTAAATACGTTTTCCTGCTTGAAAGCAACTTCACCAACAAATCCATAGCTGTTTGTACGGGTATATTTACCGTCTGTGTCAGTTTTTGTAAAGGAATCCCAAGCGCTGTTTACAAAACCAAATTTTACCAAAAGTTCGCCTGGAAGAGCTTCTTTATTTGTATATGCCGCAACCATTGCAATTTTGCCTTCTGTAAGATTTCCGGCATCCTTTGCAACTGAACCGTTCGTTACACCATAGTTCCATCCGATGAAGTCCTCATCATCAAGGTCTCCGGCATCAGTTTTTACGTTGTCGGCATAGCGGCTGTTCCAGATACCAGCTGTAAATTCTGTACTGATTGCTGCAAAATCCATCCAGCCATAGAAAGAATCTACAGTAATACCAGATGCTTGTGTACCGTCTGTATCTCTATCAAAATCAACAACTGCACCCGCGTATTCATTTTTCAGACCCAATGAAATGCAGTCCGAACGTTTGTCATGATCATATTTTACGCCTGCATTGCCGTTAGACGTGAAGTAGTTCTTGCCGGTATAAGAAAAACTTATATCAGCAGCGAATGTAGCACCCGTAAGCAAAGAAGCAAGCGTCGCTACAGCTACGATTTTTTTCATAAAAAATCCTCCCTTTTTTCCTTATAACTTTTAGCAAAAACTTGGGTTGGATTTTTCCGTTGTTTTAGAAATTGTTTTTCAAAATCTCTGTCTTTCTGTAAGCAGTTTTGTTCGCTCAACACTACACAAAAAGTCGGGAATCGTAGTAAAATACAAGTATGAGTGATGTTTACGACAGCGCGTTCCGCACACTTATCAATGACTGCTCACGGTTGATTCTGCCGCTTATAAATGAAGCGTTCGGCGAGCATTACACGGGCAACGAAGAAATCATATTTTTCCCGAACGAGCATTTTATAAGCCAGCAAGACGAGTCTGAGCAAAAAAGAATTACCGACACGAATTTTACGGTCGTCGGTGAAAAACGCAAAAATTATCATTGGGAATGTCAGAGCACAAGCGACAGCAGAATGCTCGTCCGACTGTTCGAATATGATGCGCAGATTGCACTTGACCAAGGCGAAAACAGCCTTGAAACGCTCACTGTGGAATTTCCGAATTCTGCGGTATTGTATCTGAGGAACACAAAAAAAACTCCTGAGAGCTATCGGTATGTTATAAAAACGCCGGGCGGAACCGTAAGCTACAGGATTCCCATAATGAAAATCAAGTCGTACAACCTCGACGAGATTTTTGAAAAGAATTTGATTCTTCTTCTGCCTTTTTATATTTTTACTTTTGAAGCAGATTTTGCGGAATACAATACTAATGAAGAAAAACTTCTGGCACTCAAAAATGAGTTCCAAAAGATTGTAGATAAACTTGATGAACTGATGAAAATGGAACTTATCGGTGAGTTCGAAAAACTCACAATCATCGAATTGACCGATAGCGTTGTAAGAGCTTTGTCCGCAAGATACGAAAAAGTCTTGCAAGGAGTCGATAACATTATGAGAGGACCAATAATCGAAACCAAAGCAAAAAAAGCCTGGAACGAGGGAAAGCAGCAAGGAATTCAATTGGGGAAGCAGCAAGGAATCTTTTCTGCGTATTTTGATTTGATAAAGTCTGGTCTGCTTTCAATAAAAGATGCCGCGGCAAAACTTGCAATGTCGGAAGAAGAGTTGCAAAACCGAATGGCAAATTTTCAGATGTAAAAACGGACTCAACTCGTACGCAAAAATCATTTGATATTTTCTTTAAAAGTAAAATTTCTGGCTAATATATTTTGTATTTTGTTCAAAATAGCCAGATTCTTAAAAATACACCGTGTATTTTGTTCGCTTGGCGAAAAACACGAAAGTACACGGTGTATTTGTTTAAAAATTTGTAAAACTGCAAAAAAATATTTTGTATTTCGTCAAAAAGACGTTTTTCTGAAAAATACAAAATATTTTTTATGGGTTCAATTTCGTGTTTGTTTTTGAAAGTCAAAAATTTGTGTAAATCTTGCTTTTCCCGAGAATCTTTCTTTTAAGCGTGGAACTTTGTCACGCAAAATTTAGAACCCGTCATTCCGAACTGGCTTCGGAATCTCAAATGCAGATGCTGAAACTAGTTCAGCATGACACGCTTGCGAGTTGTGCATGACATGGATTGCGAATTCTGCATGACAAAAATGAATTTTGAATCCCCTTTTTAACTTTCTTGAAATTTTCCGTACTTATTTTCTAAAAAAAAATCATCAAAATTCACTTATTTTTTTAATATCTTCACCGATAGAATTCCTGGCAGACAAATAAATAACTAATTTGATTCTAAATATGAATTTTTTGTAGTTTATGACGTTTTTTTAGCAAAAATGACAGAAAATTGAAAAAACTGAACATTGCTAGAAAAAAAGTGGTTTAATATTGAGAATACAGTGACTGTTTAATAAAACCGTTGGTTCAAAACTGTCACAAAAAAATAGGAGGATTTTTTATGAAAAAAATCGTTAGTGCAGTTGCATTGGCAGCTGTTGCAGCTTCATTGGCTACTGCAGAAGTAACAGTAACAAATAACGTTCGTGTTCGACCAAATCTTTACAGCATCACAAACTACACAAAAACAGACGCTAAAGATGCTTACAGCAGCTCAACATTGTGGGATCTCGACGGATTCGGCGGAAGCAAAGATACTCTCGGTGTCAAAGGAAGCACTGATTTTGCAGGTGTTGTGACGGAATTCACAGTAAACGGTTCAGACAGCTCTTTCGCTGTTGACAACTACTACGGATGGCTCAACTGGGGCGCATTCAAATTGACTGGCGGAAAATTCGACCTCCGCTACACAAACCGCGGAAACTACACTGCTACAGAGCAGGGTATCCTCGATGAAGAGTTCTCTAAGACAATGGGTATTTCTTCAAAGAACGGTCTTGGTGCATTGAAGGTTGACGGCACAAACGCGCTTACAAAAATTTCATCCTTGAACTGGCTTGTTGACTTCGGTAACGTTGCTGGACCAAACGGTGAGAAGAACCACGCTTTGCTCGGTGAGTACACTCTCGATGACATTGGTGGCGGAAAACTCTTGCTCCGTGCGGGTCTCACAGAAAACGCTACTAACAGTGATAGTTCAAAACCTGCAACTGTATCATCAGAACCTTATGACAGCTACACTGACAAAGACGGAAACAAATTCGCCCAGTCAGCAGGATACGTTGCAGAAGTTGCTTGGGAAAAAGAAGACTTGGCGAAATTCGACTTCATCTTCAAGAACCCACTCAACAAGGCTTACGGATTCGGTCTCTATGTAACTCCATTGATGATTCCAAACACAAAGAATGTTGTAGTTGGCTTCACATACGGAACAATGAAGGACGTAATCGATTCAGCATTCGCTGTTGACTTCCGCGCTCAGTACAACATCACTTCAGAAGCAGTTTTCGCACTCGGTGCAAAATACGAATCTCTCTCTGTTAAAGATGCAGACGCAGAAAACGCTATGCAGGTTGCTGGTGAGTTCAGTTACAAAGTTAACGACTTGCTCACAGCTGCCCTCGACCTCGGATACTTCAACACAGACCTCGACAACAACGACGATGTTAAAGATGACGGCTCACAGTACCTCAACGTTTCTGGCCGTGCAAAAATCTCTGCCGGAAAGAACGCTGCTGTTACAACAGCACTCCGCTATGTTCACTACTTGAACCCAAAAGACGGTGGAGCTCAGGGAACATTCGACATCCCAGTTGTACTCCGCATTAAGATGTAATAAGAACTGCTAAAATTTTAATGCCAGTTTTTTAATACATGTTGTTTAGCCCCTGTGCAAATTCCGTGCAGGGGCTTTTTTGTTTTTATTGTTGATTTCGGCCGTGCTAAAGCCAACGCATTTTCTACTTTTTGCAACTGGCCGATTTGTCATTCCGAATTTATTTTGGAATCTCTTTTATGGCAGAGAGGCAGATGCTGAATCAAGTTCAGCATGACGTGCTTACGAGTTCTTCATGACGAGTCTTGCAGGTTCTGAATGACGTGCATTGAGAGTTCTGCATGACATGAAAATCCGTCATTCCGAACGTGTTTCGGAATCTCAAATACTTCGCCCCATTTACGGACATTCCTTATATCAAATCCTATTTTTGTGCTATACTAAAGCCATGAACGGTTCAAAATTCCTTTCCGAAGAAGAATATGTCTCTCAGATGCACACAGGTGCGCTGCTAAACCCGCGCATCGACTCGACTTTCAAGGCAATGTTCACTCAGCCAACGGAAGAGTCGCGGGCGGCCCTGCACTCGTTTTTGGAAGCGGCTACAGAAGAGAAGATAAAATCCTTCGAGCTGACGGCGAACGACGCGCCCGTTTCGTACAACGGCCAGCGCAACGTGAGCTACGACATAGCCTGCGTGCTCGACGACGGGAGAATGGCCGAGATTGAGATGCAGGCGTTCGACCAGCAATATGACTACGGAAAGCGTGCCGAATATCATGTTGCCCGCCTTGAGACCACTTACCTCGAAAAAGGCGATGACTGGCAGTCCGCGCCCGTTGTCTTCCAGATTACGGTCCTGAACTTCCACTACACGCCGAAGAGCAGGAATGCCATAAACCGCTATGCAATGCGCACGAAAGACGGGCTTGAGCTTTCCAACACGCTGAATGTCGTTTTTATAGAGCTTCCAAAAATCACAAAACTGGAGAAATCTATAGACACGAATTCAAAATTAGAAAATTGGGCATTGTTCTTAAAAGACGCCGACAACCCAAAAAAGCAGGACTTTATCAAAAATCTCACCAGCAAGGAGGACGGGCTTATGCAGGCAAAGAAATCGCTTTCGAACATCAGCAAAAACAAGGCGCTCTGGATAGCGCAGTGGAAGCAGGAATCTTTTGAGCGCGACATCCGCTCAGGGCTCAATGCCGCAATGCAGCAGGGAATTGCCCAGGGAATACAACAGGGAATTGCTCAGGGAATTGCTCAGGGATTGCAACAGGGAATTGCTCAAGAAAAGATTGCAACTGCCCGCGCCATGCTTGCTGATGGGATTTCCGCTGTTCAGATTGCAAAGTGGACAGGATTAACCCCCGAAGAAATCGCAAATCTCTAGGACGGGCTTATGCAGGCAAAGAGGACAAAGCACTCAGCCACGGAAAATAAACTGAAGGCGGGTACTTGTGAACGTGCATCTCCTACCTGACTTTTATTTCTAGAATTATTATAATTTGCTTCGATATTATGGTAGAAAAAATTGAAAAACCACTTTTTAATCAATCCTATTTAGTAAAACTTATTCTGCCTCTTGTTGCAGAGCAATTTTTAGCAATGACAATCGGTGCGTGTGACACGCTTATGATTTCTTCTGTAGGAGATGCCGGAGTCAGCGGAGTTTCGCTCATTGACCAATTCAGCCAGCTTATGATTCAGCTTTTTGCCGCTTTTGCAACAGGCGGTGCAGTCGTAAGTTCGCAATACTTGGGACACAAATCCCCGGCAGATGCACGAAAAGCGGCAAAGCAACTTTTAAATATCTCCGTAATAGTAGGCTTTTTAATCGTCGTGCTTTGTTTTCCGACTCAAAAGCTTATTTTAAGCGCGCTTTACGGCAAAGCAGAACCAGACGTTCTTCAATGCGCGCTCGACTACTTCAAATGGATTCTTATCTCTTTTCCTTTTTTGGCAGTTTATAACAGCTGCGCGGCACTTTTTAGGTCAATGGGAAATTCAAAGCTGAGCTTAAAAGTCAGTGTCGGAATGAATTTTATTAACATTGCCGGAAACGCAATTTTGATTTACGGAGCAGGAATCGGTGTGGACGGAGCAGGAATTTCAACGCTTGCAAGCCGATTTTTTGGGGCCGGAATCATGCTCTTCCTTCTTTGCAACAAAAACAAAAACGAAATCTACTTTGACAGAATCTGGAAATTTGAATGGAACGGCAAAATGATAAAACGGATTCTGAAAGTCGGAATTCCGAGCGGAATCGAAAATTCAGTCTTCCATATCGGAAAAATCCTCGTTCAATCATTTATGAGCGGTTTTGGAACATTTGCAATCACTGCAAATTCAATTTCAAACACTTTGGCAAGTTTTTCAAACATTCCGGGAAGCGCAATTGGACTCGGCAGCGTAACGATAATCGGACAGTGCATCGGTGCGGACGAAAAAAAACAGGCAAAGTTTTACGGAAAGAAAATGATGCAGACCGCGTATGCAGGAATGTTTGTAATCGCGGCAATCATTTTCTTTACATGTCCAATCATCGTTCCTTTGTTCAGGATTTCTGAAGAAGCACAAGTTCTTGCAATCGGCGTAATCAGAACGTGCATGTGCGCGAACATTTTCTTCTGGCCAATGTCATTCACAATGCCAAACATTTTGCGCGCGGCAGGTGACGCAAAATACACAATGATTATCAGCAACATCAGCATGTGGGCTTTTAGAGTGCTTTTCAGCTTCTTAATTTCAAAGTGGCTTTTGTGGAAATTCCCGAATCAAACAGACATCGCGCTTTACGGCGTCTGGTTCGGAATGTACCTCGACTGGATTTTTAGGGGCGCAATGTTCCTCGTGAGATTCAAATCAGGAAAATGGCTCGAAAAACGAGTGATTTAAGTCAGAATATTAATCGAAACTTAAAAAAATTGATTTTTTTTGATTGCGTTGTATAATTTAAAATCATGCAGAACCTTTATAAAGATACGCGAAAATTGGATAAAGCTTGCATAGCAGCTTACGGTCTCACAGAAGAAGTTATGATGGAAAACGCAGCGGCTTCGCTCGAATCCGTTATCCGCAAGCACTTTCAGACAGAATCTTGCAAACGCCGAATTCTTATTTTATGCGGAACAGGTGATAATGGAGCGGACGGCTACACTTTGGCCCGCAGGTTAAGAATCGACTTTGACATCATCGTCTTCCAATGCGGAAAGCCAAAATCAGCCTTGTGCAAATTGCAGGCGGAACGTGCAGAAAAATGCGGAACACCTTTTTTTGACCTTAATGACTTTACTTTGGAGTTCCTTGCGAACACAGGAATTGTAGTTGACTGTATTTTTGGAGCTGGATTCAAAGGTGACTTAAGCGAAAATCTGCAAATTCTTTTGAATGACGTAAATTTTTACGACTGTTACAAAATTGCATGCGATATTCCAACAGGACTCCGAGAGGACGGAACGGTTGCGGACGTGGTTTTTCATGCGGACTTAACGCTCACAATGGGTGCCCACAAACTTTCGCTGTTCAGCGATGCGGCAAAAGATTTTGTTGGCAAAATTGAGTGTGCGGAGCTTGGAGTCAGCAGAAGACTTTTTGAAAATTCAAGCAATTCTCGCTTAAAAGTCGCGGAACTTCTTGAAGAATCGGACATGATTCTTCCGCACCGCAAATTCAACAACGTAAATAAAGGTTCTTTCGGTCACTCAGTGATTGCAGTCGGCGAAAAACGCGGTGCCGCCATTCTTGCCGGAAGTGCGGCATTGAATTTTGGCGCGGGTCTTGTAACGATTACGGATTTGGAAAACAAAATCAGTCCTGAACTTTTTCCGTGCGAACTTATGATTTCGAACGCGATTCCAGAAAAAGCAAAGGCAATCGCTTTTGGCATGGGGCTAGGGCGGGAAAAAGAAGCGACGCAGAAATATTTTGACTATCTTATTGAACACAAGGATACATATTGCGTTATTGATGCGGACGCCTGCTATTCAGAAAACTTAAAAGCATTTTTGGACGCTCGTTGCCACAGAACCGTTCTGACGCCTCACCCAAAGGAATTTAAGGCGGTTCTAAAAACCTGCGGATTCGGCGAGTATTCAATAGAAGAATGCGTTACAAACAAAGTTGAATTGATAGAAAAATTCTGTAAAACTTACCCAAAAAGCGTACTGCTCGTAAAAGGTGCAAATCCGGTTATCGGTTGTTTTGACGGCTACAAGATGTTCATAATGGTGAATCCGTTCGGGCGGCCGAGCCTTGCAAAAGCCGGCAGCGGAGATGTGCTTTCGGGCATGATTTGCGCACTCCTCGCACAAAATTACAAAGCTGTTGACGCCGCGGTTTCGGCCTCGCTTGCACATGCCCTTGCCGCCCAAAAAGCAAAATGCGATTACGCGCTCACCCCAACAAAGCTAATTGAAAAATTTTCTGAGCTGTAGCGCGTCGGATTTTAGACTAGGGAAATTCGAAAAAATTCAGTTTTCCAAACTTTCCATTAACGTTTGCCACGTTTACCAATTTCAATAAAGTTTGAATGAGCCTTATCTTTTTTTGTGATTCGTCTTGGTCCCAAAATCACGTTCTTTGATTCGCGAGTGCGTTTTGAAGAGCGTGATTTTTCTTGTCGCCAGGCAGGCGTATCTGGATGCGAATCGCCATTTTTAACGTATTCGAGCCAACTTTCTGGTTCCGGAACCTGGAACATCATCTTTTTCTGGGTGTACGGGTGCACAAATTCAAGCGTTCGGGCATGTAGGCACACTCGGCGGAACGGGTCTGTCTGCGCGCGGTAATTTTCGTCGCCTGCAAGCGGATAGTTTTTGCTCGCCAAGTGGGCACGAATCTGATTCTTCTTTCCGGTGTCGAGCGAAAGCTCAAAAAGGCTGTGAGTTTTTCCGCGTTCAACGATTCTAAAATGAGTACGGGCAGGAACTGTTTTTACGTTTTTGTTGTCGGTCTTTCCGAGCGCAATTTCGGCACCAGTCGCTTTTTTTGGAACGTAAGCAATGTTGTACGCGTTAAAAGCAAGGTCGTCGTCAATCAGCCCCGAATCAGGAAGGCTCTCGCGGGAGTTTCGCGGATTTTCCGCAATCGCGTGGTAAAGTCGCTCCGTTACCATCGTGTGCCAAGAGTCCATAATTTTTTTCTGGGCAGACTCAGTAAAAGCAAACATCATCACTCCGCTAGTTTCGCGGTCAAGGCGGTGAACAACCAACGGCTTGTGATTTGAGTTGAGGGTGCCTTTTTTTCGCATAATCTGCTCAAGCACATCCTGAACAGTTTTAGAACGACTTCCAGGATAAGGACAAGTAAGCATTCCCGCTGGCTTGTCGATTACGCAAAGATATTCATCCTCATACAAAATTGAAATTCTTTCATTTTTTTCGTTCATAATATTCCTCTAAAAATTCATTCCTAATATTTCGTGAATGCATGCTGCAGGGCAATCGTAGTTGTGCTCAGCCATCATTTTTTTAGGCGGCGTAGCGAACGACCATCAATTTTTTACACCAGTAAGCTTGCAATATTGCCCTGCAAGCACACATATTAATAGTGCGGTGGCTTTCGGTTCGGAATCTCAAGATTCTCCTGCAAATCCTGAATTCGTCCCGAAAGAATCTTGTTTTCTTGCCTTAGCACGTCAATCAAATGCTGATTCTCAACGCAAACCTGCTGCAACTGCACAATAAAATCTTCCATATAAGCACATTTCATTTCCAGTGCCACAAATCTTTGTTCAATTTCGCTATCCATGTGGAAAATTATATCTTTTATCAATAAAATGTGCAGTATGCTGAAAAACAAAACTATAATTCTTGGTGTAACAGGAAGCATTGCGGCTTACAAAGCAGCTTCTCTCGTAAGCCTTCTCGTAAAGAACCATGCGAATGTTCATGTAATTATGACGGAACATGCCGTAAACATTATCAATCCGATAACTTTTGAAACGCTTACCGGAAATAAATGTCTAATCGATACTTTTGACAGGAATTTTAAATATGATGTGACTCACATTTCGCTTGCAAAACAGGCGGATTTGTTTATGGTCGCACCGGCAACTGCAAATACAATCGCAAAACTTGCCCACGGGCTTGCCGACGATATGCTGACGACCACGTTTTTGGCTTCGACTTGCCAAAAAATGATTTCTCCAGCAATGAACACGCAGATGTTCGAAAATCCCATTACTCAGGACAATTTAAAACTTTGCCAAAAATACGGAATGAAAATTATTGAACCTGCGAGCGGGCATTTAGCCTGCGGGGATTCCGGACGCGGAAAAATGCCGGAGCCAGAAACACTTTTTGCCCATATAGTTCAAGAAATCGCCTATAAAAAAGACCTTGCCGGCAAAAAAATCATCGTTACGGCGGGACCAACTCAAGAATCAATTGACCCGGTACGATTCATCACGAACCACTCCACGGGAAAAATGGGCTATGCCGTCGCTAAAGCAGCAGCTGCCCGCGGTGCCGACGTTACGCTCATTTCAGGTCCTGTAAATCTTGAAGAAGTGCTTTTCTGCAAAACGGTGCACGTTAAAACCGCAAAAGAAATGTTTGAAGCAATCAAAAACGAATACGAAAAAGCCGACATCGTTATAAAATCGGCAGCGGTGGCAGATTACAGACCAATCACGTGCGCACAAGACAAAATCAAAAAATCGGATGACGAACTTTCAATAAAACTTGAACGAACGCAGGACATTTTAAAATATCTTGGTGAAAACAAAAAAAATCAGTTTTTGTGCGGATTCAGCATGGAAACTCAGAATTTAATCGAAAATTCAAAGAAAAAACTCGAAAAAAAGAATCTTGATATGGTCGTTGCGAACAATTTAAAAGTTTCAGGGGCGGGATTCGGAACGGAAACGAACGTGGTTACGATAATCACCAAAAATGGCGTAAAGGAACTTCCGCTTTTAAGCAAAACGGAAGTTGCGCATAAAATTTTGGACGAAATTACCAGCTTACAGACCAGTTTTTAGCGTCAGTGAGCGTTAAAAGTTCACCGAGAGTCACGCTGACTTTGTTGGTCTTTTTACCGTCAGGACTTTCGAGCAAAATTGAAAGATTTCCTGTAACAAGTTCCTTCGCAAAAGTTGGGCCGTACATAGACGAAAGCAAATCCTCGTATTGTTTTACACTCATTTTTTCGCCAATCAGGCACGGAATGAGCATCAAATCAAAATACGACTTGCTTTCGTCATCTAGCCGATTGTAAATCTCCTGAATCTGTTTTGGTCCAATTGTGAGCGTTAGTGAATTTTTTGTGCGCGAAAGAACCATTGCCTTAAAAAGCTCACTCTTCGCCACGGAAGGGACGTTTCCAGATGCATTTAGAGAAGTTACAGACGGCGTTGAAGCCTTTGCATCACTGATTCCGGCATCGGTGAGCACAAGAATAATATCCTGAGCCGAAAAAATCGCTCCGTTTTCAGGAAGCCCCGAAATCGAGCGCAAAGTTTTTGCCGCATTTTCAGAAAATCCAGTCTTAAAAGAAATACTAGCCCCATCTCCCTGAGTTGCCTTTACAGAAATTTGAGGTGTGCATGAAAAAAAACAGACTGCCGTTAAAGCCAACGGCAGCCAGGCTGCACAACGGTGCGCAGTTTTAAAAAAATTCATCTTTTAATCCTTAGAGAATGTTTGATATTGGGAGCGATACCCTTATTCCAGAAGAAAAAACAAGCCCGGAGGTTACACTATTTCTTGCTCGCAATGCGGTACCGTCCATTTTGTTGAATACAGTGTAATGAATATCCTGAAAAATAGAAATGCCGCATTTTCCAACTTTTAGGCTCGGAGTGTTCCACGCCACGCCCATGATTCCCGGAAAAAATGACGATTTTATTTCCTCGCCGTCGTATTCAGGCGTACCCGCGGTGATTACCGGACCCATAAAAATTCTGGTGTAGTCTCCGAGCGTAAGCGTCAAGACTACAGGGAACTGCATAACTTTTGTGTCCGAATCGTAGCGAATGTAAGTTCCAAGCCCCGGACGAAAATTCTCACCGTTGTAGCAGGCATGAATCATCGAGTCAACGCCACGAAAATTCAGCCTTACAGAATTGGGGGTAAAAAAATTCCAACCGATTCCAAGAGAAGCATCAAGGACAATTTTTGAAAGGAATGAATCCTGATTTTTTGAAGCGAGCATGTCCGGGGTAACAAGTTCCAATTCACCATCAGATTTTTCTGATTTTTGAAGATTTTTTGGGGAACTCCCAGAATCCGCATCGTCAGTTTTTACTGAACTAGCAGACTCATTTTTTACCTCCTTGCTCACAGACGGAAGAAATTTTCCGGCTCCTGCATAGCATTTATTCCAATATTTATCGGTTTTTAAATTGGTGATGATGATTCCGGTTCTTGGACCGTCGCTCGCACTGTGGATAAATTCATCATTTCCAAGCCAAATTCCTACGTGAGAAATCGTTCCGCTGGAGGTCGTCTTAAAAAAAACCAAATCGCCGGCCTGCAAATCGCTAAGTTCAATTCGGCTGGTGTATGAATAAAGTGCTCTTGAGGTTCTCGGAAGGTCTATTCCGATTGAGCCTTTTGCAGACGCATAAACAAATCCCGAACAGTCAAAAGAATCCGGCCCGATTCCGCCGGCCTTATAAGGCTTCCCAAGAAAAACTTTTCCGTATTCAACAAACTGGGAACGCATTTCGGCAGCATTTTCTTTTGGCAAAGCGGCCGGCTGCGCGCAAACTCTAGGAATCAGCAATACAAAAAGAATCAAAAAAAATGACGATATTGCGAAGTATTTTTGTTTTATCATACTAAAATTATCGGTTGTAAATTTTATTTTGTCACGCTGTTTTGATTTCTCAACTTTTTTAACGCTTGCGTCCGGTTACTTTTTTTTTGTATAGTTAATATAAAAATTCTAACAGATAATTCTAAGTTAGAATAAAGGAGTTTTTATGAAAAAGTTGAACAAAATTTTGCTGGCACTTTTGGCATTCATTGCAGCAGGATTCGTAGCTTCGTCTTTTGTCTCATGTTCAGATGATGACGATGATAATGGCCCTAGCTTAGTTGCAACATACAAATCTTCCGTGGACGCTGATAACTATAGCTACATTTATTGCTATTCGGACAATACTTTTAAGGCAAGCGGCCGCATTAAAGACGTTATTGGGGAAGGTTCTGATTTCTATTATGTCATTGATATGGTTTTTGCAACCGGAACGTATTCTGGAAACCCAACAGCCGATGGAACAGTTTCTTTCACAACAAAAAAAGAGGCTAATACAGATGAAAGTGTGATGGAGACCAAAGTTACTGAGGCTGTTGCCGCCGGCAAATCTTCTGTTACATTTACAAATTCAGACTTTCCTCTTACAGCTGTAACAAGCGAAGAAACTTTTCAAGCCACAATTAGTGGCACAACGCTAACATTGCCAGCTACTGATGAAGAAGATGATGAGGAAGTCTATACACGACAGTAAATTTTTAAGGATTTTCATCTAGTTTTTACGCCGCCTAAAAAATAACGGGCGGCTTTTTTGTTTGTCACTCGGAGCCGAAAAAATCGTCATGGGGCTATTCAAAAAGAATGAAGGCGATGGCTGAGCGGAGTCGAAATCACCACATACAGTGAGATTGTCACTTCAACCTCGCTCATCGACCGAATGAAACAAAGTTTCTGGCAGTTCTATCTATGCCCTTGTTTCCCGGCAAGCGCACTTTGCACCCGCAAGGAAATCCTCGTTTCAATGCCCTTGTTGGTGGGCTTTTCAAATGATAAAATCAAAGGCATGAAACATAACATGGAATTGCTGCAGGAACTTGCAGCCAAAAACGGACCACTTTGCGTTGGATTGGACACAGATCCATCTTATTTACCAGCCCCACTTTTAAAAGTTCTCGGCTCGCCTGCAGAAGCTATCCTTGCTTATAACAAAGAAATCATCAGACGAATTGCGGCAGACAATTCTGCCTGCTGCTGCAAGATTCAGATTGCCTATTACGAGGCAATGGGACTTGCAGGCTTAAAAGCCTACGTTGATACAATAAAAGCCGTCAAGGATGCAGGACTCATCGCGATTTCCGACATCAAGCGCGGCGATATTGCAGACACCGCAAAAGCCTATGCACGGGCACATTTTTCCGGAGAATTTGAAACAGACATCATTACAGTAAATCCTTACATGGGATTCGACACTCTAAAGCCGTTCGCAGAATACGCAACCCCGCAAAACGGCGGCAAGGGAATGTTCGTGCTTCTGAGAACTTCTAATCCAGGAATGACGGATATTGAACAGCAGGAACTCAAAAACGGCGGACGTGTCCTTGACCGTACAGGAAACGAACTTGCCCGCCTCGGAACTGAATTCAAGGAATTTTACCCGGAACAGAAATGCTCTCCAATCGGTGCGGTAGTCGGCTGTACCGAAGAAAGCGACGCACGGCTTCTTCGCGACGCTTACCCAGAAATGTTCTTCCTGATTCCTGGATACGGCGCTCAGGGCGGAGCTGCAAGAATCGCGGCGACGCTTTTGGACAAGGCTGGCGGAACGGTAAATTCAAGCCGTGGAATTCTCTGCGCATGGAAAAAGGACGCAGACCTTGCGGACAGAGTTGAAAGCGGAAACCTTTGCCTTAAAGATTTGGCTGACGCTGCAGAAAAAGCGGCCCTCGCCTCAAAAGCAGATTTGCTCGGTGCAAAAAAGGAATTAGGAATCTAAAATCTAAATTTGAATCAGAATTTGCTAGAAAACAGATAATAAAATAGATGTAAATAAAAAAGTTTTATGAAAAACAAGGAGGAATTTTTCATGAAAAAAATGAGCAAAGTTCTTCTTGCGGCACTTCTTGCTGCAAGCACAGCTCTACCGCTGTCTGCCAAACCTTCTCCACGCGAAGCAATGACACCTACAAAAAACTGGAACCTCTACATTCCGGGAAAAGGCAATAAAAAAGACGCAGAAAAAGACTTGGCAAAATCTGGCTGGATTATGGGTGACAAGAAAAAAGGTCACTACGAACTTGTAAATTCTGACATAAAGGGACGCAAAGTTCTTAAATTCAACACGCTCGACGGCGTTAACGACGCTCTCGTTCTTCCTCTCTCTGGAAACGAAAAGAAAGTCAGCTTGATTTTTGCCGCTCAGGGTGCAGTTGACCCGGACAAAAACACGACTCCTTACGGAATTCTTTTTGGCTACGTAATGAAAGGTGAATACCAGACATTGCTCCGCCACAATTCTTCGAACCAGATTAAAGGCTCAAAGAGCATGTCTCGCCTACGCGACGAAAACAACAAGCAGATTGACATTGTAAGTGACTGGCACGAATACCGAATGATTTTTGACGTCGCAGATCCTGAAAAAATGACTTCAAAACTTCTTATAGACGGAAAAGTCGTTCACACAGACACCTGCAAAAAAGTTAACGTTGACCATCCGTTGCAGTTCACGGATTCAGAAAGCGATGCAACAGCTTACCTGAACGGAAAAGGAAACTTCCTTGAATTCGGTGACAACGACAGCTCTACGAATGCATTCGGACGTTACGCATATCTTCTCGTAGTACTTGACGAAGACGTTGAGAACACACCGATTGCTGAACTTGCAAAAAAAGCGAACTCAAAGGTTGACCTTTCTGTTATGCCGACTTGCTCAAAAGATTCTGGCCCAAAAAGCAAGCGACCTGCTAAAAAGCCAGCAGGAATCAACATTCAGGGAAAAGAAGTTGGTCTTTCGGACAGTTTTATGGACAGAAGCGAAATTGAAAACGGTACTCTCGATTTAACCGCCCTTCCATACTCGCAGAACGAAACTTTAGTAACCCGCAAAAATCCTTCTGTTCCAGAAATGACTTTTGCCGCAAAAGTCGGTGCCAACGAAAAATACAAGACGATTGCTTCTGCAATTGACGCAGTTCCGGAAGGCTCTGCAATTCTCGTTCAGCCTGGACTTTACTACGAAAAACTCGTAATCACAAAACCTGGAATTTCGCTCATCGGAACAGATCCTGCAAAAACAATTATTTACGGCTACGAAGCAGACACTGGCGGAATCAACGGAAATATTCTCGTTGAAGTAAACTACCTTCCAAAGGGAACTACCACAAATCCTGGCGAAAAGGCTTCTATTCCAGAAAAACCAGCCGTAAACGCATATTTTAACCTTGTAAACATCACTCTCTACAACAAGGGTGCTGAATGGAACAAACTCTGGGGCGGCTCAGAAAGACGTTCAGAAACTCTCGGTCTCTTCGGAGTTGACCGTGCGTTCATCGACAACTGTATTTTCCTCGGTCAGCAGGACACGATTTACTTTAGAAGCGGCCGAATCTACATGAAAGATAGCTACATTGAAGGTGACGTTGACTACATTTGCGGTGGGGCCACAACTGTATTTGACCACTGCCAGATTCACACAATCAACTATGCGAACGGCGGAATCATCGTTGCCGCGGCGGCAGCCGACACTGGCTATAAATCAACAGCAGGATATGCAAACGGTTATGTTTTCAAGAACTGCCTGATTACTGCTGATGAAGCCTTTGAAGAAAGCAAAGACGGAAAACGCGTAACTCTTGGTCGCGGAACTTGGGTTGGCGGTTCAGCTACAAGCGAAACTGCAACTGGCAAAACCGTTTACTTGGACTGTGACTTTACAAAATTCTTGAACAAAAAGGCTTGGAATGACTGGGATTCAGTTAACACTGTTGACAAGGCATTCTTCCGCGTTCAGAACGCAAAGGGTGCAGGCGCTTCGATTGTAAGCGGACTTCAGGAATTGAATTCAAAAGAAGCTGCTCTTTACGGAAACGTAGAGTCTGTCCTCGGATTCAAGCCAGAATTGCAAAAATAACGGAAACGCTGAAAGCTGGCTTTACGAATACAAGTCAACTTGTGCGTTTCCCGCGAGTTTTCTTTCGAAAACTCGCGCTCTGGTGGGTATACTTGCAGAGGCTCACGAAACACGGCGAAAAGCATAGCCGCGTTTCGTGGGGGTAGCTTTGTTGCTCACGCCTCGCTCGCAACTTTGGGAGTAGAAGCTGACTTGTGCGTTCCCCGTGTGTTTTCTTTCGAAAACTCGCGCTCTGGTGGCTATGCTTGCAGAGGCTCACGAAACACGGCGAAAAGCACAACCGCGTTTCGTGGGGCAGTTTTGTTGCTCTCCCCCGCTCGCAATTTTGGGAGAGATGAAATAAGTTTCTTCAACGACAATTGGTCGCAGAACGGATTGAAGCAGAATTTTCATCTTTCAAAAGTGCACGGATTTCTTCCAGTACTCTTAAATCTTTTATAGCATCTTCCAGCGGACTTTTTAGAGTGGATTTTCCGTCCAAAAAGTCCACCGCATTCTGAATCATATTCGAAAAATAACCCGTCTTTTTTGGCAATTTGATTTTTTGATTCGTCAGTGAATAAAATCCAGAATACAACTTTGATTCCTCACGAAGATAATATTTTGCGTAGCCGTTACCAACGCAAATCCGGCCGAGAGTGCCCAAAACATCAATTTCAAAAGCAAAGAATTTGCTCCGCCCGCTCATAGACACAGTGATTTCAGGGATTTTTTTTGTCTCAAAATGGGCCTCAAAATTCCGCACGTCGCCCTGCTCGTCCTTAAAAATTCCAGTTACAATCGGATTTTTTAATTCCTCATCCGTAAGAAAATGAACGATATCCACGAGATGAGTGCCGTCGTGAAGAAGACTGTACGCTCCGCTCGCTTCGTATTTTTCGCCGTAAACACGCAGTCCCGAAAAAAGATTCGCTTTTACGCTCTGAATTTCCCCGATTTTTGAAAGAAATTCTTTTGCCGCAACGTAGTCAGCCGAAAATCGGCGTTCGTGATTCACCATTACAGGCACGTTATTTTTTTGCGTCGCCAAACGGATTTTTTCGGCTTCAAGAGAATCCAGTGCAACGGGCTTTTCAAGAATCACAAGTTTTGGTTTAGAATTGATTGCGTTAATGCATTCCGAAAGATGAGAGTTTTCGTTTACCGCAACGGTAACAATGTCGGGGTGCACAGAAGCAAAAAGTGACTCGCTCGTTTGAAAAGTTTTTATATCTTTTCGATGTGATTTTTTTGAGACGAAGTTTTTCCAAGCATCAAGTTTTTCTTCATCAGAATCACAACCTGCAATCAAATCAATTTTTTTGTTCTGCAACAAAGCCATCGTGTGGCTCGCAGGCTGCTCACGTTTTTTGTCAAAACCAAGCGAAAAACCGATTCTTCCAGTTCCAATCAACGCTGCCGTGTAATTCATTTTTTTGCCCCTTGTCTTTTTTTGAGGGAACTTCGAAAAACTAACAGAGTTTTTCAAGACCCCCTTGATTCAATTCCGACTTTTAGTTTAACCGCTGAGTCGATTCGCGTCCACACGAGTTTTTCAACTAAAAAAATCTTTCAGCCATATTGTCCGTAAAGGTGGTTTGGCATAAACTTATTGCATGACTATTACATTAAAAAACGACAACTATGAAGTTGTCCTGAACACCCACGGTGCCGAAATCAATTCTTTTAGAAGCGTAAAAGACGGCACTCAATACGTTTTTGAAGGTCCAGAAAGCATCTGGAAATTCCACGCACCGGTTCTTTTTCCGCATGTAGGTCGCATTAAAGACGGATTCTACACTGTCGGGGAAAAAGAATATCACCTTGTAAACAATGGAATGAGCCGCGATTTGGAGCACAAACTTCTTGAACAGACTGCAACAAGCGCGACTTTTGAACTGACTGAAAGCGAAGAAACATCCGACAAATTCCCGTGGAAATTCTCGCTCAAAACCCATTATGAATTAAAAAACGACGGACTCGTTTTTACGACCACCGTTACAAACACAGATTCCACAGAAATTTCTTTTAGCCTCGGAAGTCACACTGCATTCTGCTGTCCACGAAACACCGACCCCGCAGGAACAACAAACGCTGACTACCAATATGAATTTGAAAAGAAAGAGCCTCTCACAACAGTTCTCTTGAACGACGCAGCCCAGCTCGCAGTTGACGAGGAAGGAACGGCTCCTTGCACAAAACCTTACGGCGAAAAAGAAGCAGGAATCATCCCAATAAACGCAGAAGGATTCGGAAACGGACATTTCTTTACTGCTTTCAACTCAAACTGGGTTGGACTTCGCAACAAAAAAGACGGCTCGCTCGTAAAAGTAAATTGCGCAGGCTACCCATATCTTATGGTTTGGCAAGGCGGCAAAGGTTCGGAAGGTGCCAGCGGAAACGGCTTCAACTGCATTGAACCGTGGTATGGCACAGCTGACGCAGAGAACACTGATCACGCATGGGAAAACAAAGGCGGATTGATTTCACTTGAACCTGGCAAGTCATTCACAGCCGACCAGTCAATCACAATCACGAAGTAAAATATTGCGATTCAAATTCTTCCGGGGTGAGCGGTTTTGAAAAATAGTAGCCCTGGAAGGTGTCGCATCCGAGTTCCTTGAGCATTTCAACCTGCTCACGCTCTTCAACGCCTTCCGTAAGAACCATCATGTCAAGGGACTTTGCCATAGAAATTATCGATTCAAGAATAATGCGGCTCCGTCGCATGTTTTCGGTCTTTTTTAGAAAAACCATATCGATTTTTAAAATATCAGCCTTAATGTCTTTAAGCATATTGAGAGACGAATATCCGCTTCCAAAATCATCAATTTCAATCTGAAAACCATATTCCTGCAATTTTGAAAAGAGCAGCATGGCTTTCTTAAAATCCGTCATAATTACAGTTTCGGTAATTTCGATTTTTAAGTGCGACGGATTGATTTTGTATTTTTCAACCAGTCCTGTAAAAGTCTTGTAAATATCAATAAAATAAAAGGCCTTTGCCGAAACGTTCACGGAAATATGCACGTCGCCAAGTCCGCGCTCATTCCAATCGCGTATCTGGCGGGCGGCCTGCTCCCAAATATAACGGTCGAGCCTGTAAAGAAGCCCGGCTTTATCAAGAACAGAAATGAAAGATTTTGGATAAATGAATCCGCGGGTCGGGTGTTGCCAACGCGCAAGGGCTTCCGCACCAAAAAACGAACCGTCCACCCCAATTTGCGGCTGAAGATACATTTTAAATTGCCCTTCCTCAATCGCCTGGTCAAACTCGCCGAGAATATTTTTTTCTTCAAGAAGCTTGTCCATGAGATTCGAATCGTAACGCGCAAAAACACGTGACAAATCATTTGAAATAGCATTGATTGCAATCAAGGCCTTGTCGAACATTATCTGGGCATTCTCAAAACGTTTGCGTGGCTCGTAAATTCCGAACTGAAAGTGAATTTTGTAAAGCGTGTTCAGAGTAACGGTCTGCATAGATTTTAGTTTTTCAAGGAAAAAATCTTCCTTAAAGCTGGATTTTGGCATGTAAAGCGCAAATTTATCATCATTTATGCGGCCAAAAATCATTCCGCTGACGACAGAAACCTTTGTTACCGCAACGACTTTCTTTAAAATCGCATCGCCGGCTTTTTCACCAAAAATCTCGTTTATCATTTTAAAATTCTTGATGTTCGAGCAAATCAGAATCATGCCTTCCGTGGAATTCCGGGAAATAGCCTCGTTCACCTGCTTAAAAAATCCAAAGCGGTTAAGCGCACCTGTCAAATCATCGTGGGAGCCTTCGTATTGCTCCTTCTGAATCTGATTTATTTCTTCCGTTTTGTCCACAAAAATCAAAAAGGAACCGATTTTAGACAACTCACCTTCGTTTTTGTCTTTTAAATCAGACGTGTCTTTGTATTCCACCTGAAAATGATGGGACTTGCCGCCGTAAAAAAAACTGTCCGTCTGGTCAGAAATATTGTCGCGGGGAATGCTGAGCCAAGACTCGCGGTACTGTTCGGCATCTTCGTAACTGTTAAAAAGATTTTCCGCCTGAGAATTCATCCATTTGCATCTGCCGTCAATATCATAATAAACCGCAGCCTCGTCCATTGAAAGACAAAAAGTAGCCAGAATCTTTTGCAAAAGTTCTTTCGGAAAACCAAATGACGTGTAATACGTCAAAAAACTTCCCAAAAGCGGATAGAGCGGCACCGAAAAATCCAGCGGGAAATTAAAATTGTAGCTCAAAAAATTCGCAATAACCGTAACAAGATATGCGATAAGAATTATTCCGAACTGTCGTTTATAAAATCGCGGACTCGTAATAAGCATTTTAAAAAGCACAAGAACGTTTGCAAGCGCTATGCCGTAGCAAAGTCCCAGATGAATAAAATGAACGTTCTTTAGATAAATGCCCCAATACGAAAAATCATAAACCGAAACGATTTTTACCAAATCAAAACTATGATGAAAAAATGAATTTGCGATTATTGAAACCGAATCGATTACGCCCAAAATCGTAAGACCGATATTAACCGACTTTATCGTTTTTTTTAGTTTTGAAAATTTCAACGTAAAAAATAGCATCGACATTACAAGCCAAAGCGTGCTGATAAGATAAAGTTCTTCAAAAATCAGCGAGATTTTATATTTTTCGCTCATCAAAAAGCCAAGATAAATTATGCTCGTGGCGATTGCAAGAAAACACGGAATCGAAAGTATTTTTTTGTGTTCTTTCCTGCTCCTAAGAATTTTGGCAAAGAGCACCATCAAAACTGAGACGATTAAAAGTAAAACTATCGTATAAACAATTTTTGAAATTTTCATTTTGTTTTTCGGTATTCCTGAGTTTAGGACATCTCTAAAAACTGAAGTTTTTGGAGATTCCATTTATTTTATTTTATGCCGGCGAATCTTTCAAATATTTTGATTCAAAATCGAAAACGCTCACAGGTTTTGAAAAATAATATCCCTGAAAAATATCGCAACCGATTTCCGTAAGAAAATCAACTTGCGAATCATTTTCGACTCCCTCCGTCACAATCGTAATTCCCAATGTTTTTGCCATTTGTATAATCGACGTAAGAATTTTTTTGCTTCTGGTCGTATTTTCTGTTTCACGCAAAAATTCCATGTCGATTTTAATTACATCGAAGCGAATATCTTTAAGCATGTTCAGCGACGAATATCCGCTTCCAAAATCGTCCATTTCAATATGGAAGCCGTACTCCTGCAAATTGTCGATTACAGTCTTGTGCAAGTCAATGTCGTGCATAAGAACGGTCTCGGTAATTTCAAGTTTTAGATTTTTCGGCGAGATTTTGTATTTTTCCACAAGTTCCGTAAAACTCTTGTACAAATCAAGATAATAAAAATCTTTCGCCGAAATATTTACGGCAATGTACAAGTCAATGCCCCTTTTCTGCCATTCGGCAACCTGCTTTGCAGCTTCTTCCCAAATGTACTTGTCCAAACGGTGCAAAAGTCCCATATCCTCAAGAATCCCAACGAACGAGTTAGGAAAAATAAGCCCCCGTTCAGGATGATTCCAGCGCACCAACGCCTCGGCCCCCATAAGTTTTTGGTCTGAGCTACGAACTTGCGGTTGCAGATACATGCAGAACTGCCGTTCTTCGAGAGCGGACACAAAATCATTCGTAATGTTCTTGCGGTCGGCAAGCGAATCCATCATTCCGGAATCGTAGAAAGAAATTGACTGGTCATAATCGCCTTGAATGCTTTTTATGGCAAGCAAAGCTTTGTCGTACATTTGAGAAACATTTTCGTAAGGGTCGGCAATTTCGTAAACGCCAAGATAAACATGAAGCTTGAAATTTATGCCTTTTATAAAATCCTGCAATGCCTGAGTATCTTTTACAGCTTCTTTTTCGTCAAAATCGCGCTTGTTCATCAAAATTGCAAACTTGTCGCCAGAAATTCTTCCGACGATTACGTCGTTCATTTTGATTGCGGCAAGCTGCTCGGCCTGCCGTTTTAAAAGCTCATCCCCAAAATGCTCGCCCAAAAGATCGTTCACGAGTTTAAAATTTTTTATGTTGGTACAAAGAAGCATTCGCGGAGTCGTGCTGTCGTTTCGGATTATATCGCACATTCGCTTAAAGAAAGTTTTGCGGTTCAAAAGTCCGGTAAGAGAATCGTGAGTTGAATTGTAAGTTTCTTCTTCGAGCCGTTTGCGTTCATCCGTAATATCATCAAATTTTATGTAACTTCCGATGAGCCTGTTTTTGGAATCACGAATATTTCTAAAAATCTCCAAAAACAAACGCTTTTCGGCAGAAAATCTTCCGGTCGGAACAACGTTGAACTCGATTTCGCGGGTAATTCTGTCGTAATTCAGACTCCTGAAAAGCTCAATCTGCTCAAGGATTCTTTTGTCGTCGCGAATTCGCAAAGTTGCCTTTTTGTTCGCATGAATCAGCTTGCCGTCCGCGTCAAAACACAAAAGTCCGCTTTCCTGATTTTCCGTAATTTGCGAAAAAGTCGTAATTTCGGCTTCCGCAGGAACAATATAAAAAGAAAAATAAAAAGCCAGAATCGTAAGAATTGAATACAAAAAGACCGAATAATTGATTTTTGTGATTCGTCCAAAAGTTACGAAAAGTGCATTCAAAATCAACGTAGTAATAAACGCAATCAACAGAATCTGATAATTTTTTCTGTAAATTTTCGGGGAACGCAATAATTTTCGCACCAATTCCAGAATTGTGCTCAACGCCATAATGTAGCACAAAAAAGCATGAATATAGAAGAAAAACTCGTAGTGAATAGCCCAGTAAGAAAACGTTGAACCTTCATAAACGGCTTGCAATTTAAAAACGTGCGCCGTAAACGAATTCGTAAGGATTGAAAATCCATCGATAATCGCCAAATCAAAAAGCACCATTTTAAAAAGCCTGTTTTTTCGTAACGAAGCCGACTGTTCGGTAAAAACGCACGCGTATTCAAATGTCAGATACAAAATCCAATCCAGAACCGCAAGATAAAGCGAAAAAACGATTTTTGAATATTTTTCGTCCGGAAAAATGATTGGGATTGTATAAAAGATGAGAGCTAAAAGGACCGCAATGTTCAATTTTAAAAGCGGCATAGCGATGCTTTCACGTTTAAAAGCTATCGCAAATGCACTGTATGAAAGTAAAACTGTAAAGATTATTGAGCCAATTACAAAAAAAAATCTCATCGATAAAATTATAAATTAGAATTCTTCAAAAAGATAATACTTTTTTCCCTATTGAAATCTATCAATTCTGGAAAAGATTATCGAAACGGCGCAACGGGCGACCAACAGATTTTTACTCTCGCAAGTTTATAATTGCCTTCTTTACGATTTTGGAAAAAGAATTTTATCGTCTGGGCATTTTTCAAAATAGGCTCTTACCCTTGCACGTGCGTCGTCGTTGTCTTTGGCATTGAGCATTTGAGTCTGAAAATAATGCGCGAAGCTAAAATTCAGGCAGTAATACGCAAAGAACCGTTGCAATCGGGTTTTCCAGAATTCTTCTGGCTGACACTCCTCAACGTCGTTTATAAAATCAAGCGCAAGCTGCTCACAGTCAATGCGAGCATCGGTGAGCAAAAGTGAAAGCTCTGCAAAAATCCAGGGTTTTTGAGCCGCGGCACGCGCAATCATAATTCCGCTTGCTGACGGAGAGGCTTTTATTGCATCATCATAAGATTTTTTGTCTTTTATGTCTCCGTTCAGAATCACAGGAATTTTTGGAAATTTCTTCGCCAAATCTTCAACAATCTGCCAGCGGCTATGCTCACGGTTACTTTTCTTTTTTTGTGCGTGGATGGAGCGTAAGCATCTCAACACCTTCGTCAACGAGCATTTTGCAAAAATCAAAAAGTTTTTCCTCGGTAAAATTTTCATCGCCCAAGCGAAGTTTTACAGAAAGTCTTTTTTGCCCAGAAGCAGTTTTTACGCTTTTTACGAGATTTCGGGTTTCGTCGAGTGGCTTCAGCATCCACGCAACGCCGGCTCCGGTATTCGCAATTTGAGGTGCGCTGCAGCCCATGTTTATGTCAATTCCAAGCCCTTCTCGCTCAGAAAGGATTCTTGCGGCTTCGGTCATGTAATCTGTGCGGCTGCCGGTAATCTGCCAGACGATTTTTTCTGGCTCAGGCCCGCTCATCAAATAAAATTTTTCAAAAGGTCCCATGTGAATCAAAGAACCTGCGTTTATCATTTCGGTAAAATATTCGTCGCAGCCACCAAAACGTGCGACACATCTTCTAAAAGCCTCGTGGCTCAAAGTTGCCATGGGCGCAAGGATTTTTTTCATATTTTCCTCAATTGTCCTGTTGTCTAGTTTATTTTCAAATGCTGGCACGATTTCCACTTTATAAGCATGTTGACAAAAAATTGTCGGAACGAGAGTAAAAAACGGCTTTTGTGAACGTTTGCAAGGGGAGCCGCTTTGCGGCATCAATAGTTTTCCTTGCACCTTGCACCGCGTGAACAAAAACGGCTTTTTACGGTAGTGCAGACAATTTTTTTACACTTGCAAGTTTGTAATGCGGAACTCGTGTGAATGCAGACAGATTATAGCATGATACGCCATCATTCTGATATAATAAAGCACTATGGTAATCGCAAGTATTGATATGAAAGACGGACGCGTTGTCCAGTTGAAAAACGGCAAGGATTTGGTGCTAGAGCGTGATGATGCTGATGCATTGATTTCTGATTTTGATAAATATGGCGAGGTTGCCATAATCGACCTTGACCAGGCTCTCCGAAACACGGACGAAAAGGGAAACACAAAGAACACAGCTCTTTTAAAATCCCTTCTCCGAAAAGGAAACGTTCGCGTTGGCGGCGGAATCCGCGACGTAAAAAAAGCGCGAGAACTGATTTCTTTGGGCGCGGAAAAAGTTATCGTCGGCTCAGCGGCATGGAATCCTTCTCCAAAAGCCGGGGAGTCGATTTTGAACACCGCTTTTCTTGAAGAACTGAACAAAGCAATCGGCAAACAGCGCGTGATTATCTCGGTTGACGCAATCAACGGAAAAATCGCCGTAAAAGGCTGGACAGAAACCGTTGATATTCCGCTCATCGACGGAGCAAAGGAAGCCGAAAAATATTGCTCGGAACTTTTGTTCACTTGCGTAGAAAAAGAAGGCTGTATGCAGGGAACGGACATGGAAGCCGTAAAAGCCCTACGTGCAGCGGTAAAATGCCGTGTAGTCGCTGCGGGTGGCGTTAACAGTCTGGAACAGATTGCAGAACTCGAAAAAATCGGTTGTGACGTGCAGCTCGGAATGGCTTTGTATACAGGCAAGGTTTCGCTCAAAGATTCATTCATAAACTGTCTTAATTTTGAAAAAGTTGACGGAATGATTCCTGTCATCGCCCAGTCTCCTTCGGGCGAAGTTCTGATGATGGGATATTCAAACCACGAAGCATTTGAAAAAACTTTTAAAACAGGAAAACTCACTTTCTTTAGCCGAACAAGAAACACTTTGTGGACTAAAGGCGAAACTAGCGGTCACTTTTTGGAACTAGTAAAAATGCGCGCGGACTGCGACAGGGACACTGTTCTTGCAACGGTAATTCCGCACGGCGGCGTATGCCATACAGGAAGCTTCAACTGTTTTACAAGCGAGGCTGACGCAAAATCAGATTTGGAAAGATTGTACGGAACGATTTCGGAACGATTCGCAAATCCGCGGCCAGGAAGCTACACCGCAACCCTCGACGACAAACGTGTTCGCGAAAAAGTTATGGAAGAAGCAGAAGAGCTTACCGACGATGCCGAATCAAAAGACGAAGTGATTTGGGAAGCGGCAGACTTGCTTTACTTTGTGAGCGTCCTTATGTACAAAGAAGGTGTAACTTGGAAAGACGTTTACAACGAACTTGACCGAAGACATAAAGAAAAATAGGGAACGCGACAAGTTAACTTTGAAACTTTAGGTTGACTTTGTGCGTTCCCCGCAAAGTTTTCCTAACGGAAAACTCGCACGTTGGTGGGTACACTTGCAGGTGTTCACAAAACACAGCAGCAAGGAAAGCCGCATTTTGTGCGTGCAGTTTTGTTGTCCAGCGGGTCGCGGACAACTTTGAGTGCGACAAATCTACTTACAAGACACTCGCAAACGGGGAACGCGACAAGTTAACTTTGAAACTTTAGGTTGACTTTGTGCGTTTCCCGCAAAGTTTTCCTAACGGAAAACTCGCACGTTGGTGGGTACACTTGCAGGTGTTCACAAAACACAGCTGCAAGGAAAGCCGCGTTTTGTGAATGAAGTTTTGTTGCTCGCGAGTCGCGAACAACTTTGGGGTGGTCGAGCCAACTTACGAGCACTTGCGGTGGTTGAGCTTGTCGAAACCACCTAACAGTTTTCACTTTTCCACGTCCCAGCCGAAAATCTCTTTTACCACTTCCGACGGATTTTTGTCGTAGTAAAGCCAGCCATACAGAGCCGAAGTTGAAATAAGTTTTTTTCCGTAGTTACGGGTTTCTTCGTACGGAACTGTTTCTAGCCACAAGTCCAAGCTGATTCCAGAAATTTTTGCGGCAGGTCTGCCCGTCGTTGCCCAATCGCGCTTTGAGCCACGAATCCACTTTCGAACGTTTCCAGAGCCACCGTTATAGCCACACATTGAAAGAAGAATATTATTCTCCTCGGCTTTTGAAATTAACCACGACATGTAATATGTTCCAAAGCGGATATTCGTCTCGGCATCAAAAATATCGTATTCATCAACTTTGAGTTTTTTAGCAACTTCTTCGGCAGTGCTTTCCATGAGCTGAGAAAGGCCCATCGCGCCCGCCCCGCTCATCGCATTCGGGTCAAAAAAACTTTCCGAACGGATAAGGGCATACATAACGTATTCAGGAACGCCGAATTCCTCGCAGTATTTTTTTACAAAAGCCTTAAAAAATCTCGGATAAACAAGCTCCGAAAGTTCCCGAGGCAACTTTCCAACTGAATTCTCTTTTGTCCACGTAGCAATTCTAAGGCTCTGCACGTTGTAACTCGTGTCATGCTCGCCACAAGCCGACAAGAATTTTGCGGCAGAAATTCCCTCTTGCGCAGTAAGCGTCTTTCGGTTTATGAGCCATTCAGTAAATATCTTTTGCGGAAAACCGTACTCCGCATACCCGGCAAGCAAAGCACCTGCATCGGTAAGCTGAGCAACTTCATTCACTTCATCATCTTTCTTAGGATTTTTGTTCGCATCCCCGGAAGCAGTCGATTCAAGTTCAGCCTTAACGCCTCTCGAAAGCATAATTGATTTTATGTATTCTTTGTCCAAAATATTCAGTCGCTCAAGGGCACAAACTTTGTAATAGACCGACGTTCCTTCCGAAAGCGCGATTGTAAACGCGTCCACAGCCTGGCGTGTTTTTAGGCCAGCCCCGCCCCTCGCAAGGCCTTCCTCAATGAGCCTTCCAGAAATGTAAGCGTACTTTCCGGTCGTGTAACCAGAAAAATTCGAATTAGTCTCTTTCCAAACCCTGTAAAAATCCTGCCATTTCTGGCTGGAAATCAAAAGAACTGAAAGTGACTCAAAAAAATCGTCAAAATATTCAGGGTCATTTATTTGCGACCCGTAAAGTTTTAGCGTGTCGATAATATCATCTGTCGAAGCCCTGAGCTGAAAATCAAGGAGATACCAAAGGCAGTTGTCAAACTGCGCCCCATCTTTCGCCACCTCAAGGGCACTCGTAAAGCGATTCGAAGTCTGCTTCTTGTATCGACCGGCTTTGTCGTACATTCGGGCAGCGTAAAAATACGCATAGAATTTTTTACTTCCTTCAAGTTTGTCAGCAAGTTTGTCAAACTTCATTGCGGTACGATAAAAATTATCCGTACCATAAAAGCTTGCCTTTCCAATGTCCGAAAGAATTGTATCCTCAATTTGGGCATTTTTTTTCTCGTAAATTCCAAGAATTTCGTCAACTTCGGGAAAAGCCACATTATAATTTTTTGAGTGAATGTTTCTGTGGAACTCAAGGATTTTTTGCTCGTCCGTCAAAAAAGATTTTGAAGCATTCATCACCACGCCAAGGTCGGCATCCTCGTTGAGCGTAATTCCCGTAAGCGCAAGATACCGTCTGTAAAGCGCAAGATGCTCAACCGAAAGCGGGCGGACAATGCACCAACGAAAGTATTCATCAATAAAACGGGAATCGTTTCGTTCAATGAGAGAATTCAGGCGAAGCTGAATCAATTCGTTCGGTGATTTTTCAAAATCCACCTTGTTCGTAATCGAAATGACTTTTGCAAACTCGTTATTCTTAAAAAACTCACGACCAGCAATTATCAAATCACTTTCGTCATCAGAAAATTTCTTGGCAAGATATTCAGCAGCTTCCATTCTGTCCTGAACGTTTCCGAGCAAAGTCAACGCTTCCGCACTTCGCTTGGCAATCAGCGGAGAAGCATTTTTTCGCGCAGACTTAAAATATCGCGTGGCAGTCGGCTCATCTTCTTTGTCAGCGGCCTGTAGCCCCAAAAAGTAAAACGAGTCGTTTTCGTGTCTTTCCTTTGCAGAATCAGCTTTTGAATCTTTGCATGAACTAAAAAAAACAAGACTAAAAACAAGACAAGAGAGAAATGATTTAATTTTAAAAGATACTTTCATAAATTGATATTTCCAAAAATAAAGGCTGTCCAGCACTACGGTCGAACAGCCTCTATTTTATCATTACTCGTTAGGAATAAGAATATCTGTACCCGAAATAATTATATCAGGATTTGGAATGCTATTGTAATCAGCAATCTTAGGATACTTCCACGGGTTCTTGTAGAACGAATCCGAAATATCCCAAAGCGTGTCGCCCCACTTGATTCTGTACGGAACGGCATCCTTTTCAGGATTTGCGGGTACAGGTTGCGGAACCGGAACTACGTTTTCCGGCTCTGTAGTGATTACAATCTTATCCTCAACAGCAACCGGCGCAGACTTAGCAGGTTTTTCTGCAACAGGCTCTGGCTCTGAAGGTTCAGAAGATTTTTGTTCACTGATTCCGTTTGCAGCTGGCTCTGAAGCAGAAGTCTTTTCAGCCTCGCCAGAATCACCTTTTTCTTGCGCACCAACCGATTGGGTTTCGCTTGCAGGTGTTTGAGTTTCTTCTGCAGGCGGCAAGAGATTTATTTCCGTTGATGCTTCAGGAACTGGAGCCGGCTCTGCGTTCAAAGGCTCACTTACAGGAGCTGGTGGCGGTGGAGGAAGTTCCTCGCTAGTTTTTTCAGCCTTCGGCTCGCTCTTAACATTCGTTACGTTCGTAACATTCGTTTCATCTCTGTAGCGAGTATTACGAGATTTTATCAAGTTGTACTTAGACGGAATTACGAACAGAACAAGAATTGTTGCAATCACACAAATAATCGCACAAACCACGCAAATGATTACAGGAACTCTTGTCTTCTTTTTTGTTTCCTCGTGATCAGCGTAAATGTCGGCATGCTCACCATTCAAAGTCTCTTTGTCGTACAAATCAGAGAAGTCCATTGACGAACCAGCTGCGGCAATTCCAGAATCGGTTTTGGTAGAATCAAAGTCATTGAAGTCTGTACCAAAATCAGTGCTGTCAAATGAATCATTGTCGAGAGCACTCGTATCAAACTCGCTTACCGGGTCAGAATCAGTGTTCTTGAAGATTGGATCGTCAAGGTCATCCTTTGTCAAAAGTCCAGAAAGTCCCGTTGCGGAAGCTCCGCCACTAACGGCATTCTTTTCTGCATTATTATCATCTTCTGGAATTGAGAAGTCGCCAAAATCAGGAAGTGTCTCTTCTGAAATATCAGCAGATTTGTCATCCGCAGATTCGGTATTGTCACTTCCAAAGTCGTCGAATGAAGGCGCATCTAGCGCACTTGTATCGAACAAGTCTTCATTAGAAGTCTCGCCCGGCTTTTCGTCTTCAACAGTCTCTTCAAACGGATTTTCAAGATCAACGGATTTAACAGCCTCGGACTCGTTAAGCGGATCAACGAACGAAGACTCAGCAGGCACATCAAGTCCGTCTGCATCAAACTTATTGTCTGCAAAATCATCGTTGACCGTAGTATCGTCAGCAGGAATATCATCAGACTCAGCTACAGTCTCCTCTGCATCAAGTTCTTTATTAAGTTCTTCAAAACTTGGAAGGGCACTTTCATCCGCAACGATTGCGTCAGCTGGGTCCGGTCCGTTTTCGTTAACGACTTCCGCATTGTCAAAACTGAATTTGTCGTTTGCCAAATCCGCAACTTCGGTCTTCGAATCATCCGCCGTTGAATCAGGAATCGAATCAAGATTCAACTCATCTGTGATTTCAGGCACAGCCGTCTGCTCCGAAGGAGTGTCCAGGTTCGCAAAATCTTCATCCGTAATTTCATCAAAACTAAATTCGTCATCAGAGTTTTCAGGAGCAACATCAACGTCGCCGGCATTTTCGGCAACCGTCGCATCATCTGAGTCTGGCAAATCAACGTCACTTGAGCCAGAAACTGCAAAGTCCGTTGGAGCGTCGCGTTCTGCGAGCGTGCGAGAAATCAATTCAACTTTTGTCTCGCTCTTTTTTCCAGTTTCCGGATCTACGACTTCTGCCGTAAGCTCGTTATTTTCATCAAGCCCCATTTTTAAATGGAGTTCAGGTTCGCCGTTCGGATGAGGATTCAAGCTTGTCACTTCAAGAGTGTCAACGTACTCAGCATTCTCCATCGTGCCGTCTTCTGAGCGGTAAAGGTCAATCTGAACTTTAGACTGGTTATCCTTTGCCGTCGTCAAGTCAAGCATCCTGACTTTAGGAGTGCCCTCTTCCAATATCGGGTAAAATGTTCCGTCTGCAAGCTTTATTCCAATCGTTTTCATGCTTTCACTGCCCCATTTTGAGAAATACTGTCTAAATTATCGGTTTTAAAATTTTAAAACATAAGATTCAAGGGGTCAACCCTTAAATTAATATGGACCCTCTATTCTGCCACTCTTAAAGTTTTAAATTACGCGTTTGTTTTATCGTTAAGAATCGAAACGTCGATTCGCTTGTAAGCACAATCGAGGTCCGGTGTTTCGCGACAAAGTTTTGTGTATGCAATAAAGACTTCGTTTTTTACGGTCACCAAATCTTTTCGGTTGAACCAAACGTTCAGATTTATGTCGATTCCAGTATCTGCAAGTCCAGAATAAACCGCAACAGGCGCGTGGTCCGGGTCATTTTTGATTACGCTCGGACACATTTCTGGAATTTTTTGTATCATCTCAAGAGCCTTTTCCAAATCATTCTCGTAACTAACCGAAAGCAGGAATGAGAATCGTCGAAGGTCGTAAGTCGCATAATTCATAAGTTTCGTGTTGATTATCGTAGAATTCGGAATGCGAATAAGCTGATTGTCAAGCGTGTGAATTTTTACCGAAAGAAGCCCGATTTCGTCAACTGTACCAGAAACTCCGTCAACTTCAATAAAATCCCCGATTTTCATTGTTTTTTCAGTGAGCACGAACAAACCAGAAATCAAATTGCTAACCGAAGTTTGTGCCGCAAAACCTATTGCAAGACCGGCAACTCCTGCCGCACCCCAAAGACCTTTGAGCTCAATTCCAAACAATCCAAGAATATATGCCGCCATAATTATATAGAAAACATACGAAACTATTTTGTTTATAAGCCCCATTGTGTGAGGCTCAACTTTTGGCGAGATATTTTTTTGTAAAACTTTTTTCAAAATCTTAAAAAAGATGTAAAAAATAACCAGTGCCAGAATAGTCGTAAGGAAATCTTGAAGTTTATCAATAGTTAAGAATTTGCCAATATAATCCAGCCCGAAAATTTTTCGTGTTTTGTCAGCAGTATCCTGAATTACTTCTTTTGCAGTGTCTGCAATGTTTTCGCCGATATGCTGCGATTCCTTTTCATTTATCGCCAAATCAACAATTTTTTTCTGTGCAAGTTGATTTTTATATTTTTCTTCATCTTGTTTTACAGCGTCTTCAGTGCTGATTTCGCTGGTCTGCAATCCGGTCTGCGACTCATCAACCGATGAACTAATATCGCTCTGAGCAAAAACATAGCTCGAAAGCGCAAAAAGCATAAAAAATGCCGTGGATAATCTTTTTATAAATTTCATTTTGAACTCCTTGCGTGTTTCTCTATTCTATTGAATTGAATGAAAATTGTAAATTTTCCCTGCCAAAAGAGATGCCGTGCTGAACAAGATTTACAGATTTTGATTCAGCCTAAAAATGAGAAGCGTTTTTAGGGAACTTCGAAATGCCCCTTACACATTATGTTTGCAAATATCGTTTAGAAGACAGGTATCACACTTAGGTTTTCGTGCCGTACAAACATATCTTCCGTGCAAAATAAACCAATGGTGAGCGTGATTCATATATTCTTTTGGAATGCGCCTTAAAAGACTCTGCTCAACTTCAAGCGGATTTTTTCCTTCGGCAAGCCCAATTTTTGGGCAAATTCGCATCAAATGAGTATCAACGGGCATTGTCGGCTCATTCCAGACAACGTTCAGAACGACATTCGCAGTTTTTCGCCCAACTCCAGGCAGGGACATGAGTTTTTCGCGGCTTTTAGGAACCTCTCCGCCAAAATCATCGATAAGCTTCTGGCAAAGCCCAATTACATGTCGTGCCTTAGATTTGTAAAGTCCGATTGATTTGATGTAAGGAATCAAGCCGTCTTCGCCTAAATCAAGAATTTTTTGCGGTGTATCAGCAATTTTCCATAATTTTTCTGTGGCAAGATTCACGCTTTTGTCGGTAGCTTGCGCACTCAAAACTACACTCACAAGCAATGTAAAAGGAGAAGTCCATTTTAATTCAGACTGAGGAGACGGATTCGCTTTTTTTAGTCGTTCCATCACCTCAATAATTTCTTTTTCAGAAAGCAGATTCATTAGTTATTGTGGCAACAAACCGTTTTCTCGTGCATCAGAGATAATTTTGTCTTCCCATTCTTTGAGTCCTTTTTCGTCAAGGGATTCAATGAAGGCTTCAAAATTTTCCTTCGTCAAATTGCGTTTCCCTGTCAGGAAGTCAATCAATCCCTGATTATACGCATCGTTAAGAGCCTTAGGCATGGACTCAAATGTAAAACCAACCGTCCAGTGCTTTGACTGCATTTCTTCAAGAACCGCAAGAGGATCCATTTGAGTTTTGTTCGCACGCTGCCAAATCGGATAGCGTTCCCGCATCTTATCCTCGTTAACGTGTTCTACAAGCCAACTCATTTGCAAAAGAGGCGCACTTTCTACAGAAGTATAAGAAAGTTCTGGAATCGGGGTTTTGTCTGAAATTTTTCCGTTCGTATCATAAATATAGTTAAGGCCGAGCTGACCGTACAACAAATTTTCTGAAGCAGAAGTATAGAGCCATTCAAGAAGATTTGCGATTACAGGCAATTTTCCTTGTTCTACAGAACGTCGGCTGATTGACAAATAGTTCCAAGCCTGAGTGCTAAGACCAACAGAAGATTCTCCACGAGGTCCTACCGGAGGATCAATTACAATCCACTCGCCGTTAGGGAATTTCTCATCAAAAGGTGTGTAATTGCTCTTCAATGAATAAGCTGCAAATTGCTCACGCATAATACCAAATCTTCCGTTCTTCCAAGCACGCCTAAAATCATCTTTGTGGTAACCCAAAAAGTCCGGGTCAATTATACGTGCGGTATACATCTTCTTAACATATTCGAGAGCTAAATAAAAACGGGGATCGCGTATATTCAAATGAGGATTGTCAGGGGCATAGTTCAAAGTTCCGACCACTCCGAACGCACCAAAAAACGGAGCGAATCTTTTTCCAAGTCCGTCTTCCTGTGCATTTCGCTCAAGGAAGGCTCCAAACCCGTAAGTGTCGGCCTTTCCGTTTCCGTCAGGATCTTCTTTTGTAAAGGCAACCATAACGTCAAAAAATTCGTCGGTCGTGCGAGGAACTTCAAGCTGAAGATTCTGGAGCCAGTCTTTACGAATTAAAACGCCCTCGTTCCGCGGAATATTCGTATTCGATGTAGGATATGCAAGTGCAAAACTAAGCCCGTCAATCTGGCTAGCTTTTATAGCTTCCGGAGTATGAATATCACGGCTTCTAATCGGCATAAGCGGATAGATTTTGTCAATACAGGCGATTTTATTTTGCTTTGCAAGTTCCACCATCAGCGAATGACTTGTTCTAAAAATATCTGGAAGAGAATTCGTTTTTGCCGCTTTTTGTATAACTTCGTCAAGTTCAGCGGAATCAGACGGAAGAGCACGCAACACAAGGTTCACGCCGAGCGTCTGCCGAATTTTATCGTACATAAACCAATTTTCAGGCGGTTCAGCGGCCTCTACCTGCGACGGAACGTACCACAGTTCAATTTTGGTGAGTTTTTTGTTGTCAACTCCTTTTTTCTCTCCGCAAGAAACTAAAATTGAAGTCAAAAATGATAGTAGTAATAAAAATAAAATAGTGATTAATAGACAGAATTAATGATTTTTTTTTAGATGTGCATGTACAATGTTGTGTTAAGCTTTTCATTAAAAAATACCTCTATAATAAAGTATGTAACCAAAATTAAATTAACACAACAAAAAAAAGACTAAGAACCTTGCGTGAAGCTTGCTACCGCAAAAATCTGCTCCAGCGTCCGCTACATAGAAGTTGCGAGCCATGCGCGAGCAACAAAACTGCACTCACAAAACGCAGCCTTCATTGCCGCCGCGTTTTGTGAACACCTGCAAAGTGTCCCGCCAGAGCACGAGTTTTTCACCAGAAAAACTCGTGGGAAACGCACAAGTCTAGCTTGTTATTCGCAAAACCAACTCGTGGCGTTTCCTTTTATTTTACCGCTGCAAGAAGGGCTTCTACTTTGTCAGTCTTTTCCCAAGAGAATTCTGGGCGACCAAAGTGACCGTAGCTTGCTGTTTTGCGGTAAATCGGCTTTCTTAAATCAAGAGTCTTTTCGATTCCTGCAGGAGTGCAATCAAAAACCTTTTTTACAGCCGCGCTGATTTTTTCGTCCGAAACAGAGCCTGTTCCAAAGGTATCAACCATGATTGAAACCGGGAACGGAACTCCGATTGCGTATGCAAGCTGAACTTCCGCGCGGTCGGCGAGTTTTGCAGCAACAATGTTCTTTGCAATGTAGCGAGCCATGTACGCTGCAGAACGGTCAACCTTTGAAGGGTCTTTGCCAGAGAAAGCTCCGCCACCGTGGCGACCCATTCCGCCATAAGTGTCAACGATGATTTTTCGGCCTGTAAGACCAGCGTCGCCGTTCGGTCCGCCAACAACAAATTTTCCTGTCGGGTTGATAAAGAATTTTGTGTTCGCGTCAAGAAGACCTGTCGGTTCAAGAACTGGCTTAATAATTTCGTTGATGATTGTAGACTTGATTTTGTCGTAAGAAATATCCTCATCATGCTGGTGAGAAATTACGACAGTATCAATTCGTACAGGTTTGTGACCTTCGTATTCAATCGTCACCTGAGATTTTGCATCAGGACGCAGCCAATTGAATTTTCCAGATTTTCTCAATTCTGTAGCTTTGATAAGCAATTTATGCGAGAAAATAATTGGAGCTGGCATAAGCTCCGGAGTTTCGTTACAGGCAAAACCAAACATAAGTCCCTGATCTCCGGCCCCCTGCTGACCTTTGAATTCATCAAGACCTGTTCCAACAACACCCTGGTTTATATCTGGTGACTGTCTGTGAATCACGTTCATAACGGCCATAGAATCAGCTGAAATTCCATATTCCTCTTTTGTGTAACCAATGTCACGAACAACGTCACGAACAATTTGCTGAACATCAATTTTTGCATTTGTAGTAATTTCGCCGCCAACAAGGACCATTCCCGTAGTCGTAAAAGTCTCACATGCAACGTGCGACTGCGGATCCTGCTCAAGACAAGCATCAAGGATTGCATCAGAAACCTGATCTGCAACTTTATCAGGATGCCCTTCACCAACCGATTCGGATGTAAAAAGATAATGATTGTTAGATAAGATAGTTGCCATTTGGAACTCCTATTTAGCAAGATTTTACAAATCCATACGGATTCGTTCCCGTTCGCAATTTGGATAAATCAACGGGTATGAAGTATATCGTCTCAAATATATTCTATATTTTTGTTATCTACAACACTAAAAGTCCCGTTTAATCAAAAAACAGTAAAAAAAAGCAAAAAAAATGTAAAACATTAAAATTTTCTGTACTAATTAGAGAAAGCATTATATAATTACCTTATTCTATTAAAATAAATTTAATGATTTGGAGTAGAATTATGGCAGTGAAGAAATCTTTCTCAAAAGACAAAAAAACTTGCAATGTAACATTTACAGTTTCACCAGAAGCTGCTCAAGGTGCAAAAAAAATAACAATCGCTGGAGATTGGAATAGCTGGAGCAGTACAGAACAGGCTCTCAAAAAGGGAAAGGACGGCTCATTCTCTATAAAGATTGCGCTCGAAGCTGGTAAAGAATATCAATTCCGATACCTCCTTGATGGAACTCGTTGGGAAAATGACTGGGCTGCAGATAAATATATTCCTGCACCATTCAGCCAGACAGATAACTCTGTTGTAATCTGCTAGGATTTCTGTAAATCTTTCTTGCTCGTTTGCTTTCGATTTTTAGACTATTTATACTACAACTAAAAAAGGGACTGTAATTCTGACAGTCCCTTTTTTTGCTAATTTTCATTTATCACGGCACGTGAATAATCTGGCGGGGCTTGCTTCCGTTCTGAGGTCCGACGATTCCGCGTTCCTCCATTTCTTCCACAAGACGCGCAGCCCGGTTGTAACCGATTTTTAAGCGCCGCTGAATGTAACTGGCACTGGCTTTTCCCGCCTGAATAACAATCTGCAATGCCTGATCATAAAGAGGGTCTTCGCCGTCGTCAAACAGACTATGATTTCCCTCATCTTCCTCGTCATCATCAACAAAAATCTCGTCGTCAATGTACTCCGGCTCGCCAAAGTGCTTAACATAGTCCACGACGTTCTCAACTTCGTTGTCGCTCACGAGAGTTCCCTGGATTCGTGTCGGGAACGGGTCGGTTGCGCTCGAATAAAGCATGTCGCCTTTTCCAAGAAGTTTTTCCGCACCAACTTGGTCAATTATGATTCGGCTGTCCATCTTAGAAGCAACCATGAATGCGATTCGGCTCGGAATGTTAGCCTTGATAAGTCCAGTAATTACATCAATTGAAGGACGCTGAGTCGCAAGAACAAGATGAATTCCGACCGCACGGCTCATCGCGGCAAGGCGGGCAATTGTCTGTTCAAGTTCTTTCCCGGTCGTTGCCATCAAATCCGCAAACTCGTCGATAACTACGACCATGTAAGGAAGTTTTTCGGTGGCAATGTGTCGTTCCTCAATCTTCTTGTTGTACGAAATGATGTCTCGAACGCTCATTCCGTCAAGAAGCGCGTATCTTCGTTCCATTTCGCACAAACAATACTGCAATGCCTGCAAAGCCTTTTTAGGTTCGGTAATTACAGGAGTGAGCAAATGAGGAATATCGTTGTAAAGTTTAAGCTCTACGATTTTTGGGTCAATCAAAACAAGCTTAACCTGCTGCGGACTTCGCTTGTAAAGAATCGAAAGAAGCATTGTGTTTACGCAAACAGACTTACCAGCACCCGTCGAACCCGCAATCAAAAGATGCGGCGTTTTTGCAAGGTCGATAATCTGCGGTTCACCAGAAATATCTTTTCCGAGAATTACAGGAACTCCCATTTTTTCGAAAGCCGGATTTTCCTGGTCGATAATTTCCTTAAAACTTACGATTGCCCGGCGCTTGTTCGGAACTTCAATACCAACGGCGTGCTTTCCAGGAATAGGAGCTACGATACGAACGGAACTTGCCGCCAATCGAAGCGCAATGTTGTCCTGCAAGGCAACAATTTTACTGAGTTTTACGCCAGGTGCCGGCAAAATCTCGAACATGGTTACGACAGGACCTTTTCGGATTCCCGTAACCTCCGCCTCGATTTTAAATTCGTTAAGAGTCTGCTTTAATTCCTCGCCTGCATGACGAGTCTCATCGTCAACAATCCAATATTTATTGTCCGGGTAAGTGTTCAATAAATCACTCGGAATTTTGTAAGGTCCAATGTTTCGACGAGGCTTTTCTTCCTCAATCGTTTGAACGGTAAACTCTTTCGTCGGAAGGGCGCCGTTTTGAGCATTCAGATTTTCATTCTCGCTCTCAAATTCATCAACAACATTAACGTCATCAAAATTTTCTTCTTCGTCAGTGTCATCATCAAAATCCTCGTCAAATTCTTCCGAATCAGCTTCAGGCTCGTCTTGATACGGTTTTCCGCTCGCATCTACGACAGGCTTTGCAGTGGGATTAAACTGATAGTTCGAAAATTGATTTTCGTTTTCTTCTTCACCGTTTTCGTCTTCCAACGAGTCTTCTTCGTCAAAAGCCCGGTCTATTCCAGAAAAATCCTCATCCTCGTCATTCAGAGAATCAGAAAATTCATCATCCTCAATTTGCGGCTCGTTGAAGTCTTCGACTTTTTGCGCACCACCTTTTTCATCTTCCTCGCCAAAATTGTCAGACTGTTTTTCAAGCAAATAATCAATTTGGAAGTCAGAATTCCCTTCTGGTGAGCTTTCTGCATCAGAGTTCTCTTCGGAAAGTTCTTTTTGTGCGTCAGGAATTTCGTTTTCTTCCTCAGATTCGGCTTCGTCTTCTTCAAACCCTGCCGGAGTTTCCTGCTCCTCAACTTCAGAAACATCGCTTTCGTCCGCAGTCATTGATTTTGGCTCAAAGGAATCAGGCGCTTTTTCGTTGCGAGTAATCGGCTCATACGAAAGGTCTGTTCCAACAGCCGCCAAAGACTTGTTTACAGACTGTTCAAGTTCATCTTCTTCATCAGAACCAATGTCGTCGTCCCTAAAAACTGGAAAAGCTTCTGCATCCTTTTCCATTTGGTCAAAAACTTTGTTTATTCCGAGAGGCGGCTCTGCAACACGCGAAGAAGAATCTGACGCACGGGCAAGGCGCATTTCTTCTTCGGCTTCGATTTCGTCTTCATCTTCCGCATTCATATCGATGTCAAAAAAATCGTCATCAAAAGAATCCTGCTGTTTTTCCTGCTGCTCCAAAAGTTTTTGCTGCGCCTCGATTTTTTTCTGCTCAACACGTGGCTGAGATTTTGTAAACTGCGGAAGCCCGTCTTCCAGGTCAAGGCTAGTTTCGTTGATAATCGAATCTACAATGCTGTCTTCTTCATCGTCGTGAAAATTTTCAAAAGGATTTTCCACCTCTTCTTCTGAGTCATCGTCCAAAGGAATCGAAAGCACTTGCGACGCGGGAATTGCTTCGTTATGTTTTAGTTCAGCCGTTTTTTCGTCGTCAGAAGTCGGTTTGTCAGTGATTTCAGAAAGCCCGCCCTCAGGAGCCGCTTCAAGCGTTTTATGAAGCATAATGTCTTTTCGCTCGGCTTCAGTGTACTGTTTTGGAGCGAACGGAATTTTTCGCGGCTCATTTTCGTTAAAATCAACGAGGGAACCTTCTTCACTTGTTTCGTCAATTTCTGGCACGTCGGCATTTTCGTTGTATTGCGGAGAATCTTCAGTTTTTCGGCTCTGAACCGCAGAATCAATCACGATTCCCTGAGAAGAAAGTTTTTCTGCTTCATCAACGGTAAGATTATTTATGTCGATTTCCTGAGAGTCAGTTTTTTCTGCAATCGGCTCTGGATTTTCATCTTCAGAAGATTCAGTTTCGCCAGTCACATTTTTTGTCTCAGGCTCGTTTTTTTGCGAGTCTTCAAGTTTTAAGCCGTAAACAGGTTTTCGCTCAAGTGCGGCAAGGGCCGCCAAATCCGACTTTTCCACTGCATCAAAAAATTTTGCAAAGCGGTTTTCTTTTTTAAGAGGCGTTTCTTCAATTTTTTCTTCTATTAAATTTTCATTTTCGGCAGACTCAGCCGAAGTTTTTCTTTCTTCTTCTGATTCAACAAGAGTTTTTTCAGAATCCTCGTCGTCCTCAGTAAAAAATTCTTCGGTTTCTCCGTCTTTAAAATCTTCCTGCACATTTTCGACGTTTTCTTCAAATTCGTCGTCTTCAGTAAAATTTTCTTCGCCAGCTTCAAGAGTTTCAGCTTCAGGAACAAGAGTCTGCTCTGATTTTGGGTTGTTTTCTTCCTCCGAAAGGTTCTTAAACTGGTCAGTTTCGTCAGAATCAAACAAATCCTCGGAAAGTTCTTCCTGATTTTCTGGAACGAGCGTCCTGTCTTTTTCATCTGGATTTTCAGAAGATTCAACTGCAGGCTTTGGGAACAGTTCGTCAGAAAGCGAAATTTCAGACGCAGGCGCGCCAAGATTCTCTTCATCAGATTCATTTTCTTCAGCTTCGGAACTGCTTATAATGCTTCCTGCCACCGCAAGAATCAAATATTCGGCGGCAAGCACCAAAATGCCAATCGTAAGCATGGCAAGGATTTTTACAAAAAGTGAAGAGCCGGAATCTGAACTGCAAGCGTCACGAATGATTTTTTCCAGAGCAACGATTGTAAAAAACGGAACGACAGAACCCAAAAGAATCACCCCATTTTTTGCCGTCCACTTTGAAGCGTAGCACTGATATGCGGCACTTATAAAAAATGCTGGTATCAAAATGGAAGTGTATCCGTAAAATTCTGTTAATTTTTTTCCAAAACGATAAAAAATTGTGTTGTTCGCTGGATTTTGTCCGCCAAAGTCAAAGACTGTAAGCAATAATGAAACCGAAATGAATCCTGCAAGGACAAAAAGAACGATTCCCGCAATTGACAATGCGATATTATTTGATTTTTTCATAGTTCTCCCACAAACCGAAAAAATTTTTAAAATGATTCATTTAGATTATCGGTTTTGAAAAAAATTTATTAAATTTATTAGGGAAATAGTCTGAGCGCCAGAATCCAGCAAAAAATTTTGAGAATCATTTAGGGGAACTTAGGAAAACTAACAAAGTTTTCGCAGTGTCTTTAAGATTTCTTTAAAAATCCTTAATTCTTCAAATTTTCTCTGTAAAAATACAAATTATTGTGTATAATTTTGGCATATGAGCAGAGGTGTTAAAAAATTTGGAATTTTGACTTCGGGCGGAGACGCACCCGGACTAAATTCAGCTATCCGTGCGGTATGCCGAACGGCAATGCTTCAATACGGAATGCAGCCAATCGGAATCAGAAACGGTTATCGCGGACTTGCCGAAGGCAATTTTTTTGAGTTGACCGAAAGTGACGTTTCTGGAATTCTTACACGCGGCGGAACGATTCTCGGAACATCGCGGGAAAAACCGTTTAAAAATCCAGAGCCAGATGCAGAAACAGGCCTTTATCCAGTTGATTTAATCAAACAAAATTATGAAAAATGGGAACTCGACGCGCTCGTTTGTCTCGGCGGAAACGGCACGAACACAACGGCGAGTCTGCTTGCAAAAGAAGGATTAAACGTTGTCGGGCTTCCAAAAACAATCGACAACGACATTGTAAAAACAGACGTAACTTTCGGATTTCACACTGCCCTTGACGTTGCAACCGAAGCCGTGGACCGCATTCACTCAACGGCGCACAGTCATTCAAGAATCATGGTGATTGAAGTGATGGGACACAAAGCCGGCTGGCTCGGACTCTACTCAGGAGTGGCCGGCGGCGCGGACGTAATTCTTCTTCCGGAAATTCCATACGACATTGATTCAGTGGCGCAATGCGTAATGAAGCGGAGAGATGCCGGAAAGGAATTTTCGATTGTCGTCGTTGCAGAAGGCGCACTTTCAAAAGACGAGGCACTTTTGCAAAAAAAAGAATTAAAACGAAGGCGAAAGCTCATGCCATACTCGATTGCTTACCGCGTGGCGCATGAACTTGAAGAAGCTACCGGACTTGTGAGCCGAGTGACCGTCTTGGGCTATTTGCAGCGCGGAGGAACACCTTCGCCTTACGACCGAGTTTTAGCAACGCAATTTGGGGCTGCGGGCGCGCACTTCCTAGCAGAAGAAAAATTCGGTAATCTAGTTGCACTGCAAAATAATAAAATCGTCCCAGTTCCGTTGGAAGAAATTGCAGGCAAAGTAAAAAATATTCCGTCGGATAATCCAATGATTACAACCGGACGATGTTTAGGAATTTGTTTTGGCGACTAATTATAAATGCCACTTTTGCAAAACTTGCAGAGGTGAAGGATGTATCGGTCAGCTGCCGGGAATGGGCGGCGTAAGGAGCAATGAAAATTTTAAGCTCAACGTTTTGGGTTGGGAAGAAGTTCGCTCCAAAAATAAAGAACTTGTCTCTGAATTTTTAAGAAAACCTGCGGAAGACAGAATTCCGCGAATCTGCCTTGCACCAATAACAGGGGCCGTGGAAAACATCGGTTTTGAAACAGAAGATTCGTATTACTCAAAAATCGTAGAAGCCTCCCATCAGGTCGGAATCGGGCTTTGCATTGGCGACGGCTATCCTGACGAAAAATTAAAATACGGGATTGAGGCAATCAAAAATCTGAATAAAGACGTTGAGGCCGGAGTTTTTATTAAGCCTTACCCGAACACACGTATTTTTGAACGGATTGAATGGTCAAAGTCCTGTGCAACAATCGTCGGAGTGGACATTGATTCTTACAATCTCGTTACAATGCGAAATCTCGTAAAACTTGAAAAAAAGACTGCAGAACAGCTCATCGAAATCAAGAATTACCTAAAAGTGCCCTTTGCCATAAAAGGCGTTTTTACGGAAGAAGACATTGAGCTTGTAAAAAAAGTAAGGCCGGCTGTGGCGTATATTTCAAACCATGGCGGAAGAATTGACACCCGAAGCGGAAGCACCGCAGAATTTTTAGAAAGTCACATTGATGAATTACGAAAATATTGCGACGAAGTTTGGGTTGACGGAGGAATCAGAACGCCGCTGGACGTTGCAACAGCACTTGCGCTCGGAGCAGACAAAGTGCTCATCGGGCGACCATTCGTTACAGCACTTTGCAAAGACGGCGTAAAAGGGCTTTGCGAAAAAGTGCTGGAACTAAGCCTGCTTCAATATGCCATGTAACGGAGGGAAGGCAAACTTTCTTCTTGAACAGAAGATTTTAGGCTCTTAATCGGGCTTTTTAAGAATGAACCAAAATCCCCGATTAAGTCCTGAAAAGTTTCTTCGTATTTGAATTCGTAATCATAGAATTCAAGCGTATTATTCGAATCACAAACTTTGTTAAGTTCGTCTTCTGCTACAAAAATATCGCTCACATCATCAACAAGTCCGTTTTTCTTTGCCTGAAGGGCTGTGTAGATTCGTCCGTCCGCAAGTTCCCGAACATCTTCAATGCGCATTCCGCGGCTTTCAGCAACAATTTGAGTAAACTGGTCGTATGCTTCGTAAACAAAATCGTGCATGATTTTTTCCTGTTCGTCGGTGAGCGGGGAATCATAATTCAGCATGTTCTTGTTGCGACCGGCGGTAAAAGTCTTCATTTTGATGCCGAGAGTCGAGGCAAGATCCGTAACGTCTACGCTCTGTCCGCCAATCACGCCGATTGAACCGGTAATCGTATTTCGGTTCGCCACAATTTTATTCGCAGCACACGCAATATAATATCCGCCGCTAGCGGCAATATGCTTAAAATACGCATGAATCGGTCGATTAGTTTTTTTTCTATATTCTTTTAGGGCAAGATACGCCTCGTCAGCTTCGTAAACAGCTCCTCCGGGAGAATCAATCACAAGCAAGATTCCTTTGTTGTGCTCGTCTTCTGAAAGTTCGTCGATTGTGTCCAAAAGCCACTGCTGATTGTAATCATGCCCAGCTTCGAGAATCTCGCCAGTAATATAAAGTCTTGCAATAAAATCCACGTCCCGGTGCTCTTTTGTCTCACCACCAAGATTAACAAGAAGCATTGCCACCGAAACCACAAGAATCACCGTGATTACAATAAATCCTTTTTTTTGTCTTTCCATTTTTTATTCCTGCTTTTTGCAATTTTATTTTACCGACGGATAAAAATCCGAAGGAAGAAGCTTTCCAGTGCGAAGGGATTCTTGCTTTAAATAAGAATACACATTCGCCTGAGTAAGCTTGATGTACGGGTACAAAAACACAAGGGAGAGCCCGCACGTAAGAATCGTAAGAATCATCCAGGGCCAAAAGGAAACGTACATTCCCAAAAGGTCCGCTTTGTGCCCGTCCGTAAGAATTTTGCTTATCCGCATGGCTTTTTTTACACCGATTGAAGGATTCTCAACAAGCACAAAATTCGTCATGGAATAAGCGAACACTTTCATAATTCCCGGAACGACAAACAAAAATGACCACAGGCACACCCAAAACAAGCGCAAAAACATAGAAATCACGCCGTCTTCCCAAAAATCCCCTGCAAAACAAATAAAATCATTCACATAAATTTTTGACTCGGAAGTGAGCCTTGAAGCCTTCAGAAAAAACGCACTCGACGCAATCTTTATGATTCCGAGTGCACAAAGACTCCAAAAAGTAAAAACGGTGTAAAAGTTTGGCATATTAAAAAAAACTCTGCTTTTAGCCCGCCAAAAAATAACGGCGATTAAGAGCGGAAAAAGCCCCGCCAAAATCAACATGAACCTGCACTCTTTGAGGCGTTTTAGCGCACTTTTTTTATATTCAGAACTATCAAACATTTTTTAGCCCCTGAAGCATTTCAGAATAATAACGCTCCTCAATTTTATCCTCTGAAATTCCGCATTTTTCAAGAATTTCAATAAGTTTTTTACGATAACTCTCAAGAGAACTTTCATCTTTCGTAGAAGTCAGAATCTCAATTTCAAGAAAGTCGCCCAACGGCGGAACGGTGCAAAGCTCAATGTGCGCACCTTCGTACAAATAGCTGATTACCGTTTTGTGCTTTTCCACCAGAATTTCAAGCCCCAAATCCTTAAAGAACGCCTCGATTGGCTCAGATTCCTTTACGAGCGTTTCCTGCTCATCGTTCACCTCAAAAGTAGTTCCGTCAGCATTTTTGCGGACTTCCTTTCGTTTGTAGGTAAAATAAATTTTTTGATGGCGCAAATCAGGCTTTAACCGGGCATCGTCCGCCCGAATATTCATCATCACAGCTTCGGCATCCAAAAATTCGAGCGGGGTTTCTTTTCGGAGGCGAGCCTGAATTTTCCGCTCGCCAATGTGAAGTCCCCAATAAATATCATCTTTTTGAACCGCACCAATGTACTTGGCAAAAAAATTCAATTTGCTAATGACTTTTTTTCGGTCATCCACGTGGGCTTTTAATTCAACTTCGTACATTTTCTTCCCTTAAAAGAATCAAAATATTTCTGAGGCAGTTTCAAAAGTGTCATTCCGAACCCGACGCAATACAGATGCTGAAATAAATTCAGCATGACAAAGTTTTAAAACAGACTCTTTTATCTACAACGAAAGTTCTTTTATGACTTCGCGTAAAAAATGATTTTTTATTTTTGCTGTAGCCATAAGCTCGCGGAACGAAGAAAATTTTTCAGTCAGAAAAGCTTCTCCAAAAAAAATGCACTTTTTACCGTCATCATCTTTTTCGTAGGCAAGCCGATAAGTTTTTCCATCATAAGGAAATTCTAGAGTTTGCCGCGTTTCCACAGCAAATTGGAATTCTTTTTCTGTCATATTTTTTTTATTTTAGCACGGATTTTAAAAATTGCTGCAACCTATCGCTTTTTGGCGCGGTAAAAATCTGCTCAGGACTTCCCTGCTCCGCAATTTTTCCTCCGTCCATAAAAAATACTCGGTCGGCAACTTCGCGGGCAAAGCCCATTTCGTGAGTAACAACAACCATCGTCATTCCGTCGTTTGCAAGGTCTTTCATAAGCTGGAGAACCTCGCCGACCATTTCCGGGTCAAGCGCACTGGTCGGCTCGTCAAAAAGAATCACTTCAGGATTCATTGCAAGTGAGCGCACAATCGCGATTCGCTGTTTTTGCCCTCCCGAAAGGCTCGAAGGATATTCGTTGGCTTTGTCCAAAAGGCCGATTCGTTTTAAGAGGGCTTTCGCACGTTCCTCGGCAGCATCTTTTGTCATGATTTTTAGCATCACGGGAGCCAAAGTTATGTTTTTCAAAACCGTAAGATTCGGAAAAAGATTGAAATGCTGAAAAACCATGTTCATTTGCTGACGGATTTTGTTGATGTCAGTTTTTTTGTCGGTTATGTCAGTTCCCTTAAAAATGATTTTTCCAGAATCAGGTGTTTCGAGAAGGTTCAGACAACGAAGAAAAGTTGATTTTCCGCCGCCGCTAGGCCCGATTATAACGATTTTCTCGCCTTTTTTTATCGTTTCGCTAATATCGTTCAGCACGACATTCGATCCGAATTTTTTTATGAGATTCTTAACTTCTATCATTTTGATTTCCTGTCTGATTTTGCAAGTTTTTTCTCAAAAATCGCAAAGAATTTTGTGAGTCCGAGCGTTAGGATAAGGTAAATTGCCGCACACGAAAGCAGCGGAATCCAAGCGTTGTAAGTTGCATTACGAATGTTATCGCAAGCTTTTTGCAAATCAACGACGGCAATAAAACTTGCCACGGAAGTTTCCTTTATAAGAGTGATGAATTCAGATGTGTATGTAGGCAAAATCGTTCTGAATGCCTGTGGCAAAATGATTTTTCGCATGGTCTGGCTCCACGATAGCCCAAGTGACCTTCCGGCTTCCATTTGTCCTGGGTCAACGCCCTGAATGCCGGCCCTAAAAATCTCTGTGCAGTAAGCCCCGGAATTAATCCCGAACGCAATAATCGCGACGGCAACCGTGTTGCTAAATCCGAGCGGCGCAAAAATAACGAAATAAAAAATCATAAGCTGAGTCGCCATCGGAATTCCGCGAATTATCGTAGTATAAAATGAAGAAATATAATTAAGTGGTTTTGATTTTGATATTTTAAAAAGTGCGAACGTGCAGCCCAAAACGGAACCAATTAAAACCGCGCACAACGCAATCAAAAGTGTTGTGCCAAGCCCGCGAGGAATAAGCATCCAGCGACCTTTGGCAATCATTGTGTTAAAAAAGCTTTCTAGCATAAAGTCTCCCAAAAAAAGATTGGAACTGCCAAAAGAAAAATCTTAACGGCAGTTCCCTGACCTATCCGCTACTGCGGAAAAAAGTCTTGCAATCTATTTTTTGATGATGATTACTTGTTTTGTCTGATAGTATGGCTCAGAAAAATCAACGTTCTGTCGGCGTTCCTCCGTAGCTGTCATTCCGGCTGCAATAAAGTCAATTGCGTTTGCCTGAAGAGCGGCGATAAGTCCGTCAAATGCCATATCCACGATTTCAAGTTTTTTTCCGGCTGCATTTGCAATGTACTGAGCCATTGCAGGGTCAAATCCAACAACATCAGTTCCTTCAACATATTCAAAAGGAGGGAAAGCTGCGTTTGTTCCCATTTTCAAAACGCCGTCCGAACCAATTGCTTCGATTACAGGAATTGTAATTTCGCCTTCAAGCGGCATGAAATTTGAAATGAGCGCATCGTATCTTCCGTCAGCCTTGAGCTTTGCAATTGTCTCGTTGATTGTCTCCAAAAGCTCTGTGTTTCCTTTCTGAACGGCAATTGCATATTCTTCCGAAGAAAAATCATCGTAAATGATTTCAAGGTCAGCGTTTCGTTTTACGATTTCGAGCGCAGGAAGTTCGTCGATTACGATTGCGTCAATTGCTCCGTTTTTGAGTGCGAGCGAAGCATCGATTGCGTTTTTAAAAGAATCAACTTTTGCATCCTTGATATTTTCCTGAGAATAGCTTTCGCCTGTAGTTCCTGCCTGAACACCAATATGTTTTCCAACAAGGTCAGCAACGCCTGTGATTTTTGATACAGTCTGTTCTTTTGAAGCAGTCTCTTTTTTGTTGCATCCTGTTACAAAAAGCACAGCCAATGAAACTGCGGCAATAGCCATAATTGATAATTTTTTCATTTGAAAACTCCTATGCACGCTATTCTATCCGTAGACAAAATGTCATGCAACCATGCATAGAAACGCTGTAAGTGAACTTTAGAGAAAAAATCAACTTGTGCGTTTCTCGCAAGTTTTCGGAAACGCACAAGCAAACTTTTCCGAACAAAAAAAGAACTTTTAGCGTTTCCCAAAACTCGCGCTCTGGTTAGACTTCTTGCAGGTGCTTCAACCTCGCCGCGACAAGCACGGCGGCGAGGTTGGGGTGCAGTTTTGTTGCTCGCGCATCGCAAGCAACTTTTAGGGGGCGGTCAACTCGCACCGATTATGCAGAATTTTCTAAAAATTTAAAATTATTTTTATGAAAATGTTGTTTTTAGTATTTGCTTGTGTTAAAATTCGCAAGGTAAATGAGTTTTCTCCTATTTAACAATCAATTAAAAAAGTTCTAATTTATACGAAGGAGGTTCGCTTATGAAACTCTACGCAAAAATTGGAATATTCTCTGCTTTATTCTCAATTTTATTATTCTCTTGTTCTGATTTGACAATGCCAGAATCAATTTCTGTAAAACATAAAGGCTCATTTGCAGTTCCGTTGGGTTCCGGCGAGTTTGCCATAAAAGACAAAATGTCTGCAGAGAAAATTCAGGAAATTCTTGACGAAAATACATCAGATTCAGAAGCAAGTGGGCTTCATTCCTCTGTGTATGACTACAACCCTACGGCGGAAGGAGCGAATCCTGATGACAACGGCGATAAAGTCATTCAGTATGCGCTAAATTACCCAATTGTGCAGATTCCGATTTCACTGAATTCTGATTCGAATCTGGATGAAATCACATTCGAATCTTCATTTTCTGCACCTGACCTTGAAAATACGGTTCAGCAAAATCTTACGGTAACTGGAGAAACGGTTCGGGTTTTTGAGCCAGGCGATAGTGAAGCGCCTATTGAAGGCGTGGGTCTGAACTTTAATATCACAAGCCCGGATTTTGAGGAGATGACAGTCAGGCGCGGACGATTCAAAATCACTTTGGCTCCTAACGGAACTCCTTCAGCAGATTTTCGTATGCGCGCAACTTTTACGCTAAAAAACGCTGCTACAGGTGAAGTTATTGCGGTGTCAGAACCTGTAGAAGTCGGTCATGGCGGGGACGCTTACATTGACCTTGCGGGAAGAACAATCGTTCAACAAATGCGGATTACTGCAAGCGGCACGATTTTGGGCGGAAGCGTCGGCACACAACGGCAATACACAGCTAGCGTAGGCCCGGAATCAAGCCTTACGCTTTCAAAAATCACCGGCGTTACAATGACGAACGACGACCTTGGCACCGACGGCACGATAAACATCAACGAACAGTTTCCGCTCACAGGTCTCAACAACAAACTTGACCACGCAACAATCGCACAGGGAACTCTCAATTTTAACTGCCAGCTTCCAGACGGCTGGACAGGCGTAAAATTGGACGAGCAAAATTTTACCCTCGGCGGCGGAATCAGCATTGAAAACAACGACTTTACAGACGTTCAGGCAGACGGCTACATTATAAACAAAACTGCAAGTCTTGCAGGCAAAACAGTAACTCCAAACCCCGTAACGACAAACGGAAGCTACATAAAAATCTCTTTGGAAAATGCCACAATCATTTTCCCGGAAAATTCGGACGATTTAAAAATTTCGCTCAACGGAAAATGCAACATTACGGAACTTACCGAGGTAGAAATCAGCCTTGCCGACATTGGCAACAAAAGTGGTTCAATCGACACTGGCTTGAATTTTTCGAGCATGATGAGCGACTTTCTTTCTGGCGACAATTCAGACTTAATCAACAATATCCAGTTCAAAGACATAAAAGGCTATCTTTTTATCAACGAACCTGGAATTGATGCCCTTAGCAGCTTTACGGCAAGCGGAAGCGTAACTGCAAATTACTCAGGAACTTCAAAACAATTTGTGCCATCAAACACCAATCTCCCAGTAAAGCGAACAATTAAAACTCTCGAAACCCTTGCAAACGAAAACCGAATGGTAACGAGCGAAGAATTGTTCGCGGAAGGCAATTACTCTTACGAAATTTCTTCCGACACACTTTGCGATGTCTTTAACGCAAGACCAGACAACTTAACCTTTGACTATAATTTCTCGCTTTCGGGAACGGGTTCATCGCTAACTATCAGCGGAGAAGAACTTAACGCACTATCTAAAGGGGCCGCCATAAACGTAAACATCGTTCTTGTAGTTCCGCTAAAAATCGAAATTACCGATACAACTGACGGCGTAAACGACAATTTCGTTACAATCAACGACGTTCTTGCACTGATGAGCGAAGATGCGGAAATCACGGAGGATATTCTAAAACGGGATTCCGCGGAAGACAGCGAAAAATGGAATGAATGGGCTGATGTGTTGAAGTCATTCCAGTTCAACTACAAAGTGATAAATTCCACAGGGCTTTCGTTCAATGCAACTTTGGAAGATAAAGGCGAGTCCGGCATCTTAAAAGAACTTGATTTTACGCCTGGCCAAGCCAACGCATTTGAGTTCACAAAAGATGAGGCAAAGTCGATTTTTACAACTTATCCATTCTTGCCAAAAATTCAGGCACAGATTGGAACAGGCGAAGTGACCGTTACAAGAAATGCAAAATTCGGACTTACCGGCTCTATAAAGCTTGAAACAGACGGAACCGTTGAACTATGGAACTCTAAGGATTAATGGGGGGTAACTAAAATGAAAAAGCAGATTTTACTTTCATCATTCGTTTTTTGTGTTATCTCATCTATAATAACAACAACAGCCGCTTTTGCGGACGAAAATCTTGCCGCAGATTTGTACAAACCAAACAGATATTTTGAGATTGGCGTGGATTCCGAGGCGGGAGGCGCAAACAATTATTTTTCTACGAGCAATCTTTTGGTCAAAGACCTGGTTATTGACTTTAATCAGATTTCAAATGATATTTCGGACGACGGATTGCAGTTTGGTGTCGCAACCCATGAAAAAGCGTTTGTAAACCTTAATATTGGCGAAAAATGCAGGCTGAGTTTTTTTGGCGGAGTTGACGCAACGGGATTTATGAGCATTTCCCACGATTTGTTCGCGTTCCTTGCAGAAGGAATTGAAATCGGAGAAAGTCGAAAAGTTGACGTAACCGGGCATTTTGAGACCTTCGTTCACGCGGGAGTTTCGCTCCAGACAAAAATCAAAGGCTTTGCCGTAAAATTTATGCCATCGTACTTCGTTCCGCTCGTTTACGTTCCAGAAACAACAGCGACGGGTTCGCTCTCCACAAAAGAAACAGGTGAAATTAAGGCGTATGCTTCCGCGCCTGTTGAAGTGTATTCTTGCGTGAGCTTGCAGAGTATGCTCGACGACAATAAGATTCCAGAAATCGCGGTCAACGAGATTTTAAGCAACGGCGGATTTGACTTTGGACTTGCCCTCGAAAAAAGATTCTTTCCGAGTCTTGACGCAGGCTTGTTCACACGCATTCCGATTGTTGCGGGAACCTTAAAGCACAAGGCGAGCACAAGCTATTACGCTTCATTCGAGACAAACGGCCTTCTTGGTAAGCTCAGCGACAGCGAGGAACACAACTCGGAGCACGGTCACACGGACTGGGAATATTCTGAAGAAGACTTTAAAATTCACAGACCGCTAAAAGTTGGCCTGAACGCTTCATGGCGACCTTTTGGCGGAGCCAAGTGGTTTAGAATCAATCCGATGGCTGCCATTGCCGTACGAAATCCGTACACTTCTGACTCAAAAATTTATGCAGAATATTCTTTAGATGCCCTTATTTCGGCTTTTAATATTTTTAATCTTACGTTCGGCACTTCGTACCTTGACGAAATGTTTTACCAAAAACTCGGCTTTGGATTCAACTTCCGCGTCATTGAGATTATTTGCCAGGCTCGCCTTGCAGGCACGGACTTTGCCACAAGTTTTTCAGGAACCGGTGCCTCTGCATACGCGGGCGTAAGAATCGGCTTCTAAAATTTTGTGGATTTTTATATTGGAATCCGATATAATATAAAAAGAAGTGCAACTAAAGTTTAGTTGGTCTTCTTCCATCAAAGGTAAATGACCTTTCGGTCACTGCCGTCTAGGGGTCAGACTAGGCGGCTATTTTTTCAGAAATGCGCGTTTTTACGGGCGCATAGGATAAACTGCTTGTAACAATGCAGAACCCTAGTTTTTCAACTTTCTTGTCCTTGAAAAAACGCCTTATGCCCATTAAAATCGATACAGATTATTTTAATTTTAACGGGAGAAAATAATGAAAAAGATTTTTACGATTTTAACCGCAGCATTGCTCGCTGCAAGCGGATTTTTGTTTACCAGCTGCGCAGGCGAAGACGGAGACGACGGACTTAGCGCAACAGAGCTTATTTTAAATGAGACTGGAAATAAGTGGTACAAGTACACAGATACTTCTGAGGAAAACTCAGTCCCAACAACTCAAGTTTCAAACTCTAGCAACTCTTTTACAGGAAATATTTACTTAAAATATGATACTTCATCTGACAACCTGATTATGGTTGTTGCAGGTGACAACTATTACGCAACAAAATAAAAAAGAACTTACAAGAGCTAAATGGGCAGCAAGTGCTGTAACTTTGAGAGTTTTAGGAAAAATTGAAACTCAAAATTCAGATCCAACAAGCGGAAAAACATGTCTTACAGATATTTCAAGCTGGGGAAATTTTACAATCGAAAATTTAATTCAAAAGTTATTTGAATAGGTTAATTACAGAAGATTAATTTCAATTAGCCTACGGTGGTTTCGGCTACGGTCAACCACCCACACCCATCTAAAAGCGCAATTCTGTGTCACCCCGAACTCGATTCGGGGTCTTATACTTTACAGGCAGGTAGTCTAGATTCTGAAATGAATTCAGCATGACAATTCTCTAAATTTTTTTTCCCCTCCCCGTTCATAAAATTCCTTAAATTTCTATAAAAAAAATTTGACAAAAATAAGAATGTTGAAATATCCTAGAAAAAAGTTTGGAAACGTTTCCAAAAATCATTCAGTCCTTTTTCAGGAGTTTATTATGAAAAGTTCAATCAAATTTGTATCTGCATTTGCAGCAGGAATGATTCTTGCCGCAGGAAGTGCGCTCTTTACGTCTTGCGGAGAGAAAAAAGCCACCGCAACAGTTCGCTACCTTAACTTCAAGCCAGAAGTAACGGAACAGTACAAGCAGCTTGCCGCTGAATACGAAAAAGCAACGGGCGTAAAAGTTATCGTTGAGACAGCCGCAAACAACTCTTACGAGCAAACTCTCATGTCAAAAATGGCTACAAAAGAAGCACCGACGCTCTTCCAGATTAACGGACCAAAAGGCTATGCACGATGGAAGGATTTTTGCGCAGATTTAAAAGACACTGATTTATACAAGCACCTGAGCGACAAATCAATCGCAGTTACGGCAGGAGACGGCGTATACGGAATTCCTTACGCAATCGAAGGCTACGGAATCATTTACAACAAAGCTCTCACAGATAAATATTTCGCTCTCGAAAACCGCGCGACAACTTTTACCAGCATGGACGAAATCAACAATTTTGCAAAACTCAAGGAACTCGTAAACGACATGCAGTCAAAGGCAAGCGAACTCGGAATCAAAGGCGTATTCGCTTCAACTTCTCTCAAATCCGGCGAGGACTGGCGATGGCAGACTCACCTTGCAAATCTTCCGGTTTACTACGAATTCAAAACAAACAACGTTGACCTTTCATCAGACGCAACAAACCGCATCTCGTTCCAGTACGGCGACAACTTTAAGAACATTCTTGACCTGTATCTGGAAAACTCAACCGTTGACAGAAAGACAGTCGGAACAAAAACCGTCGTGGATTCAATGTCTGAATTCGCACTCGAAGAATGCGTTATGGTTCAGAACGGAAACTGGGCTTGGGGACAGATTGAAGGCGTAAGCGGAAACAAAGTAAAGGCAGAGAACGTAAAATATCTCCCAATTTACACAGACGTTTCTGGCGAAGAAGGACAGGGATTGTGCGTTGGAACAGAGAATTTCTATTCAATCAACAGCCAGGCTTCGGAAGCTGACCAGAAAGCCGCGGCAGACTTCGTTTACTGGATGTTCTCAAGCGAAATCGGAAAACGTTACGTAACGAACGAACTTCGATTCATTGCACCATTCGACACATTCACAGATGCAGAACGTCCAACAGACCCGCTCGCAAAAGAAGTTATCAACTGGATGTCAAAACCAGGAATCACTTCCGTACCATGGAACTTCACGCTCTTTCCATCTCAGAAATTCAAGAACGACTTTGGCGCTTCGCTTCTCAAATATGCGCAGCAGCAGAAAGACTGGAGCGATGTAGCTTCTGACGTTGCCGCAAGCTGGGCAAAAGAAAGCGAATCAATCCAGTAAGTTTTGAATAAAGCAGAAAGGAGTCGGTAAAATGAGAAAATCAGTCGCCCGTTATTTCCCCATATTCGTACTTCCGACCTTGATTGCGTTCACGCTGTTCTTTGTAATTCCGTTCCTCATGGGAATCGGGCTTTCATTCACAAAGTTCACGACCGTAACGAATGCAAAATGGGTAGGATTTGAAAACTACATCAAAGCTTTTACGTTCGACAAAGAATTTGTCCATGCACTCGGATTTACGTCTTTGTTCACGCTTGTTTCGATGATAACAGTAAACGTGTTCGCCTTTTCGCTGGCACTCATACTGACCCGAAAACTAAACGGCACGACTTTTTTCCGTTCCGTCTTCTTTCTTCCGAACCTGATTGGCGGAATCGTCTTGGGCTACATCTGGAACCTGATGATTAACGGAGTCCTTTCGTACTTTGGAGTTGACATTACATTCAAGACCGAATACGGATTCTGGGGACTCGTAATCCTCACGAACTGGCAGCTCATCGGCTACATGATGGTAATCTACATTGCAGGCTTGCAGAATGTTCCGGACGAACTTTTGGAAGCCGCAAAGATTGACGGAGCTTCGGCATTCGCAACACTCATAAAAGTAAAGATTCCGATTGTAATGCCGTCAATCACAATCTGTATGTTCCTTACGCTGGCAAACACTTTTAAGATGTTCGACCAGAACCTTGCCCTTACGGCAGGCGCGCCGGAAAACACTACGGAAATGCTCGCCCTCAACATTTACAACACCTTCTACGGAAGAACAGGCTGGCAGGGCGTGGGACAGGCAAAGGCAGTAGTTTTCTTCCTTATTGTCGTTGCCCTCGCATTCCTGCAGCTAAAACTTACGACTCGAAAGGAGGTTGAACAATGAGATACGACAAAGTAAAAACTGCACGAATCAATTCAATTCTTTTTTACATGCTTATCGTGCTTTCAATAATTTTTCTTGTACCAATCGCTTTGGTACTCATAAATTCTTTTAAATCGCGGCTCTTTATTTCGAGCCAGCCGTTCGCCATGCCAAAAGGCGAAATGTTTGTAGGCTTTACGAACTATCTTACTGGCCTTACTTCATCAGGATTTTTCTTGGCGTTCTTGCGCTCTGCGTTCATAACGCTGTTCTCGGTTGGGCTTATTCTAGTCTGCACGTCCATGACTTCCTGGTTCATTGCGCGGGTTCGTAACCGATTCACGAAAGGTCTTTACTATCTATTTGCATTCAGCATGATTGTCCCTTTCCAAATGGTAATGTACACAATGACGTACATTGTAAACAGACTTAATTTTGACAATATTTTTGGAATCAACTTCGTTTACCTTGGATTCGGGGCGGGACTTTCGGTTTTTATGTTCACGGGCTTTATAAAATCGGTGCCAGTGGACATTGAAGAAGCCGCAGAGATTGACGGATGCTCGCCGCTCCAAACGTTCTTTCTGGTTGTCTTTCCGGTCCTAAAACCAACTACAATCACCGTGGCAATTCTTAACGCCATGTGGATTTGGAACGACTATCTTCTTCCGTATCTTGTACTCGGCACCGACGACAAAACGGTTCCAGTCGCGATACAGATTGCGATGCAAGGGGCTTACGGAGCAACCGATTACGGCGGATTCATGGCAATGCTCATGCTTGCAATCATTCCGATTATCGTCTTTTATCTTTTAGCACAACGCTATATCATCAGTGGAGTTATCTCTGGTGCTGTGAAAGGTTGATATGACTATAAAAGATATTGCGAAGGAATGCGGGGTTGGAGTTGGAACTGTTTCCCGTGTGTTAAACGGTCAGGCGGGAGTAAGCGAGGCTATGCGCGAAAAAGTTCAGCAAGTAATCGACAAATACGATTTTGTGCTGAACCAAAACGCGAAGCTGTTAAAAGAACAGGAACGGCACACAATTCTTATTCTGGTAAAAGGAATGTCGAGCATTTTGCTCAACTCCCTTTTGGAGTGCATTCAGAAACGCTTTGAAGAGCTTCCATACACCGCCGACGTTGTTGTGCTCGACGAGTACGAGAACGAAGCCCAATATGCCTGCCGGATTTTTTACGCACGAAAACCGATTGGCATAGTCTTCTTGGGCGGTACGCCAGACGTTTACAAAGATGATTTTGCAAAGCTGAAAGTTCCCTGCGTGCTCATTTCAAATCAGGCGCACTCGGTAAACAACAGCAATCTTTCGAGCATCAGCATTGATGACTGCGGTGGTTCTTCTTTTACGGCAGAATTTCTAATAAAAAACGGTCACAGGCAAATAGGCGTGATTGGCGGTGAACTTGAAAGTTCCGAGCTTTCTCGAAGACGCTACCAAAGTTTTTTGACGGTACTTGAGTCTCACGGGATTCCTTTTGATTTTGAGAAACAGTACGTCGCGGCAAAATACTCTTTTGAAGGCGGCGCACAGGCAGCAAAAAAACTGCTCGACCAAGTTCCAAACATCAGCGCAATATTCACAATGGCGGACGTAATGGCCATTGGTGCGATGCGGACTCTCGCTGACAGGGGGTATTCAGTTCCCAGAGATATTTCCGTTACAGGATTCGACGGTCTTGAAATTTCCCAGTACTGCACTCCGCGCCTTACGACGATTCGCCAAAAAACAGATTTGCTTGCGGAGCAAGGTCTTGCTCTTCTCTTAAAAAGCATTACCGAAAAAGCGCCGAACAACCATATTCTGATTCCCTTTGAATTTATTGAAGGGGAAAGCGTAAGCAACGTGCGCTAACATAACGAATCGAATTAGCTGTCATTCCGAAATTGATTCGGAATCTGTATGCCAAAATACAGGGGCGTCAAGAAACTGTCCAAAAAGTATTGTCATGCTGAACTTGTTTCAGCATCCACGCCCTATACAACGAACTTATTGGACAGTCCTAGTACAACGAATAATAGAGGTGTTCGAAAAGCTGAATTTTCCGAACGCCTCTAATAATTAACCGTCATTCCGAACTAGTTTCGAAATCTTTGTTTTGGGATTCGTTATACTAGCGGGGTTCCGCAGCAACTGTGTTGCACAGGATTCAGCATGACAATTATTTGATTTGTAATACTAGAGGCACAAAATTCGGGCAAAATTAAACGAGGCTATTTATGTCATACTTACAAAACCGTGCATCTGGAATTCTCATGCACATTTCATCATTGCCGGGAGAAACAGGAATCGGAACGCTGGGAAAACAGGCGTATTCCTTTGTTGATATGCTCAGTGCGAACAATCAGACCTACTGGCAGATGCTTCCAATCTGCCCGACAGGATTCGGGGATTCCCCTTACCAAAGTTTTTCTACCGCTGCCGGAAATCCGTATTTTATAGATTTTGAAGAGCTAGTAAAGGACGACTATATTGAATGTTCCGATTACAAGTTGATTAACTGGGGAAGCGATGAGCGACGAGCTGATTACGGTCTTTTGTACCAGAACCGAAGAAAAGTATTCAATATAATAGAAGAAAATTTCTTTCTGAACGTTCCGAACGACTACGAATCTTTCTGCAGCAAAAACGCAGACTGGCTTGACGATTATGCGACTTTTATGGCCATAAAAGACAAATACAACGGTGCGCCCCTTTCCCGTTGGGAAGACGGCCTCAAACTCCGGGAAAAACAGACTCTTTTGGAATTCAAAAACGGGCACGAAAAAGAAATTTCCTACTACAAAATGCTCCAATATTTGTTCTTTATGCAATGGAACAAACTTAAAAAATACGCCAACGAAAAAGGCATAAAAATCATCGGGGATTTGCCAATTTACGTTTCTGGCGACAGTGCCGACGTTTGGGCTTCGCCTGCGAATTTTCTGCTGAACGGAAACCTAAAACCTCTTGAAGTTGCAGGCTGCCCGCCGGACAGTTTTTCGGCAAACGGACAACTCTGGGGAAATCCGGTTTACAACTGGAAACACTTAAAATCCACGAATTATGAATGGTGGCAAAAACGGCTTGAACGGAGCCTTAAAACTTACGACATAATCCGAATCGACCACTTTCGGGGATTCGAGTCTTTTTACTGCATTCCGGCGGAAAATACAACTGCAGCAGGCGGAATCTGGCGGCCGGGTCCGGGCATGGATTTTTTTGAGGCGACAGGAATTCTTAAAAAACCAGTAATTGCCGAGGATTTGGGCTTTTTGACCGAAAGTGTCCGTCAGCTTTTAAAAGAAACAGGATTTCCGGGAATGAACGTTCTTCAATTCGCATTCGACACGCGGGACGAAAACGACTACTTTCCTGAAAATTATATTGCCAATTCGGTGGTTTATACTGGCACCCACGACAACGACACGATTTTGGGCTGGACGACTTCTGCCCCACAAGCGGATGTTTTAAGCGCGCTAAAATATTTTTCGCTCACAAGTACGGAAAAACTCCGAAAAAGCATGATGAAGGCCGCTTTAGAAAGTGCCTCGAACACTTGCATCCTTACAATGCAGGACATTATAGGAAGCAAAGAATGTTTTAGAATGAACACGCCTTCAAGCCAGAGCGGAAACTGGCAGTGGCGTGCCACAAATCAAGACCTGCTTGATGCGGACTGGAACTGGCTTAAAGACGCAACAAAAAAATCCGGGCGAGCATAAAATCTATTCCGCGGCGATAAAATCTTTTAACGGCTTACCTTCTGGCTTTTCCAAAAGCGAAATCGTTCCGTTTTTATCGTAAAGAATCACTTTGTCGCAGAGCGACTGAAAAACCGCATCATCGTGCGTGATGCAGATTCCGGTTTTGCCGCAAAGTGATTTTTTCGTTACCAAAAGCATTTTCTCTTTCGTAAACTCATCGAGAGAAACAAATCCTTCGTCAATAAAATAATGATTTTTTGATTTTAACTGATGCAAAAATCTTGCAAGCCCTACCCGCTGTCTTTCCCCGCCAGAAATATTCTCGCCGCCGCTTCCAAGAAGTCTTCCGTCGAGTTTTTCAAGTTCAAGAATCTTTACAAATTCCGCATATTCACTTTCGTCAATCTTGTCGCCTAAAAAAATATTTTCTTTGAGAGTCAGATTAAAAATGTCAGGATTTTGGGAAAACCACGCAACATCCTCAAAAACATGAACCGAAGAAACGTCATTTTTGCCGCTCAAAAAATGAACCGCGCCGGTTTGAGGAGACTGCAAGCCCAAAAGAAGGTTCACGAGCGAACTTTTTCCAAGCCCCGACTGTCCCACAAGTGCATAATGAAAATTCTCGCCGATTTTTAGGCTTGCGTTCTTCAAAATGAAGTTTTCGTTCAGCGAGAACGACACGGAATCAATATTATAGAAAAATTCTTTTGAATCAGTTTTTAGAGCCTTTTTAGAAAAAGTCGTATTCTCGCCCAAAAAAAGCGAGAGCGAATTCAGCGCGCCAGCAGTGTGAAAAATCGAATCTGAAATTCCCTGAAAGCTGTTCATGCCGCTTTGAAGAAGATTGTAATAAGTTATGACGAGCACAAAAGTTCCGAAGGAAACCGAGCCTTCCAAAACGGACTTACCGAGAATCGCGACAATCACAATGTTAAGGCACGGCCGGAACAAATTGCCGACGCTCGTAAAAATCAAATCAAAAAAGAAATTCAGGCGGAATTCAATTTTACGAACCGTAGCAAGAACTTTTAAAATTTTTCTTTCCGCGAACTTTAGCGATTGTTCGGAAGCAAAAAGTGACTTGTTTCCGCGAATAAAATCATAAATGAGTGCCGTGGAAGAACTGCTTTTTTCAATAAAATTCATCAAAATTGTAGAAAAAAGTTTGTTGTTCAAAAGGTAAGCAAAAAAATAAAGCAGAAAAAGAACTGCACAAAAGATTCCCACGAGCTGATTTTTGTAAAAAAGAATGCCGACAATCACGCAATTCTGAATTATCAAGAAAAAATTCCGCAGATTGTACGGAGCAAAAAAGTTCATGACGACTTCGAGAGAATTTTCCATGAGTTTCGCAAAAAATCCCTCGCCCTTCGTTCGGATGTAAAGCGGATTTCGGCTCAAAATTGAGCGGACAAGATTCACCTGAATTTTATTCTTAATGCCGATTTGAATTTTTCCGTAAAAAAATGTAACCAGATTTCCAAGCGCAAATGCCAAAACATAAAAAAGGCCGGCGGCATACAAAATGCGAACCGAAAAATTTCCCGTCTGAATGTCGTTTATAAAATGCTCAATAAAAAACGGCACAACAACCGTTGCCGACTGAATAAGAACGCACAGCAAAGAAACTGCAAACAGCACAAAAATACTCCGCCGCCCAACAGTCATCGAAACAAAATTAAAGAGTTTTTTTAATGTCATAGAGCTGTCTCCTTTTTTTAAATCAATTCTTAAAAAAAAACCCCGAATCTCGCAGGGAAATTCGGGGCTTGTCAGAAAATTTTATTTTTTCATGTTAGCGAATGCAGCGGCAAACGGATTGTATGAATATCCGTCGTTTATACCGTAGCTTGCTTTCGGGCGGTCGCCAGTACGTTTTTTGCCGTCAGCGGAAGCTGAAGAGCCTTTCTTAACGACTACAACGCGCTTTTTGCCGTCGCCGGATTTTGCCACAGGCTTTTTGCCTTCGTTGGTCTGTCCAAGGCGAGTGTGAGCGTCGCTCTTGAGCGAAAGGCTGATTCTCATTCGGTCTTTGTCGAGAGCGATAATCGTAAATTCTTTTACGTCGCCAACTTTGATTACGTCCATCGGGTCAGAAACGAATGAATCGCTAAGCTCAGAAACGTGAATCAAAGCGGTCTCGTGCAAGCCGATATCTACGAAAGCACCAAAATCAACTACGTTCTTGATTTTTCCGGTAACTTTCATGCCGACCGTCAAATCCTCAAAGTTTACAACGCCTTTCTGCATGATTGGAGCCGGATATCCGTCGCGAGGGTCGCGGTTAGGCTTTCCAAGCTCGTCGATAATGTCGTTCAAAGTCGTTTCGCCAATGTTGTATTTTTCGAGCAAAGCTTTTTTTACGTCAGCCGGAACAGCTTTTTTCTGCTGAACGAAAGTAAGAACTTCGCGGGCAACATCGTAGTTTTCCGGGTGAACCCAAGTGTTATCGAGAGGGTCTGAGCTTTCTGCAATCTTCAAGAATCCAGCGCACTGCTCAAATGCCTTTGGGCCGAGTCCTGGAACTTTCTTCAAATCCTCACGGCTCAAAATCTTACCGTTCTCGTCGCGGTATTTTACGATTTTTTTTGCAAGGCTTGCATTGATTCCAGAAACGTATTTTAAAAGCATGTAGCTTGCAGTGTTCAAGTTAACGCCGACTTGGTTTACAACAGAGCCTACGACTTCATCAAGCTGCTCGGCGAGTTTTTTCTGATTTACGTCGTGCTGATAAAGTCCAACACCGATTGCTTTCGGGTCGATTTTTACGAGTTCTGCAAGCGGGTCCTGAAGTCGTCGCCCCATTGAAATTGCACCACGAATCGTAAGGTCGAGATCCGGGAATTCTTCGGTTGCAACAGGAGATGCTGAATAAACAGAAGCGCCTGATTCATCAACGACGGTGTATTTTACGTCTGCATCGGCATAATTTTCGCTGATTACTTTTGAAACGAGTGCCTGAACTTCAGGAGAACCGGTTCCGTTTCCTACGGCAACAACCTGAATATCGTATTTGTCGATTGCTTCGTTTAAAAGATTGTATGCTTCGTCCGGCTGCTGAACCTGGAAAATCTTAAAGTATCCGAGATATTTTCCGGTCTCGTCGAGGGCCGCGCACTTTGTTCCCGTGCGGATACCAGGGTCGATTCCGAGAACGCGGCTTCCCTTGATTGGCTGAGTCATCAAAAGATTCTTGAGGTTCTCAGAGAAAAGCTCGATTCCGTGGTCGTCAGCTTCGTCTGTCTCGTCGCTGCGGATTTCGCGAACAACGGCAGGTGAAAGAAGTCGAACAAGTCCGTCCTCAATCGCGTCTTTGTAATATTTATTTGAAGTCTTAACTTTTTTCTGAAGGAGCGTAACCGCATCATCAACAGGAACGTCAATCGTAACGCTCAATGCGCCTTCTCGTTCTGCACGGTTAATCGCAAGAATTCGGTGAGGTTTTACCTGATTCAAAGGCTCAGAGTAATCCCAGTACATTTTGTATGTAGAAGTCTTCTCGGCAGTCTCAGCGTCCTGTCCCTCCGGAACGATTCCTTTAGTCTGGATTGTGCCAGAAGACATGTACAAATCGTGAACGTCAGAACGGTTCGTTGTGTCCTGAGACGTTCGCTCGGCGATAATGTCTTTTGCACCGTCAATAGCATCTTTTGCAGACTCAACGTTAAGTGCTGAATCCTCGTTGTCTGTTTTGATGAATTTCTCAGCTTCTGCTTCAACGGCAGCGTCATCGTTCTCGGCACAAATAAAGTCTGCCAATGGTTCAAGGCCTTTTTCAGCAGCAACCATTCCGCGTGTCTTCTTCTTTTTCTTGAATGGTGCCCACAAATCCTCAAGTTCGGTGAGCGTTTTTGCGTTCATTGCGGCATTGTAAAGGGACTCGGTAAGTTTGTTCTGTGCAAAAATGCCTTTTACGATTTCAATGCGTCGCTCTTCAAGATTCTTGTATGATTTGAACAAGTGGTCGCAATCCGTAACCTGAACTTCGTTCAAATTGTCATGCTTTTCTTTTCGATAGCGGGAAATAAAAGGGATTGTACATCCCTCATTAACCAAACTGATAACTGCGCTGACCTGATTAACCCGAATATTCAGTTCGTCAGCGATTTTTTTCATAATTTCGACCTCGTTCACAACGAGTGCGTCGATAGATTCCTGTGTAAATTCCATATTTGAATTATTCTACTGAAAAATAGGAAACGCGAAAAGACGGAAAAGCGACTGCCAAACTTTGAGATTTTACTTTTGCGTTCACGGAAACGCTACTAGTTGGTTTTGAGAATATCAGTCAACTCGTGCGTTTCCCGCAACTTTTCCTGTCGGAAAACTCGCGCTTTGGTGGGACTCCTTGCAAGGGTCTCCCCCAGGCGGCGGCAAGGAAAGCCGCCTGGGGGAGGTGCAGTTTTGTCGCTCGCGCGCCGCAAGCAACTTTGGGGGAGCCGAGTCAACTGGTACATTCGAGCACCACCTTGCTTATTTGGCTTACAGTTGTTCTAGGCAGATTACAAACGTTTCCGGTGGGCGGGGCGTGAGCAACTTTTGAAAGAAAACTTAGGGACGATTAAAACTAAATTTTAATCCTAAACCCCATCTCCAATCGTCCCCTTGGTACTAGGAATCTCCCCGTTTCGGCGAGGGTCAATTTCAACAGCACAACGGATTGCCCTTGCGGCAGCTTTGAACAACCCTTCCATCTTGTGATGGTCGCTTCTGCCGCGCAAAGTGTCCAAATGAAGGTTGCACCTTGCGGCCTGAACGAATCCGTTCCAAAAGTCATCAAAACAATCCGTCTGGAACGTGCCCTGCCTTCCGTCCTGAACGCTCACCAACGGAATATTTGAAAGTGCGGCTTCGCAAACCAAAAACGGGCGGCCTCCAAAATCAACAGCAGCCCTGAGCAAACTTTCGTCCATCGGGTAAAGGAAAGAACCACTCCTAAAAATGCCGGCACAATCGCCGAGAGCCTTTGCAAAACACTGTCCGAGCACAATGCCAGTGTCCTCGATTGTGTGATGCTGGTCAACGTTCAAATCGCCTTTTATCGAGCCAGACAAATCAAAAAGTCCGTGCTTGCAAAATGATTTTAAAAGATGGTCAAAAAATCCGATTGGATTCTCTACATCACACTTTCCGTTTCCGTCAAGATTCAGCGTCAAAACAATCTGCGTCTCACCAGTGATTCGCTCAACAGTGGCAACTCTAGCCATAATTTATTCTCCTTTTGATTCAGACTTCAGTTTAGAGATAACCTTAAAACTCACAGGCATCTCAAAAAACATTCAAATTTTGACTTTAGAGATGCCCTTTATTCTGATTATCGTAATCCACAAGCCATTTGTGAACAGGCTCATACCAATGCTGGGCTGTTTTTCCGTCCAAAATATAAGCATTCAGCCGATTCTTTATGTAATCCTTTATCTCCTTCGCCTCCTCAAGGGAAAAACCTTCAGGAGTCAAAAAAAGGTCATCCACGAATTTTCGTCCCTCATCCTCGCTAATCAGCTCCGAAAAATTCGAAACGACCATGTAAATTGCGGCAGGAATACAGTTTACGCTGTGCTGCTTAACGTAAAGCACCGTCTCAGAAATCTCCACCGCCCCGGCGTAAAGTTCCGGCTGCCAGCGAGCAATCTCGTCCGCGGTAAAATTTTCGTCCTTAAAAGCCTGCCTGTAAAACGCGAACGCAAGCAAAACCGTGGCAATATGAAGACTCGGAACACATAGAAAATGCGGGTCCAGCGCATGAATTTGCCGAAATTCACGCATTTCCTTGTATTTTGGCCGATTCGTCGTGGTGAGTCTAAAATGATAAATCTGCCCCGCACAAATGTACAATTTTCTAAAAAGCCGCATCCACCGTTTGCACACCTTTGGCCCGCGAATAAGCCCCAGCCGCTGACCGAGCATCGTAAGCGGACGCACCCACAGATTTATAAAATCAAGATAAATCGAAACCTTTTGCGGCGTGAACGGAATTTTTTCGTCAAGCGGATGGTCAACGTGAACCACAGGGATTTTTAAAATGTGGAGTTTTTCAAAATATTGAAGAAAGAAAAATTCTTTGATGATTACCCAGAACGTGCGGAAATTCGTAAAAACCGCAAATGGGCTAAAAACATGGTAAATATATGCAAACCACGGATTAAAAGACTTTAGCGTGCGGTTTTTGCACTTTTCTATTCGTTTTTCAGTTTTCATTGGTGTATGATAACAAAATACGCAAAGAAAAGAAATTAGAAGAATCTTAAAATAAAAACGGGGCAAACCAATAAACTTTTTAGGCAGCCCCGTTTTAAGTCTCGCTTTCCATTTCAGTACAAACTAGACCAAAACAGAAAGCCATAAAAGGAATTAGAATTCGATTGAAGACATATCCGTAACGTCAGCGTCGTAGTCAACGCCCTCAACGTCAAAACCGTTGATGTTCAAGAAGTCGTGGCGAACACCTTCAAGGTCAATGAGTTCTGCAACGTTCTCCTCGGTGATTTTTGGCATAATCTCGTCGATTTTTGCCTGGATTTTTGGGTCGAGTTCCCAGTCGTCGATTCGGATTCTTCCTTCTTCATCTGTAGGAACAACACCGTCTGCAGTATAAAGTCGCTCAGCGAACAAGCGTTCCATCTGCTCAATACAGCCTTCGTGCGTTCCGGCAGCTTTCTGAACCTTAAAGAGACAGCCAAGATAAAGCGCGATAATCGGAATTACAGAAGATGAACGTGTAATGAGCCCTTTGTTCTCAGAAACGTAAGCCGAGCCGTTGTTTTTTTCTGCAAGCTTTTTGCAAATTGAGCGTGCGTGAGCTTCCAAATCCTTTTTTGCGGTACCAATTGTTCCGTCGCGGTAAATCGCGTGACTCAATTTTGGTCCGATGTATGAATAAGCAACTGTTTTGCATCCGTCGGCAATCACGTCGGCAGCCTGAAGCTGGTCAATCCATCGTTCCCAGTCTTCTCCACCCATAACTTTGATTGTGTTAAGAATATCCGAACCTTCGGCAATTGGAGCCACCATGTCAGAAAGTTTTCCTGTCATCATGTCGAGGGCGGCACCCTTGTATTCCTGACCAATCGCCTTGATTACAGAGCGATAGAGCACTTTTGTGTCTGGGTCAGTGCGTACCGGCGAAGCAAGTGAATAAACGATAAGGTCGAATTTTACGCCCCATTTTTTAGCCTCGTCGATTACAGCCTGACGGCATTCGTCAGAAAAAGCGTCCATGTTGAATGTAGTTGATTTTAATCCAGCCTCGGCAGCTGATTTGTCGAACTGTTTGTTGTTGTACCAGCCCGGCGTTCCGGCCTTTTTCTCTGTAGCCTCTTTTTCAAAAGAAACACCGATTGTGTCTGCACCATATTCAAATGCAGCTGCAATTCTCGAAGCAAGTCCGTAGCCTGTTGAACAACCAAGAACGAGAACGTTCTTTGGGGCTTTTGTGATATTTCGTGAAGATTTCTTCTCTTTTACGTAGTTAATCTGTCTCAAAGTGTCTTTTGCGCATCCGATTGGGTGAGCGTTAATACAGATGTTTGAGCGAACCATAGGTTTGATTACTGCCATTTCAATTCTCCCTAAAAAATTGATAAAAATTATCCGCCATTTCCAAAATCAACTCAGAATGACGGTTGTTTAACATTCCCTAATATATTCTTACAATAGTAATCTATTATGACATTTTTCGTCAATTTGTCATTGTAAAAATTGCAGACGGAATAAAAAAGCGAATAGCTATGGATATTTCACGAACTATGGAATATACTACAAAAGAAGTGCGACCAAGATTTCGGTTGGTCTTCATCTTAAGGTTTTATGTCCTTTCGGACACAACCGCCTCAGTGTGCAAGACTTAGGCGGTTATTTTTTTTGCTCATTCGATATTTTGTACCGAAGAGAGCTGCGTTTACCACGCCGGAAAACCGAGCAACAGTAGCAAGATAACCAGCAAAATCATTACGATTCGGCACACTGCACGCCCTCCCTGCCAAGAATTATAGCTTTCGACATACGATACTCGCCACTAAAGCTAGAAGAGCAACCGCCAATCTTGTCAGAACCCGTAAAAGTTCCTATGATTGCACCGTTTTTTATTATCGGCACAAATCGCCCTAAACTGATTTTCAAAATAAACAGCCCTCTTAATAGAAAAGTTTTACAATCTGCTATAAAATTGAGGAATGAAATTTACACCAGATTACACAGTAATTTACAATGATGATGACATTGTTGTTTTGAACAAACGCTCAGGGCTTTTGATTGCGGCTGACCGATACGACGAGGACGCTCCTCGGCTCGACCTTGAGGCGGAGAAAGAATTCGGAAAACTTTTTGCAGTGCACAGAATCGACAAAGACACATCAGGTTGCGTAATTTACGCGAAGAACGCGGAAGCTCACCGCGCGCTCTCAATGCAGTTCGAAAACCGCGAGGTTCAAAAAATCTACCATTGCCTCGTGCATGGCTACCCGACGTGGGAAACGAATCACGTTACGGCAAAGCTTCTTCCAGACGGAGACGCAAAACACAGAACGACTTTGAACCAAAGATTCGGAAAAGAAGCCGTTACAGACTTTAAGAATCTCGGAAAAGTCGGTCCGTACACTTGGATTGAGGCTCGACCGCACACCGGCAGAACGCACCAGATTCGCGTGCATTTGAATTCACTAGGTCTTGCAATCGTTTGCGACCCGCTTTATTCAGGAAATCAGCACCCGGTTCTTTTGAGCGAGATAAAAAAACGCTGGAACGGAGATGAAAACAGCGAACGACCGCTTTTGAGCCGACTTGCCCTTCATGCATACAAGCTCACGCTCACGCACCCAAAAACCGGCGAAAAAATGACTTTTACCGCGCCATACCCAAAAGACATGGAAGCAACCCGAAAACAGCTCAAATCGATTTTTGGAGTTGACCCACAAGCTGAAATCTAAGGAATTCAATGAAAAAACTTTTTCTTTCTGCTGCTATTTTTTTATTCCTAATGCCAGTCTTCGCAGCCCGCGAGGATTGGTCACTCAGCGTGGAACCGCTTGCCGGGCTAAAATTCGGGCAAGTGGACGAATATGTGTTTTTGAAGCAAAGTAATTACGATGATGACAAGCTGAGCGAACTGAACTGGGAATTAAAAAATGAATTTTACGGCGGATTAAAAATTAACAGCGGCTGGAAAAATATTTTTTTGAATCTGTCGTTTACTTCGGGCATAACTTCACAAACAGGCACAATGGCAGATTCCGACTGGCTGAACATAGGCACAGCAGGCCTTGAAGATTATCAATACAAAACGAACTATTCAGAAAGCGACAATTATTTAGACTACGATTACACTTTTGAAATAAAAGCTGGCTATGATTTTGAACCTTACAAAAATGATTTTTTAAGACTTTCTGTAAAACCATTCGCAGGACTGTATTTCAATTCAATCAGTTTTGATGCCGAAGGCGGCTCTTATTGGTACGGAGCAACAGTAAACGACACATATCAACTACCCTGGAACGATTCTTCAACCAAAGAAGAACATTTTACCGGCAAGGTTATAAGCTACAAAAGAACTAGCTACATTTTTTGGCTCGGTTTTGACTCTTCTCTTGAACTGCCTAAAAATTTCGTTTTGAACGCAGGATTCAATTTTTCGCCATATTTGTACTCTGAATCCATCGACACGCACTGGAAAAGAGCCTTAATGTTTGCGGACAAAACGCCAGGCTATTTTGGTGCGTTCAAATGGAATCTCGGAGCGGAATACAAAATTGCAAAGCGTCACTCAATTTTGCTGAACGCAAGTTATTTTTATATGCGGACTCTGCGCGGAGACTCATTTTCAAAATCAACAAGCGCAAAAACATACACAAAAGACGGAACAGATGACGGTGGTGCGGGCGCACATTGGTTTGACATTTCACTCGCGTATCGTTTTAAAATCTTTTAATTCAAAGCTCTGAGCCGCCTAAAGCCCTACCATGCAAAATCTGTTTCAGAATCGTAGTCGTTGAGCACTCACGGTCATGCTGAACTCGACCGCTTTCGTTTTCGCGGTCGCCTTGATTCAGCATCTATGCCCCCCGCAGTGATGGGAGAGATTCCGAAACAAGTTCGGCATGACCGGCTTTGAAGTTCTGAATGGCAGTTGACTGTTATTCCACCTGAATTCCTTCCACAACGTCGAAAAGAACTTTTTCTATATCACTGGCATTTTCAGCAACGAAGGTTTGAGTTATGCAAAATATCAATCGCTGGCTCATTATAATTTTCTGTCGCATTTTTAGTTCTTTGCCATATTGGGTAACAACAAAAGAATAAGAGTCATTTTGCCGCTCTAAAATCTTAAGGTCTGGATACACAAGTTTTAATTGAGCCAGTCCAACTTCCATAAAATCTTCCATGCTAAGATTCTGCACATTGGGTTCTGACGTAACAACAACATTTCCAATGTTTTCAGGCGCAACAATCACTGCCACAACGGTTGCACTAGAAATTTTCAGTTTTGGCTCCTGAAAAACCCAGTTTTCGTCAGGAACGCGCACTTTTAAGGTCGCTCCGTCAAATTCTGTCTCGTGCAAAATCCATGAAGCGTACTTTTTTTCATCAAAGGAATTCTTTTTCTTAGAAACAGCAGGCTTTTCGCTTTCAACACGGTTGGAAGCACATGAAGCAAGCACAACAAGGCCTGCGAGTAAAATAAAAATCAGTTTTTTCATAATCACTCCATTTTTATGTTAAGGAAACTTTAAAATCGCATTTTAAATTATAGGTTCAATTTCGGCTTTTTACAAAGCCTGTTATTCCAAAGTCGTTTCCGAATCTTTTTCATCTCAAAACAGCATTTTGGCATGATAATTTCTTAAATTAATTTTGAATTCAACTCACTTTTTTTTAAAAAACCGTGCTATAATTCTTTAATAGGCCGATTTTTGAGTTTCTGCAAGACCTGTTATTGCCGTGTTCGGCACATATTTTAGACTTTGCAGACCAAAACCCAAAATCGGAGCTAAAAAACTTTTATCATCAAATATCTGATTTAAAATCTAAGGAGGCTACTATGAGAAAGATAATTACGATAAGCCGAGAATTTGGTTCTGGAGGACGAGCAATCGGAATGCACGTTGCAGAAAAACTCGGATATGCATTTTATGACCGCGAAATAATCGACATGGCGGCAAAAGAGAGCGGTCTCTCGCCAGATTTTATCGCAAAGACAGAACAGAATCTTTCTTCTGGCTGGCTTTACAACCTGCTTTTGGGCACGAGTTATGCCGGCACAACGGCAGGAAGCGGACAGCAGCTCGGACAGGCAAACCTTCCGCTCGCAGACCAAGTTTTTAACGCGGAACGAAAAATCATACTCGGTCTTACCGACAAGCCATGTGTAATCGTCGGACGCTGCGCGGACTACATTTTAAGAACATCCGACACCGTACAATCCGAAGAGCTTTTGAACATTTTTATTTACGCGAATATTGAAGACAAGGTTAAAGCCATAATGGAGCGACTAAACGTTGACGAAAAAGTCGCAAAAAAAACGGTAATTCAAGTGGACAAACGCCGCGCGAACCATTACAACACGTTCACCGAAGACACTTGGGGAGACCGAAAGAATTACGATTTGCTCATAAATTCAAGCACGCTCGGAATCGACCAGACAATCGAAATGCTCACGGAGTTCATAAAAAAAGCGTAGGATTTTTGGCAAAGCTAACAACTAAAGACAATTGTTAATTCGACGTGTTCCGAAATTCTTTTGTTTTTTGAACACGTCCATTAATTTGGAGGTGAATATGAAATTACGTTCAGTTATTTTTGGGGGAATCGTAACGCTTGCCCTTAGTTTGTTAGCCTCTTGCTCGGACGTAGCTGAAAGCGGAAGCGCAACTTTTAAAATCGACACTTCAAAACTTCTAAGCAGAGCCGTTTCGCTTGCAGACGATACCACAGAAGAAGAAAGCGGCACAGTTGATATTGAAGTTTATGCAGACGTTTTTTGCACAAGCGGAAGTTCTTCATTCAAAAGAAAGGCAACGATTCTTACGGAATCTTATTCGATCGAAGAGTACAAGAACATTCAGAACGAAAATGAAGGCAAAGCAAGCGAAGCTCTAAAAAGTTTTACTGTTGACGATTTGCCAGTTGGAAAGACAGTCTCTTTTAAGGTAAAAATCTACAGCAAATCAACAACGACCTACTCCGCTACTGGCAACTCAGAACCAGTCGAAGAAATAATTGCAATCAGCACGAACGAGCCAAGCGCAAAAATCGGTGCAGATACAGAAGTTGAGATTAAGGTTGGCGATTATGACATCTCGCTCGATTGGGAAGTTGTTAAATTTACGGTCACTGGCGATGCTATGGAGGTTTTCCAGTCGGAAACCCTTGCTCCTCCATGCCGTCTTATTTTATGGAAAAAAACAGGCGACTCTTACACAAGAGTTGCTGAAGAGGCCGAATACGACAACATAGATACAACTTCTATTAAGATTAGTACGGATGGAAACTTTATTTTTACGGCAACAGGTTACTCAACGGATATAAATGTTGGAGACACAATCTATCCAACTCTTGTGGTTACTACCGATAATCAAAATATATATCACGCATGGGGTAGTGATGTTAAAATAACTTCAGAAGGAACTGTATTTGATGTCGGTTCTCTTACAAAGAACACAGATGCCACACTTACGCCAGCCCCTAAAACAATGTGGGCTATAACGCTCCTCTTTCCAGATGCCGAAACGGATAAATATTGCACGATAGAAATCAAAAAAGCTGCAGGCACAGAGGCAGAGACGATAGAATCGCTAACACAAGAGATTTTCGTCCCAGCAGGCAGCACATACACAACAGTGACTCTTACTCCAGATATTTCTTCTTCTGATACCACAAGCTACCTTTTAAGCGCTCAGGCTTATTCAGACCAAGAAAAAACGCATCAAATCTATGCCACCGACGATACTAATGGTTCTTCTACGATAAGCTATTTAGAAAAATATCTTTCAAGTGCAGAGCTTACACTCCAATAGAAAAAAAAGGTGGTTGAGACATACGCAGCATAGCTGCTTCGGAGAATCGATAAAATCGCAGTGCGATTTTTTAACGCTCCCTATGTCGAAACCACCGTGTGCAGGAAATAACCGATAAGAATTGTCACCCCAAACTTGATTCGGGGTCCATAAATCAACTCACGCGCACTCGCAATCGCTGTTCTTGCAGACAATTTGGGTCTTGCTTTTGTCAATCACGTTTTCTTCAAGAATCAACTCGCCAATGCAATCGGCAACGATTTTTCCTTCAAGCGGATTTTTTACGCTGTCGATTTTTCCGTTTACAGTGGCATTTACAGAGCTTCGCTCAAAGGCAAGGTCGCAGTCTTCCATCGTGCAGTTTTCCAGAACAAGATTCTTGCAGTAGCAAAATGGCTGAGTTCCAATAATTCTGCAATTGATAAGTTTTAAATTCTCCGAATACCAGCCCAAATATTCGCCACGCACAACGCTGTCGCGAACCGTTACGTTTTTTGTGTGCCAGAAGGCATCTTTTGTGTCCAGTTCGGAGTCAGAAATCTCAATGTTTTCGTCATACTGGAACGAATACTTTCCCTTCATTTTTAGCCCGCGGATTTTCGCATCGCGAACTTCAAAAAACGGATATTCCGACTGTTCAATCGTAACGTCCTCGATGTTCAAATTTTTGCATTTCCAAAGGAATTCTGTTGAACTTACGGTTGAATTTTTTAGCGTAATGTTCTCGCATTCGCGAAGAGCTTTTATTCCGCCGAGCCGGCTTTCTTCTATTATAATGTCCTTGTCGTACCAGAGAGCCGCGCGGCAATTCTCGGTGAGCGTGGTTCCAGAAATTTTCGCGCCCACAACATGCCAAAACGGATAGCGAAGATTCATAAAACAGTCGCGAACGTCAAGATTCCGGCACTCTTTTAAAGCAGATTCTCCGTCGGCAGGTCCGTCGAAACGGCAATTTTTTACAACGGCCCCGTCAATTCCATACAGAGCGCGCTCTTCATCAAAAGTTTTATTCTCAAAAATCTGTTCCATAAATCCCCCGTTCGGTTCGGTAAATTTTATAGGAACAATATAATAAACTCTACAAAAATCGTCTATTTTTTTCTGTTTTCTTTACAATAAAAGAGATGCCGAATCCAGTTCGGCATGACAGATTGCAGCCCCCTGAAATCATACTTTAGTGGTCTTGTATCACCCCTTGATTTCATGGTATTTTGACAAATTATGAATAACGAACGTAACTCTTTTTCAAGCTCAGTAGGCTTTGTGCTGGCGGCAGCAGGTAGTGCCGTCGGACTTGGTAACATCTGGAGATTTCCGTATCTCGCCGCAAAAGACGGAGGCGGACTCTTCCTCGTAATTTACATCATTTTGGCACTCACATTCGGTTTTACACTTCTCATAACCGAAGTTGCAATCGGCCGAAAAACAAAGCAAAGTTCGCTCACAGCGTATGGCAAAATCAACAAGAAATTCAGCTGGATTGGAGGCTTTTCTACCCTCGTTCCATTCCTCATTCTTCCATACTACTGCATTATTGGCGGTTGGGTTCTCAAATACATGGTGGCATTCATTACAGGTCACGGATTTGACGCAGCGGCTGACAAATATTTTGAAACATTCATCACCGCACAGTACCAGCCGATTATTTTTGATGCAATTTTTCTTTTTGCCGTTGCATTTGTAATTTTTAGAGGCGTAAAAAAAGGAATCGAGTCAATTTCAAAAATCCTCATGCCGATTCTTTTCCTCCTCGTAGTTGCAATCGCAATCTTCTCGATTACAATAAAAAATCCAGAGACTGGCGTAACTGGCTTGGACGGACTCAAAGTTTTCGTGATTCCGTCATTGGACGGCCTTACATTCAAAGATATTTTTGTTGCCACAACCGACGCAATGGGCCAGCTTTTCTACAGCATCAGCGTTGCGATGGGAATTATGGTAACTTACGGCTCTTACTTCAAAAAAGAGTCAAACTTGAACCGCTGCGTAAACCAAATCGAAATCTTTGACACTCTCGTAGCATTTCTTGCCGGCGTTATGATTATTCCTGCCGTTTACGTGTTCATGGGCAAAGAAGGAATGACAGGCGGACCTGGACTCATGTTCATCGCAATTCCGAAAGTCTTCGTTCAGATGGGAAAAATCGGTCAGTTCGTCGGAGCGGCATTCTTTATAATGGTATTCTTTGCGGCCCTTACGAGCGCAATGTCCGTTATGGAAGCGGTCGTCTCAGGATTCATTGACCACTACAAAATCAGCCGAAAAAGGGCAACTGTTTTTGAAACAGCTATTGCACTTGCAGTAGGAATCGTAATCTGCCTCGGCTACAATATTTTCTATTTTAAAGTAAAACTTCCAAATGGCTCAGACGCTCAGATTTTGGACATTGTGGACTACATTTCAAACAACATCTTCATGCCAGTCGTTGCAATCGGAACTTGTATTCTTATCGGTTGGGTTGCAAAACCAAAGACGGTTATTGAAGAAGCAACGATTAACGGAGAAAAATTCGGTCGAAAGACTTTGTACACCGTTATGATAAAATTCGTAGCGCCAATTCTTTTAACAATCCTTCTTTTGGGTTCATTGGGAATCCTGTAAAGATTCAATTCTAAAGCCCCCGGACTCGTTCGGGGACTTTGCATTCGGCGTTACGGCAATTTTTAACCACGAGAAATTTTTTTACGGCGAATAAAATTCGGGCGAACTTCGTGCGGATTGAACCAATTTTTGAGCGTTTCGGAAATCTCGCTTTCTTCGCGTGCAAGGTACGCTTGCCATAAATCCTCCCGAATCAAAACGTAACGCGAATCAATCTGCTGAACTAAATCGTCAATAAATCCCGCAAATTCATTTTTTCCAAAAACCGACTTTATTCTCTCCGAATCAACTCCGTAAGCAATCCGCCAAGTTTTTTCGAGCGGCATATAAAAATCCGGAAGCCAATTAAGCGCGTCTTTAAGCCCCTTGTAATAAGTGTAAACGTGATTCAAGCCAAGGTGCGCAATTAGCAAGCAATCATCATCAAGCTCGATATTTTTAACAACACGCCTGTAATAGCTGTACGGAGGGTCTTTTTTGGGATTGTAAAGGTTCGGCGTAAAAAACAGAAGGATGAAAGAAAGTCCGCTCACGGTAAAAATCAGTTTTTTTACCGCAGAACGAGAAAGTTTTCCTGCAAAAAAATCATTCAGAAACCACAAAAAAAGCGGAAGTCCCAGCGGAACGGCATTTAAGAGCATTCTCGAAGCCATATCCTGCCCAAGATTCCAGAACGGAAAATACAACGCGAGAACCAAAACGGCTGGCAAAAACTCACGTTTAAAAATGGCGAACGCATAAAGCGCAAGCGCGTAAAAACCAATCTCGATTACGCCCGCAAAACCTACGTAATTCAAAAGCTGAGCGCAATTTTTTAGATTCACGAACGGAAGCGAGAACGCATTCATAAATCGTGGACTTTGCCGACGAAAAAAATACACCAAAAAAATTCCCACAGTTCCGAAAATCACCGCAAAGGCAATTTTTACCACCAACAGCACTTTTTGATTGCTGCATTTTTTGAGCAAAATTAAAACAAAGTGAATCGCGAACAAAAAAGTTGCCAGAATTGCAAAAACAAAGCTCACTTTGTGGCTCACCGCCGAAAGAGCAAACAGCATGACGCAAAGAAGAATTCTTAAAATCAAACGGATTTTGTGTTGACTCCCGTGAATCTGCTGAGCCACTTGAAGCAACAAAGCCACATACAAAAGCAAAAACAAGATTCCAGTCTGATTGTTGATAAAATTTATGCCCATTACCGAAAAAGTCGGCGAAACGGCACTTAAAAAAAATCCAGCGAACGACAGAGAAAATTTTTTAGCCAGCGCAAAAACCACAAAAAAAATTGCAAGCGAAACCAGAGCCGACGAAGCGGCAGCCCAGATTTTTACGCCCAAAATCGGATTTTTCGTAACGAAGGCAAACGCACCGCAAATGTAATAACCAATTTCGTGGCTCGGATTTTCAAGTCTCCCCGTCTCGGCAAAAGATTTTGCCTGCAAAGCATAAAAATAGCCGTCAAGCCCGTTCGGGTGCGAAGATTTTTGAAGCATAAAAAGCCGAACGCAAAAAACGAGAGCAAATCCAAAAACAAGCAAAGTGAATTTTACAAATCTTTTTTTTATCATTTTTGACTTTCCACAGGAGAATCCAAAAGCGGTTCGTACATCATCAGTGCGTGATTCTCGGTAATCTCAACGTCCTCCAAAAGAGTCCGTTCACTGCCCGCGCCTGCCGGCAAAGCCCACTTTTTTCTAAAAATCGTGTTGTGGCGAATATAAACGCCAGGAGCTTCGCTCGTAAACCAGTGGTCTTTTTGATAAACTTCATAACAAAATTCACCAGGATTTTTTGCCCGCCACTCGCCAAAAAGCCGGTCTCCATGAATCCAAACGAGCAACGCAAATTCCTCAGAAGTCTCATTTTTTATCATCAAATCACGGTAATTGTAAAAACAGGTCGCACCGCTCCCAAAAGGCAAAGTTCGGTTTGAATCAGGAAAAACGTCGTAACTGTGACGGAAGCGCTCCGTAACCGAAAGCGGCGTGTGGAGCGTCATCCAATAAATCAGGTTTGAAAGCGCGCAAAGCCCGCCGCCAACCGCAGGAACCGGATGCCCGTTCAAGAGCGTCATTCCCTTTTTAAAACCTTTCAACCGGGTCGGATTTCCAATCAGCTTCCAGTACGAAAATATTTTTTTTGGCGACAAAATCACAGGGGAAAGATTTTTTAACGCAACAGAAAGATTCTTCACCTTTCCGTCCTGCAATTCCCGGTCAATCTCCGAAAGATTTCTGTACAGCGGAGAAGAATGAGAGAAAACAAGAAACGGAAACTGATTTTTTATTTTTTCTGCCGAGAGTTTTGATTTTTTTGCAAACTGATTCCAGTTTTTTATCCAGAAAAAATATCTCAAAAGACAATAAACGGCACAACCGATTTTTATTCGTAACCGGCTGCGCCGTTTTGATGGAGCATAACGATACATAAAATAGCTAGGGCTAATTTCTTGAGCGCCAGTCCGCAACCTTATAGCGGTTGAGCACACGATAATGAACGCCGTTTATAAAAACGTCAGAACCGTCAATCTTTGCAATAAAGGCGGTCTTTGTCTCAACATAGCCAACCTGCACCGTCTTATTGATTCTGAAAGAACCAAGCTCATACTCAGTGTCGCCCCATTCATATTCAACAGGACCAAAAGCACAATATTCCGCCTTTTCTGGATTGTATGTGTCAGGAGATTTTGCAGGCTCATAATCTTTAATTTTCTCAAGGAATTCTTCTTTTGAAGGAGAGCGCACAATCTCGACCGTCTCGATTTGAGTTATATCCACGCTGCCAGTATAATCCCTGCGAGAAATAATCAGCGACCGCGCCGGATTATCCGCAAGAAGATACAATTCGCTTCCGCCGTCAAAAAGGGACTCAAATTCTTTCTTAAAGTCCGAAGCGGATTTTTCAAGCATCAACTTTGAATTCTCATTCTGAACATTTTTTAGGTTGTAAACATTCGAAAACGGAATGACCTTGCCTTTCCACAAAAGACGAACGTCGTCCAAGCAAGTGTCGTCGTATTTATTTCCTTTGTAAACGTCCGTAATTTTAAAAGTGAGCGTCTGAGCCGTCTGCGGAAGCTCAAACTTAATCGACTGCCAGTCAGGCACATCGTCGGCGAGCGTGTATTCTTTCTGCTGAAAGTGCTCACGGGCAACCTGCGTAAGAAGCAAGCCTTTGATTCGGTTGTTGTCTTTGTAGAGGTTCGGCCATTTTTCAGAAACGAATCCGTTCACAATCTGAATTTCGTCAAAACTCACAGGCTCAGCAAACTCAACAGTAACCGATTCCCCGATTCCAGGCCCGTCCTTGTCAGCCTCGCACCAAGTATTCTCAAAATCGCCGTCAAGAATATTTATAGGCGGATAAAGATATCGTCCCTCAAACTGCGCCTCAACAAGTTCACTTGTCGCAACAACAGAAGTAACGGCAGCTTCGTTGGTCTGTGCCATGAACCACTTTTCTTCCGAAACCGAAGTTGAATCCGGCTTTTTTGTCTCCGAAACGAGCGGAGAATCCACCTTTTTTTCCTCTTTGCAAGAAACAAACTCAGAAAAAATAAGAATCGAAAGAATCAAAAGAAAACAGTTTTTCATAATTTTAAAACATAACCTAAACAAGAGAGATTTTCAATACACGCCCATTTTTGGCGCACGAAAATAAGTTTTGACGCAGATGAACGCAGGTAATTAAAAAAGAACAAGGTTTTTCATAATCATCTGCGTCCAGTCTGCGAAAATCCGCCTACAAATTCTTTTTTACCACCGCTGGCACACCTGCCGCCAAAACGTTGCACGGAACATCGGAAAGGACTACGGCCCCGGCTCCCAAAACAGCTCCGCTCCCCACAGACTCGCAAAGCACCGTCACGCGCATTCCGAGCCACGAACCAGCGCCAATTTTTACGTCGTGAAGAATACATTCGCCCGCGCGAGAACTCTCGTCTCCGATTTTATGAGTCTGGCAATTAAACGCGCATTCAGGACCAATCTCTCCACCATCATCAAAAAAAACACCGTTTGCCCCGGCCGTATAAACATGGCAATTTTTTCCAATCCAAACATTCTCGCCAATAGCGCACGGTCCGCCCCCATAAACCCTAAATCCAGAATTGACGCGAGCCGACTTTTTGATTCTTACGCCCATCACTCTTAAAACAAATCTCCGCCACGCAAAACAAGATGAAGGCAAAATATCCAGCAGAAAAGAAAAAACAAACCGCCTCAACGTCAAAAGCATAATTTTCCTCTATAAAACAAATCTAAGTTCCTTGACGCATGGGCGGAGTCGGAAGATTTATTCGGACGCTCTGAATTCTTCGCTGGCTCTGGTCTTCGATTTTGTAAACAACGTCGTTCCGAGTAATAACTTCGCCGGTTTCCGGGAGAGCGTCAAACTGCTCCAAAAGCCAACCGCCGAGGGTGTCGTAATCTTCGCTGTCCAAATCCATGTCCAAAAGTTCGTTCACGTCGTCGAGCCGCATGTCGCCCGGCACAATGTACTCAAGCGGAGTTATCGGCTGGATTCTGTTCTCCGGCGGCACGTCGTTGCACTCGTCGCTTACGCTGCGACCAAAAACCGCGCGCAAAATATCGTCCATCGTCACAATTCCCACGTTTGAGCCAGTCTCGTCAATCGCAATGGCAAAATTCACCTTCTCCTTCTTGAATTTTGAAAGAAGTTCCGTGGCCATCAAGGTCTCAGGAACAAAAATCACAGGTCTCATGCACTTTTGAGCGAACTTTTGTGACGTTGATGACGAACGCTGCGCACTTCCGGTTTTAAAAAGCACGTGCTTGTAATAAATCATTCCGCAAACATCTTCAAAGCCCTTCTCACGGTCGCACACAGGAAGTCTTGAGTATCCACTCTGAGTAAAAATCTGCACAACCTCGTCATAGTCTGCATCCAGCGGAACCCACTGAACCATCGAACGATGACGCATAATGTCGTGAATGTGCAAATCCGTAAAATCAAAAATCTTGTAGAGCATTTTCGTTTCGGAGTGCTCCAAAGTTCCCTCGTTCTCGCCTACTTCAATCAGACTTTTAAGTTCCTCTTCCGTAACAAGATTCTCATCTTTTTTCCAGAGAGCATTCAGAACGGTCGTGATTCCGCCAGAAATCTTTGCAAAAATCCACACAATGGGAAATAACACTTTCTGCAAAATGATGAGCGGTCGGGCAAATTTAGAGGCAGCCTGAACCGGATAAACCGCGCTGAACGTTTTTGGGGTAATCTCGCCAAAAATAATCAGCACAAAAACCATAACCACAGTGGCATAGGCAGAACCCGCCGCCCCCGCAAGATTTATGGCAACCGTAGTCGCAAGCCCCGAAGCCAACGAAGTCACAAAGTTGATTCCAATCAAAATGAGCGAAAGAAGCTTGTTCGTGTCACGCTTCAAATAAGCAATCCGTTTGGCAGGGGAATTTTTCGTTCCCGGAGGCTCTTTTTTTAGCATTTGCCGAATCGTGAGTTTTGAAATCGAGAGAAAAGCTGTCTCGCTCGACGCAAAAAACGCCACGATTAAAACAAGCAGAATGACGAGAAGAATAGGAAAAACCACATCAAACAGCAGATTCATCTTCATTTTCCTCCATAGTCAGTTCGTCATCCTCCGTAACCAGCCGCACGCACCTGATTTTTGAAATTCGCAAAGCCTCAAACGCCTCAACGGTGAATTTATATCCGCTCACTTCAACGCTGTCGCCAAGCATCGGCATTCGGTCTAGCTGCTCAGTAATGAAGCCAGCAAGGGTCTCGTTCATTTTAGACTCCAATTTGATGTGAAGGTTCTCCTCCAAATCCACAAGCCGGCAAGAGCCTTCAAGAATCGTGTCAGCAAATTTATCTTCAGCAGCTTTTTCAACTCCGGTCGCACGCCCGCTCTGCTCAAAATCATCTGCAATTCCGCCAAAAATTTCGCGGGCAATGTCCTCGCTCGTAAGAATTCCGTCGGTGCCAGAATATTCATCGATTACAACGGCAAAATTTTCTTTTCGCTCGTACATGAGCGACTGCACCGAAGACATTTTCGTAGTTCCGGGAATAAAAAGCGGTTCGCGCATCATTCGCCCAACGCTAAAATCTCCGTCTTTCGGGTCAAAGTAAAGCAAATCTTTAACGTAAAGAACCCCGATTATGTCGTCAATGTCCTCGCGATAAACAGGAAAACGCGAAAGTCTCGTTCGCTCCGAAAGCTGGATAATGTCGCGATACTTTGCGTCTGGCTGGATTCCAACAATTTTTCGACGCGGAATCATAATGTCCACCGCCGCCAAATCCGTAAACTTAAAAACACGGTTCATCATTTTTTTCTCGCCGTTTTCAAGCACGCCTTCTTCTCCGCCAACATCAATGAACGTTTTGATTTCGTCTTCGGTAAAAGACACGTTTTTTTTCTTCGTGTCGATTCCGAACATTTTTAGAATTGAACGCGAAATGAACGTAAAAAAGATTACGAACGGGCGAAGCAGATAAAAAAAGAAAGTGACGAATCCTGAAAGACCGAACGCAATCGCCTCTGGGTGACGCGTGGTTACGCTTTTTGGGGTAATCTCGCCAAAAATCAACAGAAGCACGGTAGAAATTCCCGTAGCGATTCCAAGACCTTTAGGACCAAAAAGTTTAAGGAAAACAGAAGTGAGGACAACAGAAAGAGCGACGTTTACGATTTCGTTGCCAACGAGCAGCATGTTCAAAAGCTCTTCTTTTTTGTCGAGGAGCTTACCCGCCCGAACGGCACGTTTGTCGCCTTTTTTACGGAGAAAGTGCACCCGAAGTTTGTTCAAGGCAAGAAAAGCACTTTCGCTCGCAGAAAATAAAAGTGAAAGAGTTACGAAAGTTGCCGCAGAAAGCAGCAGGACGATTAAAGAAAATAAATTACCCGAGGGGTCATCCATAAAAATAAAAAAATCTCCTTATAAAATTATAAAGTTGCATTGGTTACATCTGAACTTCTGCCATGCTCACCGCCAGAGGTAGCAAACAAAGCAGAAGCATAGATTCCCAAACCAAGCGCAGAAATGCCAAATAATGCAAAGCAGCTACTGAAACAAGTTCAGCATGACAAAAGTTTTTAGTCAGCCCAGTTTGCTTTATTAACAGCTAATTTTTATTCGGCATTCTCGAACGGTGCAAACTCACCTTGCTCGCCCGGCTCAGACGACTCAGAAACCGTTCCGGAAGCAGTCTGCTCCACAAGGCTCTTTAGGCTCTCAATCTGTGCGATAGAATCCGAATCAGGGGCGGTGGCAATCGCCGCGTCAAAATATTCTATCATCTTCGCGTAATTTGTTGAGCCACCCGTCGCAAGCGTAAATCCCGCCTGAACAAGCGCCGCCTGTTTTTCTTCTGCCGTAAGAACTGCATTTTTAGAGGCATTTGACCAAACTTCACTCGCCTCAAGAAATTTATCCTCGGAAAGCAAATCCTGAGCCTCGTATTTTGCAAGAATCAAAAAATGTTTTCCGACCTCGCCCGACTTATTTTCTTTGTCTGTGTCCACGATTTTTTGACTCAATTCCTTCAAAGGATAGCAGTAATCAGTCGATTCGTCAGGACTCTGCACGGCCGTAAAAGTGTAAAGATTCTCAACTGCCTTTACCATTTCGCCCAATTCCGACGATTTTGTTTTTTCAAGAAGTTCGTCAAAAAGTTTAAAAGATTCTTTTAAATCCTTCAAAACAGCCTTGTATTCGACCAAAGTCAAAGGACGAACAGCCTCCTCGCTCACAAGCGAAGAGGCATCATTTTCGTCAGCCTTAAAACTTTCGTTTCTGTCAAACAAATCAATTTCTTTAATTACGTAACCTTCTTTTGAAAGCACAAAAGTCGTAGGGAATGCACTTACCCCGTAATTACGCTGACTTCTTGCGTTGGCCGAAAGTTTTTTCGCAAGCTCCTCATTTGCGCCAGAATCAGCATTTTCATTCTGCGTTTGAGGATTGAACGCCTTTTCAAAAAGTGATTTTGAAAAATCAAGATTCACAAAAACGAATTCTTGTGAATTCTCCTCGGCAAATTCCGGCAAATCAAGCAAAGAATCTTTTATCCGCTTGCTGATTCCGTCATCGTCAAACGATGTAAAATGAAGGAAGATTCTCTTGTCCTGTTTTTTTGCGGCCTCAAGACCGTCTTCCAGCGTGTCAAACCAAACCAGGCCCTTAGATTTTTCTTCTTTTGAGCATGAAACAAAAAAAATTCCTGCGGCAAAAAGCACCGCAAGGATTTTGACTAACTTTTTCATCAATTCCATCCATACAACTTTTTATGCGGAGAAAAATCTTCCCCGCATAAAAAGTGCCTACTAATTATTTAAAATATCTTACGCCGGCTGCAAAGAGGTTCTGGCAAGAATTTCCAGAGCCGCAACCCGCAATATTTTTAATCAAATCTGAACTAGAGCCGCCTTCGCCGTTTCCGAGAGTGCGCTCCGAGTGTCCCATTTTACCGAGAACACGACCGTCCGGACTTGTAAGACCTTCAATCGCGTACATAGAACCGTTCGGATTATCTGGCTCGCTTACGGCCGGGACTCCGTTTTCGTCGCAGTACTGGCTGTAAACCTGACCGTTTTCGAAAAGTTTTTTTGCAAGTTCGTCAGAAATTATGATTCTTCCTTCGCCGTGGCTAACAGGAACATAATGCGGTTCAGCTTTGAGAACGCTTGGGTCAAGAGCCCACGGAGAAGCCGCGCTCACCATTCTGGTACGAACAACACGCGAAATATGACGGTGAATATTGTTGTACGTCAAAGTCGGCATTGAAGCGTCAGGTGCCATAATCTTTCCGAACGGAACAAGACCGGTCTTAATGAGAGCCTGGAAACCGTTACAAATTCCGAGAACAAGTCCCTTTCGCTCTTCAAGCAAAGCTGTTACCGCGTCCGAAATTCTCTGCTCACGAATTACGTTGGCAATGAATTTTCCAGAACCGTCAGGCTCATCACCGGCAGAGAAACCGCCCGCAAGGGCAAGAATCTGAGCGTCAGAAATCTCTTTCTGCAAGCCGAGGAGCGACTCTTCCAAATCTTTTGGTGTTCTGTTTCGGAACACGAAGATTTTAGATTCAGCACCAGCCAGATTGAATGCACGAGCCATGTCAAATTCACAGTTCGTTCCTGGGAAGACCGGAATGATAACACGTGGCTTCGCTTTTGAAGAGTCCACAACCGTGAACGTTTTTCGAGCCTCAACAAGAGAGTCATGCTCGCGCACCGCCCATTCTGGAAGTTTTTCCTGAGCTTTTGCGTCGCTTACCGGCGGGAAGACTTTTGAAAGTTTTGACTCCCAAACTTTTTCAAGCTCAGAAAGCTCAATGTCAACCATCGGAAGCGGATTCAATCCAGTCATAGCGACAGATATAATTGAAGATTCTTGTGTGTTTCCAAGATGAACTACAGTCGTGTTAACGAAAGATGGATTTCTGTCAAATTTTTCATCCTCAGTCTCAACGATAATCGAACCGTAAAGCGGAGTGAACAAATCGGCAATCGTATTCGTAACGTTTCTGTGGAATCCCAGCGCAGTCGCGCTCGAAGGAATAGCAGTAAGCTGGCAGCCGATTCTGTTTCCAAAAGCCATTTTTGTAACGGCCTCGGCAATTCCGCCCGCACCTACAGGATACATCGCCTTGATTTTTCCGGCTTTGTTAAGCTCGTAAAGTTCATCCGTGTTTTTCTTGAACACTTCCCAATCAGGCGCAAGTTCCTCAGAATAAGGAACCATAACAAGGAACAAGTGGTCTCCGCCCTTTTTGAAAGAACCAGAGCAAACGTTCTGAGCCTCGTCGTGGGCAACAGCAAACGAAACAAGAGTGTGAGGAACATTGAGATTTTCAAAAGTTCCCGACATAGAATCCTTTCCGCCGATTGAAGCACAGCCCATTGATTTTTGAGCGTCTACCGAACCGAGCAAAGCAGCCGTCGGGTAGCCCCAGCGTTTTTCGTCAACGGTTCGACCAAAGAATTCCTGATATGACATTCTCGAAGTCGTAGCCTTTCCGCCAATACAAGTGATTTTTGCAAGTGACGAAAGAATGGCAGTTTGCGCACCGTGCCAAGCCGACCAGTTCGCAACGCGTGGGTCAAATCCGTAAGTCATCAAGCTGACGGTAGAAGTCTCTCGCGGTGAGAGAACCGGGATTTTTGCGGCCATTCCGGCTTCTGGAGTTCCCTGATACTTTCCGCCGAAAGGGAAGAGAACCGTGGAAGCACCGATTGAACCGTCAAAACGCTCGCAAAGTCCGCGCTGAGAACAGCAAGCCAAATCACCAATATTCGCGATGAATGCGTCCTTAATCTGCTCGGCAGTAGGCCGCTCGCTCGCAGACTCGCCCGTGGCAGACGCACATTTTCCAAGTTTTTCGGCAACCGAAGCAAGCGGACGCACAAGAGGAGACTCCGCCTGAACAGCAGGACTCTCAATCAAAGCCTTTGCAGTATGCTCCGCACCAGCTGAATCGAGGAAAGTTCTGTCCAAATCAACGATTGTCTTTCCCCGCCACTTCATTACGAGTTTATTTGTGTCCGTTACAGTCGCAACAACAACCGCGTTAAGGTTTTCTGCATTCGCAGCCTCAATGAATTTTTCAACATCATTCTTGCGGACAACAACAGCCATTCGCTCCTGCGATTCAGAAATCGCAAGTTCAGTTCCGTTAAGTCCCTCGTATTTTTTAGGAACGTTATCAAGATTTATATCAAGTCCTGGGGCAAGTTCACCAACAGCAACGCTCACGCCGCCAGCACCAAAGTCATTGCACCGGCGAATAATCTTAGAAACTTCTGGATTCCTAAAGAGTCTCTGGATTTTTCGTTCCTCTACCGCATTTCCTTTCTGAACCTCGGCAGCGGCAGTCGTAACAGATTTCTCTGTGTGAACTTTTGAAGAACCCGTAGCACCACCAATTCCGTCACGGCCAGTTCCGCCACCAACAAGAACGATTATGTCCCCGGCCTCCGGCTCCTCACGCATCACTGTGTCAACAGGAGCGGCCGCAATCACCGCACCAAGTTCCATTCTCTTTGCAACAAATCCTGGGTCATAAACTTCCGCAACCTGTCCGGTAGTAAGACCAATCTGGTTTCCGTAAGAGCAGAATCCCTGAGCCGCCTCGCGAACGATTTTTAGCTGAGGCAATTTTCCGTGCAAAGTCTCGCTCAAAGGCACAGTCGGGTCGCCCGCACCTGTAATTCGCATTGACTGATAAACCCACGAACGACCAGAAAGCGGGTCACGAATCGCACCGCCAATACAAGTTGCAGCGCCACCAAACGGCTCAATTTCAGTCGGATGGTTATGGGTCTCGTTCTTGAACATCAAAAGCCAGCGTTCAGTCGGCTCGCCCGTCGTGTAATGAACGTCAATGTAAATCGAGCAGGCATTGTTCTCGGCAGACACTTCCATGTCTTCAAGAAGACCGTGCTTTTTAAGATATTTTCCGCCGATTGTAGCCATGTCCATAAGCGTCAATGGCTTATCCTTTCGGTTCTGATAAACGTCCGCGTGCATAGCCTCGTAATTTTTGAGCGAAGACTCGAACAGTTTTTTGTAAGGACCTTTTTCGATTTTAATGTCTTTAAGGATAGTATTGAACGTAGTGTGGCGGCAGTGATCCGACCAATAAGTGTCAAGAACACGCACCTCGGTTTCGGTAGGGTTTCGATTTATAGATTTGAAGTATTTCTGAAGGAATTCGATGTCGGCATAATCCATAGCCAAGCCCATCTTATTCCTGTATTCCTCAAGTTCTTTTTTTCCGAATTTTATAAATCCTTCAACAGTAGGAATGTCGCCCGGAATTTCAGACTTCATTTCAAGCGTCTCAGGGATTTTCTCATCAGTGATTCTGGAATCAACAGGATTGATAAGATATTTTTGAATCTTCTCAACGTCCGAAGCCGCAATATTTCCGGTCAAAATGACCATTTTTGCGCAACGCACACGCGGTGGAAGATTTCCGACCTTTACGGAGTTTTTTAGCGACTCACGAAGAAGCGAAAGACACTGCTCAGCAGAATCAGCACGCTGGTCGTATTGCCCAGGAAGATATTCCCAAACAATCACCGTGTCACCGGAAGGAATCTCAACAGACTCGCTCACCAAATCGCTCTGAGGTTCAGAGAAGATTCGGCTCGCCGCCATTTTGGAAACATCTTCCGAAGTGTTCTCAATATCGTAGCGGTTCAAATAACGAACCTTACTTACGCCAGCAATTCCAAGAAATCCAGTAATTTCTGAGTAAATACGATTAGCCTCGGCATCAAAGCCCGGCTTTCGTTCAACATAAATTCGGTACATTTCTCTATTCTACTGAATGAGAATCGCAGTTTCAACATGACAGGAAAAAAGCAAGTACTGTCTGTCCCAAAAGTATTCTCATGCAGCCCACCCTTTTCACACGGACATTGAATCTGTGCGGTTGAGTAGCGACAAGCTCAATCAGCCTAAACAACACGCACGATTTTCTTCAGTTTTGCTTGAAAAATTGACAGGAACGACAAAATCGGCTCGTGCGAAACGCACGCACCCCCGTCGTTTCCTTACACTTTTAGGTGGCGCGGAAGACCGTCAATCATAATCGGGGAAAGTTCCGCCTGAATCAGCGGGCGAATATAATGCACGAGTTCGTCCGTAACGTAATCGTCATCCGTAATCCATTCGAGAGGGACTTTTTTCTCAACGTTCGCAATTTTATGAACGTCGCCAGTCTCAGTTATGCACATGTACGGGTCATCAGAAACTCGCTTCAAAACTACAACTTTTCCGGTCTCGCCCTCAAAAGCCGCTTTTACCGCCGCACCGCCAACATTGTATGCTTCGGTAATGTCCGTCCTGCTCGACATGTGAGCCGCGCATCGTTGCAAAGTCGAAAGCTCGATGGCCCGGGATTTTAATCCAAGCTCGGAAGCAATCTTGTTCGAAAGGAATTTCGCAGTTCCCGACATCTGCTTGTGACCAAACGCGTCAATCATCTCAACGTGGTTATCAAGCTCAAACACGTAGCGACCGTCCGAAACCTTAATTCCTTCAGAAACCGCAATCACGAGAGATTTTCCTTTTGCCGCCAAATCTTTTACCCGCACCATAAAGCGGTCAATGTCAAACGGCTTTTCAGGAAGATAAATCAAATCAACGCCCTCGCAGTCGTCAGATTTTGCAAGAGCCGCAGCAGCCGTGAGCCAGCCCGCGTTTCGCCCCATAATTTCGACAACCGTAACGCTCGGATAATCGTAAACCAAACCGTCGCGGATAATTTCTTTCATTGTGGCCGCAATGAATTTTGCCGCGCTGCCATATCCCGGCGTGTGGTCTGTAATCGCAAGGTCGTTATCAATAGTCTTCGGAACGCCCATGAATTTTATGTCACTTCCCGAAACAATCGCATAATCAGAAAGTTTTTTGATGGTGTCCATAGAGTCGTTTCCGCCAATATAGAAAAAATATTTGATTTCAAGCTCGTTCAGAATCTGAAAGATTTTATCGTAAGTCTCTTTGCTGTCTTTTATTTCAGGAAGTTTATATCTGCAAGAACCAAGATAAGATGATGGTGTTCGTTTTAGCAAATCAATTGCCATTGTTGAATCAAGTTTGTCCGACAAATCAATGAACTTTCTGTCCAAAAGCCCTTTGATTCCGTGGCACATGCCGTACACTTTATTTGCCCCACGGTCTTTTGCCGTCTTAAAAACACCTGCAAGGCTAGAATTAATCACCGCCGTAGGACCACCAGACTGTCCAACAATAACGTTTCCGTTCATAGTTATTAGCTCCTAATTTTTAACTCGCTCCAGTCAAAAAGATTTGAACTTTTCAGACCTATAACTATGATTTTAACATATCTTTTAGGTTAGGAAAACTTAATTCATTCTGTTTTATCCAAAAAAAAGACTGACCGAAAGTCAAAAATCAACTTTCAGTCAGTCTCTAGGATTTTTCCGAACTTATTTAGGCTGTTTTCCAATGTAAGCGAGGATACCACCGTCTACATAGAGGATGTGTCCGTTAACAGCGTTTGATGCGTCAGATGCAAGGAATACTGCAGGACCTGCAAGTTCCTCAGGATCAAGCCAACGACCAGCAGGAGTTCGTCCTACGATGAACTGATCGAATGGGTGGCGTGAGCCGTCAGCCTGCTTCTCGCGAAGAGGAGCTGTCTGTGGAGTTGCGATATATCCAGGTCCGATACCGTTACACTGAATATTGTCTGCGCCGTACTCTGAACAAATGTTGCGTGTGAGCATTTTCAAACCGCCCTTTGCAGCAGCGTAAGCAGATACAGTCTCGCGACCAAGCTCAGACATCATTGAACAGATGTTGATGATTTTTCCGTGTCCTTTCTTAATCATTGCAGGAATAACTGCCTTAGAAACGATAAACGGAGCGTTCAAGTCAACATCAATAACAGCACGGAAGTCTGCAGCAGACATCTCTGTCATTGGGATTCTCTTAATGATTCCGGCGTTGTTTACGAGAATATCAACAACACCAACATCTTTCTCAATCTTTTTTACAGTCTCTACAACCTGAGCTTCGTCAGTAACGTTGCAAACATAACCGTGAGCCTCAATTCCAGCTTCTTTATAAGCGGCAACACCAGTTGCGAGTTTTTCCTCGCTCAAATCGTTGAATACGATTTTTGCGCCAGCAGCAGCGAATGCCTTTGCGATTGCGAAACCAATACCGTAAGAAGCACCAGTTACCCATGCAACTTTTCCAGAAAGGTCGAAATCTTTCATCTCAAATGCTTTTGCCATTTTTTTTCGCCTCCAAAAAATATATGAATTCTAAAAATTATGGTCATCTCTAAAAACTTAAAATTTGAATATTTTCGGAAATTCCCTTAATTTAAAATTCAGTTTTTAAAAAAAATATAGAAATAAAACTGTATCGTCAATTATCGATTAATAATCAATGCTAGTAATTTTCCGACATTTAGCACTAGAAATTTACATATTGACCAATGCAAGATTTTCTTCCAGGTTGACAGTTTTTGGTTCTTCAAAAAGCTTGTTAAAATCCAAAACAAAAAGAGGCTTATCTTCGTAATTCAGTACGAATGAGATAAATTCTTTTGGGATAAGACATTCCGCATCAGCAATGCGCGTTTCCTCATAAATCTGAATTACGTCCTGAACAGAATCCGCAACAAGCCCGTAAAGAACTATATGATTCGTCACTTCGTCTGTAGGAACCTGAACTTCAACTACGATTATTTTTGTGCGTTTGTCCGCTTCGTGCTCAGGCAAATTGAACATTTTTCTAAGATTCACGACCGTAATACCTTGCTCGCGGGAATAAATAAGACCTTCGATATACGGAAGCGCGCACGGCACTGAGGTGGAAACTTTAAAATTCAAAACCTCAAGAACGGAAGAGACGTTTATAGCATAAACATGCTCAGCTACGGTAAAAGTTAAATAATTTTGAATCATAAAATTCACCCCTCAATCTGACGTGCGTCAAATTAGAATTCTTCGAAATCTGCGTCACTAATCAAATCGGCAGTAGTTTTTCGAGTTACTGAACCGCTCACAGGAGCACTGCCAGATTCGCTTTTAGCAGCATTTCCTGAAGCCGGCTGGGCTTCAGCCTGTTTTTCAGGAACCTTTTTTATCTGCATTTTCTGCGGTTTAGAAGTTTTTTTGCTTTCAGGTTTTTCTTCAACCTTTTCAGCCTGCTCAATCTTTTTTATGTTAAGTTTTTCAACTTTTTTTACAGCCGGGGTTTCTGCAGGCGATTCATTCGCCTTGGTCTCAACCTTTTTTTCGGCAACAGAAACAGGTTTTTCAGGAACTTTATCAACAGGTTTTGCTTCAATATCCGCGCTGTCGGCATTCGGGTCGCCATCAACTTTAAAGAAGCTAATAACCTTTACAAGTCGCTGTGCCTCGCTGCTAAGCTCTTCCGCCATTGCTGCCATTTCTTCCGCCGCACTTGCGTTCTGCTGAACAACAGAATCCATTTGCACAATCGCCGTACTGACTTGCTGCGCACCGTTATCCTGCTCTCGGCTTGCAGTTGCAATTTCCTGAACAAGCTGCGAAGTTTGCTCAATGCCCGGAACAACTTCTTTTATCATTGCACCGGCATGTTCGGCAGTAGAAAGCGTTTTTGCAGAAATATCGCTGATTTCGGCCGCCGCCGACTGAGAACGCTCCGCAAGTTTTCTGACCTCGCTCGCAACAACCGCAAATCCCTTACCAGCCTCACCCGCACGGGCAGCCTCAATAGCGGCATTCAAAGCAAGCATGTTGGTCTGCCCCGCAATGTCCTCAATAACGCCAATCTTTTCAGAAATCATCTCGACAGCCTTAACGGCTTCTTGAACGGCTTCACCGCCCGCTTCGGCCTTGGCAGCTGCCATATTCGCAATTTCACTTGTTTTGCCGGCATTATTGGCAGTCTGTCGGATATTGCCCGTCATCTCTTCCATTGTCGCGCTCATCTCTTCCGTAGAAGCAGCCTGTTCGCTAGCTCCGGAAGAAACCGACTGACTCGAAATGCTAAGCTGCTCACCGCCAGAGCGAACCTGAATCGCAGCCTCACGCACATGCTGAATCGTTGCTGTAAGCGACTCCAGCATCTTTTGGAGAGATTTTCCCATCTTTCCAAGTTCATCTTTACGTGTTAAAAGTTTTTTACGCCTTTCATCATCATTTTTATCAAGAATAAGATTTCCATTTGCAACAGAATCCAAAACCCGGTAAATCAAATTGATTGGTCTTGAAAGCGAAGTTGCAAAAATGAATCCTATCACGATTGAAACAACTGCAAAAATAACGCACGAAATTGAAAGAAGTTCAGCCAAAAAAGAAACCGAACCTGCAAAATCTGAACGGGGAGCGTCTATTGCCAAGGCCCAATCTGCTTTTTTCATCGATGTGTAAGCAACATAATAATCCTTGCCATAGATTTTTATGAGCTCACATCCGTGCTGACCAGCCTGCATTTTTTTTGTGACCGCTGCAAAGTTCACAAGGCCGCTTTGCGACGTTTGTGCAAGATGCTCAAATGTCTCAGCGTTCTTTACGTACTCTTCTATATCAGAACAAAGAATCGCTCCAGAAGCCCGATCGATTATAACTGACTTTCCGTTCTCGCTTATAGACATCTGTGCGGCAAAGTCTTTTAAGATTCCGGTGTCAATATTTACGGCAAGCACGCCCTTTATCTTTCCGTCATATCCTTTAACAGGAACGGACGCATAAATAGAAGGCTCTCCTTTCGCACTCAGAATTGGCCCGGAAACAACCTCTTTTCCATTGCAAGCATTCTGGAAGTACTCCCGGCGAACAATATCACGTTCCACTCCCTCGGAAGTGTAAGCATGTCCAGATGAATCTGCAAGAACAAAATATCTGGCATTCTTTCCCACGTTCTTAAGGTACTGGGAAAGCTGCATCGCTTGATTCTGCAAAGAGCCATCTTCCTTTACAACAGGGAATTCTGCAATGGTTCTGAGAGCAATCAAATCCGACTCAAGTTTTAAATCCGCATAACTTGCAACATTATCAACAAGGGTGTCCATATTACCCATAGACCCCATATCTACCGCCTTTCCGGCAATAACAATCGAAATTGTCGTAAGTGTAATGCCAATGGCAATGATAATCAGCGAAATAAAAACTGTCATTGCCGAACGAATGCTTCTCATAAATCCTCCAGGAATTCCACTGTTGTCGAATCTAACTGTTTTTATCCAATTATTTTCTTAACTACCGCAATCAATTTTTCAGAAGTAAACGGTTTTACAATCCATCCAGTCGCTCCTGCAGCCTTGCCCTCATCCATTTTGGACTGCTGGTTTTCAGTCGTAAGCGCGATAATCGGAATGAATTTGTATCCCTCTGTCTGACGCAACTGCTTAGTAAGTTCAATTCCGTCCATATTCGGCATATTGATATCAGTAATTACAAGGTTAAACTTATCGGATTTTGCCTTTGAAAGTGCGTCAACACCGTCAACTGCTTCCACAATCTCATAACCTTCCTGACCAAGTATGAACGAAATACTTTTTCGAATTGAATTTGAATCATCTACTGCAAGAATTTTTTTAGCCATTTTTTTCGCCTCCCTTAACATTCTTGTATGATTTACTGTCTCACAAACGGGTCTAATGCCCGCGTGCCGCAGATTTTAACTTAGCATTATTGAGCATTACTGCCGCAATCTCATCCAAAGGCGCAATCTTATCGACCGCGCCGGCCTTTACCGCCTCCGCCGGCATTCCGTAAACAATGCAGGAAGCTTCGTCCTGAGCAATGTTGAATGCGCCAGCGTCGTGCATTTCCTTCATTCCTTTGGCACCGTCATCGCCCATTCCTGTCATTATTATGCCGATGGCATTTTTTCCAGCGTAGCGTGCCGCAGAACGGAACAAAACATCAACAGAAGGTCTATGACGCGAAACCAACGGTCCGTCTTTAATCTCAACGTAATAGCTCAGGCCCTGGCGTTTCAGAAGCATGTGGTGATTTCCGGGAGCTATCAAAGCCTGCCCTTTTTGAACAATGTCACCGTCTTCGGCCTCGTGAACGGCAATCTGGCAAAGGCTGTTAAGGCGCTGCGCAAACGATGCGGTAAAATGCTCCGGCATGTGCTGAACGATTACAATTCCAGGGGAATCTGGCGGTAAGCCCACCAAAAAATCTTTCAAAGCTTCCGTACCGCCTGTACTCGCCCCAACCACGATTACAGGCTCGGTTGAATCAATCGGTGCAAGAGCAGGATTTGGTTTTTCAAGAATTACGTCCGCAGACAGTTTAGGCTGAACACCAAAAACAGGATTTGGAAAAGCCGAATTTTTTCCAGAAGACGACTTATGCTCATCATGCGTCTTTTTGACTGGAGTTTCTCCGTACTTTGAATGCAAGGCCGCCTGAGAAGGAATTAGCTGCTTAATCTTGCCCTGACAATTGTTTGCCGATTTTACGGCATCGCAAAGTTGTATTTTTGATTCTTCAAGGAATTTTTTAGTCCCAAACGATGGCTTTAAAATAATTTCTGCAGCCCCGTACTCAAGGGCTTTAATTGATTCGGCAGAACCTTTAGCAACAAGAGATGAACAAATCACGCACGGAATCGGGTCTACCGTTTCATTCATCTTGCGAAGGAAGGTAAGACCGTCCATACGAGCCATCTCAATGTCAAGAATAATTACGTCAGGTCTCTCATCATGGATTTTGCGCACACCGATAATAGGATCCTGCGCTGTTGCAATGACCTTAATTTCAGGGTCTGAATCGAGAACTTCCGTAATTGTCTGACGAACGAGTGCTGAGTCGTCTATGATTAAAACTTTTATTGGATTCATTGGCATCTTCTTACCGTTGCTAAAACTCCTGTCTATCAGTCAATTTTCTTAAAAATTGTCGGCCCAACCGTTTTTAACGGAAGATCCATTCCGAAAATCGTTTCTGAATGACCCAAAAACAAATATCCTCCAGGAACAAGATGTTTGATTAACTTTCGTATTACGGACTCCTGTGTAGGCTTGTCAAAATAAATCAAACAATTCCTGCAGAAAATTATATTTTTGGAAGTTGATATAGAATAATCATCATCCATAAAGTTCAAACGGTCAAATTTTACTTTTCCGCGAGTATAAGGATTTAACCTTACAAGCGGATTTTCTTTATTTTTGCTTCTCAAAAAATATCTTTTTTTAAGGTCGTAAGAAATATTTTCCACGCTCTCCATCGGATAAACCGCATTTATGGCCTTATCCAGCATTCTTGACGAAATATCCGTAGCAAGAATCGAAAAATCTCTGATGGCGTTCGGATGAGTCCGCATAAATTCCTGCATGACGATAGAAATCGTGTATGGCTCCTCCCCGCTCGAACATGCCGCTGACCACAGTTCCACCGACGGATATTCTTTTGCAATTTCGGGAAGCGCCACATTCGTCATAAAATCAAAATGGTTTGACTCCCTAAAAAAGCTCGTAAGATTCGTCGTTATTACGTTTATCATCAGGGCGATTTCTTCCTCGCCCTGCGCGTTCTGCTGAAAAACATAGTCGATGTAGTCATCAAAATTGCTTATTTTAAGCTCTTTCAGGCGTGCATAAAGCCTTGACTGCACCATTATTTTTTTTTGCTCAGGCATTTTTATGCCCACATTTTTCTGGATAAAATTCGCAATTCGCTGAAACTGCTCGTTCGTAAGTTCCGCATTAGTGAGAATAGCCAATTTTTCTGACGATTTTTTATCCATAATCAATATCCCCAAAAACTACCGAACTAACTCGCCTTTTTGCTAGAATTCTTTATCAGCCCCGTAAGCTGATAAACATCAAGAATCAACGCAACGGAACCGTCGCCCAAAATTGACGAACTGTTGATTCCAACACAATTTCCATAAAGCGGTCCCAAAGGTTTTATTACCGTTTGCTGGCTTCCAAGAATTTTATCAACTACAAGACCGTAAACTTCATCGCCATCATAAACCGAAAGAATTTCCTGTTTTGCAGGAGGTTCCTTGCCAAAATTAAAGAATTCCCGAAGATTTATGCAGTTCAACGGTTTTCCGTGGTTAGTAGTTGTTACAAAGCGCTGCCCCTTTTCTTCTGCCGGCATTGAGTATGCAATACACTCCGAAATTGCGTTCAGCGGAACAACGTATTTTGCATTGTCAATCGTTACGAGCATTCCGTCGATGATTGCAAGGGTGAGCGGAATTTTTAGGATAAAAGTCGTGCCCATGCCCTTTTCCGTTTCAATCGAGACTGTACCGCTCAACGTGGAAATGTCTTTTTTTACAACGTCAAGGCCAACTCCGCGGCCCGAAATCGAAGTAACAGATTTTGCGGTAGAAAAACCGGGCTGAAAGATAAGATTGTAGATTTCGTTGTCCGAAAGATTGTCATTCTCGCTGATAAGTCCGCGCTGAATTCCTTTCGCACGAATAACATCCCTGTCCAGGCCTTTTCCGTCATCTTTTACCGTAATCATAATGAACGCGCCTGCATGCTTTGCAGAAAGCGTTACAGTTCCTACAGAAGTTTTGCCGGCAGCCACGCGGTCTTCAGGCATTTCAATTCCGTGGTCTACGGAGTTTCGAACCAAATGAAGAAGCGGGTCATTCAATTTTTCGATTACAGTTTTATCAAGTTCGGTTTCCGCGCCCACAGTAGCCATTTCAATATGCTTTCCGAGCTGAGCCGCCAAATCGTGCACCGTTCGTCTAAACCGAGAAAAAAGCGTACTGACCGGAACCATTCGTAAGCCCATGGAAACGTCGCGCATAAGCACCACAACACGTCCGCACTGTTCGCTAAGACTCTTAAAGACTGCAATATTCTTTTCCTGGGCTTCCTGCTCAAGACGAGCATTGAAAGTTACAAGCTCACCCACCAAATCAACAAGCTGGTCAAGTTTTGCAGAGCTGATTCGTAAAGTCTGAGTAGAAGCAGGACTCTGCGGAGTGGCAACCTGACCGCCCGGCGTAAGCGATTTTAAATGCTGCTGCTCGGCAAGGGCAGACTGAACCTGCTCCTCCGAAACCATATTCTTATCAACAAGAATTACGCCAAGCTGTCTGTGCTCCTTAAGGATTTTATCAAGTTCCTCGCGGGAAACATCTTTTCGGTCTACAAGGATTTCTCCGATTCGGTTGTTCTCGCCAGGCAGCAAATCAATTTTTTCGATTTCTACTTTTGATTCATCATCCAAAAAGATAAAAACATCTTTTATATCGTTTTCAGATTTCCCGGTCGTAAGAATTACGTCCCAAGAAAAATAACAAAGTTCACTGTCAATCTCGGAAAGCGGCGCCAAAGCATGATAAAACGGTACGACAGTCGCCGTTCCCATTTCGGTAAGCTCTTTTATAAGAAGTTCTGGACGGGTTCCGTTTTTCATAATGTTTTTTGACGGCCTGAATTTTATTCGCCAAGAAAACGAAAGTTTGTCTTCTTTTTTGATTTTTGGAACGTCTTTTTTTACAGGCTGATTGAGAGAGGCGTTTCCGCCGTTTTTAGAAACGTAGATTTTAAACGCAATGATAAGCTGCTCGCTCACCTGCTTGTAGTTTTCTGGGACTTCCGCGCCGGCATCCAAAAGATTTCGTATGTGGTCACGGGCCTTTAAAAGCAAATCGATAAGCTCGCCGGTAACAGGAATAACACCGTTACGCACCTGATCCATAGCAGATTCGGCTTCATGCGTAAACGACGAAATATCCGTAAAGCCAAACATTGCGGCAGAACCTTTTATCGTGTGCATCGCACGAAAAACCGCGGCAATAGTTTCTGAGTCATTCGGATTATCGCCTAATGTAAGCAACTGAGATTCAAGATTGTCTAAAAGCTCATTTGCCTCATCAAAAAAAACTGAACTTAATTGCTCAAGCATCTTTATCTCCCTCGTTTCCATAATCAGCAACGTAGTCTTTTAGCGAGATACTGCTTGCAGCTGTAAAATCCTGAATTGCGGGAGGAATTTTTCCCGTAATATAGAAATTCTTCTGTTGTTTTTCAGCTTCTTTTCGAGCTGCAATAATAACCTGGATTCCAGTAATATCAATATCTTCAACTTCAGAAATGTCCAGTCTTACATCAGAGGAGTCTTTAAAAGCTTGCAGCAATTCATCGCTCAATGCATGAGCTTGTTCAATTCCTGCAGTTCCCTGCCATTTTACAGTTATTCTGTCAGTATTTTTCTCAGCCATTTACTGCAAGTTCTCCTATTTTTTTTACTTAATGTAGTTTATAATTATCTTAAATAAAGTTTAAGGCACTTTAGGGGAATCGTCAAATGAAAGACAACAACTTATCAAATGAATTATTTTTTTCTTTCAGATTAGGTACCGGAATGTTTGCCGTGCCAGTGGCATACGTTAAAGAAGTTTTTAATTTTACAGCACGCACAGTTGTTCCCAATTCTCTTGATTATTTAAAAGGCGTAATGAACATCCGCGGTTCAGTTGTTTCTATAATTGATTTAAGAAAGCTGTTCGGTTTTAATCCGTCAGACGACTTGAGCGAAACGACCGTAATAGACTTGGAACTTCCAAAAGAAGGCGAAAAGCCTTTTGAAATTTCGATTATTGCAGACGAAGTTGATATTGTAACAAAGTTGCCGATTATTCAGGCAGATTCCGCAAATTACGGTATTCCCGAAGAACAAAGATACTTCGTTCGTGCCGTGGCACGACAAGGAGAGCAGTTTATCCTCATCCTTGATTTAGACAAGATTGTTGAATTCATAAAATCTGATGTTGAGAAAGCAAAAAAAATAAGCTAACAGTTTAAGCTAGCTGGCAAAAATATTGAAAGTTTTCCGTGCACGCGCAACGCTGACAAATGCAACTGAAAGAAAAGTAAGATGATTAAAGTTCGATTTTTCTGTCATGCTGAACTAGATTCAGCATCTGCACTTCTGGTGGAAAATGGATTTTGAATCAGGTTCGGAATGAAAGCAAATTATGATTCGATGCAGCAGTCGGCAAGAAAACGTAAGAATCTGCTCGCGTTTTTCTCAGGCGAACAAATCCCTTACCCTTGCAAATTCAATTTTTTCGATTTTTTCTGCATATTTTTTTTCTTTTTCCATCAAATCTGCGGCCAAGTCCGCCGCAATATTGTTGTCAACAACGGTTCTATTGATGAATTTCATAAAAACTTTGCCTGTAAGCGGGTCAAAAAATATTTTTCTTGAGTGCGGGCCACCCGTGTTCTGACTCAAAACAGGAATATTTTTTTGCTGCAAGAATTCAAATGCAAACCGGCTGTTAGCTTCGCCAACCTGCGAGCCAACGTTTGAAGGCAGATTAAAAATATTTCCGCCTCCAAACACTTTTGCCGAGAGCCTTGAAATTCTAGCCCCTTTTTCTACCAAATCTTTTATAAGCAGCTCAATCGCATATTCACCGAATTTACCCATGAGTTTTTCGCCATAATCGCCTTCAATCCGGCTGTCTTTTGCAAGCATAAAATGATTCAAGCCACCGATTTGTGCGTCAGCATCAAAAAGTGCAATACTGATGCACGAACCGAGAACCGTGGAAATCATCTCGGATTCGGAAGTCGAGTAAAATTCCCCTGGGTAAATCGTAACAATCTGCTTATCAAAGTGAGAATCGTAATATCTATTCATTAGAAGAAAGTAACTTCCCCAGAAGCAGCACCTTTTTCTACGCTCACGCCAGCCAATTTGCCAGCGGCTGCTTTGTGGGCAGTAATCGTAAAGTGCTCAATAATATCGCTGAACCGGCTGTTCTTGATTTTCCAATCAGAAATTCCATGCTCTCCAAAGAGCTGACTTCGCTTCAACTCAAATTCACGTGCAGAATTTGAAACCAAATTCATAAAGCCTGAGATTTCAGACTCAAGATTTTTAAGCCCCTGCAAATTCTGCTGAACCGTAACGCACTTAGACTGGAATCCGTCCGGGAATACCGTAAAGTTCTGTATAATTGAAGCAAGCTGATTGCGTCCAAGTTTGAGTTCCTCAAAGAACGTACTCTTGTCCTCGCGGAGAGCAACCATATTTTCGTTGTCTTTTGAAATCGAAGTAGTGAATGTTCCGAGCATTGAACTCGTGTCCGCAATGAACGATTCGAGCAAAGCCTGCATGTCATCAAGAGAAGCGTTGGCATCTTTAATAAGATTGTCCATGTCCGTAACAGAATCCTGTACAGACTTAATTGCATCGTTCTTCGCAACCTCAATCTGCTGCAAAATTCGAACGTGATGCAAGCGACTCATTACAGGACGCAAGTTGTCGAATACTGCATAAATAATTCGCGCACGCTCTGTGATATTCTGACAAGTGTGGAGCAAATCTTTCTGAACTGAATGATAATTGTTGAATTCGTTCATCATCAACTGGAAGCCGTCAATAATGCCCGTAAGCCGTTTTTCAATATTTTCAGAGCTTACGGCAAATTCACTAAGGAATCTTGACTCAAATTCGAGACGAGCAGACTCAACTCGGTCAAGAATCGAAATAACTTTCTGCCAGTTTTTGTCGAATGTGGCAAATCCCTGAGAAACATAAGAATTAATATCTTTCAGAACTTCGTTTGCAAGCTTGTGAAGGGCAATCGTAAAGCATACGTAGTCAAGTTCTTCCTCAGTTCCAGGAGCCGGCGCGCGAGAAGAAGAAATTTCTTCTATACAACGCTGAACGTGACTGAGAGACTGACGAATCATGTCCTGCAACTGCAAGCATTCCATTGCTTTCTGAATGTAAGGATAAACGCTATCAATGTCGCTTTCCATAGAAGAAATCGGCTGCGTAACGTTCATAATCAGGCTTCTGATTTCTGAAGAACCCGAAGTTCCCTTTGCGGAAAGCGATTTCTGAGACTCAAGGATTCCAGAGAAAATCGACTTCAAAGTGTTGATATGGGTTAAAAGCTGACTTTCCTCTTCACTCAATTTGTCCGAAAAAAGGAACATATCGTTTGAAAGCCGCTGAAGGTTTTCTGTGATTCGGCTGAAAGCCTGTCCCTTTTCACCAGATTTTATAGAAATTACCATCGCATTAAGAGCGATAAGCTCCATCTGCTCAGAATCTTCTTTTATGTCCGAAATCATTTTGTCAAGCCGATGAAGATCTTCAATCTTCAAATTCAACTTGTCAAACAAAGGATTGTATTTTGCCGAATAATCCGTAAAAAGAGCCTTCTCCTTTTCGTCCGAGGCATCCTCTCCAGATTTTAGATTGATGAACATTTTTCTCAATTCTTGAAGTGACGTTTCGCCATCACGGTTTAATAGTGAAGGAAAGAGATTTCCAAGCTGGAGAAAAACCTGCTCTGATTTTGAGCTGATGTCTTTAATCTGAGAAATAGAGTGTGTTAAATCCATAAATACATCCTTTATTATGCTTTTGACATTATACTTTTTGCCCACAGTTGCGCAATGCTAAAGTCACATTTAAATTTATCTTAATTTTTCAAACGGTTATTTGTCAACATTTGAATCAAATTCGTTTTCCAAAGATTTTAAATCCGAGTCGGAAGTTAAATCCTCAGTGTCTGACTCGCCACCGATTGTATCATCATTTAGACCGTTGTTGTAATAATATGTGTGCTGCAAAATTCTGTCAGCGGCGGTTCGCACAGAACTTACAAAATTGCAGTTTGCATCCGAAAGCGCAAGCGGTTTTCTTAGCGCAATCGAATAGCTTATATTATCATCTTTCGGTAAAAAGCCCACGAAATCCATTGAGATTCCGAGTTTGTTTTTTACGAGAGAACGCAGCCTCCGGCCCATTTCAAGGTCGGCAGAATTCTGCCCCATATTCATTATAACCTGAGGACGATATTTATTCAGTTCCGTGAGGAAAACCGACTCGTCGCTGGAAAACTTTGCCGCAGTCTGATTTACCAAGTCAAGGAAAGAAGTTTCGGTTCCGCTTGAACTGTTCTGCAAAAATTCATCGATGAATTTTTTTTCTTCACTTCGGACTTTGAATTGCCGCACAAAAAATCTGAATGCAGCAGCCTTCAGGAACGAATATGCGTTCAGAATCGAAGTCAGTTCAGGAGTCGTAACAAGAATCGAATTATACGTTAATAGATAGAAATCGAGTGTATTGTATGTGGTCCCGGCCCCCAAATCCAAAAGAAGGTAATCCGCGTCAATCGTCGTAAGCTTGCGGATAATTTTTTTCTTCATCGAATTGTCGATATTCGCGGTTCCAGGGTACAAACAATCGCCCGCAATGAATTTTAGGTTTTCAACCTGAGTGTCCTGCAAAAGCTCTGATAAATCCGCAGTCTGCTTGTAGATGAAATTTCCCATTCCCACGTGATTATTTTTTAAGCCGAGTAGAGTGTGCAAATTCGCGCCGCCAAAATCAAAATCAGCAAGAACGACTCTGTGCCCCTTTTGGGCAAGAATAATTGCGAGATTCACAGCTATGTTGCTTTTTCCAACGCCGCCTTTTCCGCTAGCAATGGGTAATATATTCACCATAATAGAAAAATTATAAATTCAAAATCCCAAATTTACAATCAAACTTTTCAAATTAATTTAACAATGCTATCTTTTTGACATGAGATTTTTTTTAAAAAGATTTTTTTTGGCAATGGGATTTTTTGGAATTCTTACGGTAACTTCATGCGGTAAACCGGGTGACTTTACGGTTTCAAAGGCGATGAAGGCCTATCAGGCACAGGACTACGAAAAGTCACTTGAGCTTTTTAATCAGGCCCTGACCGAGGAACTGAGCTACTCAAAGGAATCAGTCTACACGATGATTTCGAACGTCTATCTTGCTGAGCAGGATTTGGAGAATGCGATTGTCTTTCAGGAAAAAGCCCTTGAACTAAAGGAAGATTACAGAACTTACGTGACGCTCGGCATGAACTATCATCTTTTGAAGAATGACGAAAAAGCCGAGGAAGCGTACAAAAAAGCCTTAAAAATGAATCCAGAAAAAGCGGAAGCTCTCGTGAGTTTAGGTTCGCTTTACCTTGGAATGCAAAAATACGACGAGGCGGTGAATTTTCTTTTAAAATCAATCGAAAAAGAACCTAGAATCGCAATCGCGCACGCAAATCTCGCCGTGGCTTATGCGTACACGGGAGAAAATCAAAAGGCGCTCGATGAATTAAAAATCGCGGAAGAATTAAAATGCGAGAATATCGAAGAATTTAAGGAACGCGTCCAAAGCATTTCTGAATAGAATCACAAAAAACAGTCATTCTGAGCTTGTTTCAGAATCCAAACACAGAGATTCCGAAACGAGATCGGAATGACAATTAATTGTTGTACTAAACTCAGAAAAAAAACAATAAATTTTATTGACTATGTTACCGTTTGTTCGATATATTTACGTTACCGAACAGACGGTAACTTTTTATGGCAAATAGTCAGATTTCGAACAAAAAAAATACAAAATCTCTCATTCTCGACGCGGCGTTTTCATTTTACCATGAGCCGCACTTTACTGATTTTTCGTTGAATCAGATTGCAGAGAAAGTCGGCATTTCAAAGCCGGCAATTTACCGCCATTTTAAGAACAAGGAAGCCTTGCTCGAATCAATGCAAGCGCATTTTTACGACCTTTTGGCGGAACGCTTGATTGAAGTTCAGAAGGCAGCCGAAAGCGGAAAAGAATACTCAAAAATGCCGTTTGCAGAAACCATTCAGTTTTTTGCAGCAAATCCTGAATACATCAATTATTTTTTGAGTCAGTTTTCGCTCAACGAAAATTTTGAGTCCCAAATGCGAGCAGAACTTTCAACGCGCGGCGTAAAGCAGGCAACTGTATCAATCAACAAAGAATGGACGTTCAGCGGCAAAAACGACGACCAGATTCAGGCACTTTACTGTGGCACGACGTTCCTTTTGTTCCTTAAAATCCGCGAAAAGATGCACAAATGCAAAAAAACGGCATTGGACGACAATTTTGGCGTAAAACTCATAAAATTCGTTACGGACGGACTTAGAGGAGTCGCCGAACCAGGCGCAGCGATTTTTCCGAAGGAAATTTCAAACGAACGAAAAGAAGAACTCAAAAAAATCTGTTCGATTGACGAGTCGGCTTTTCCACCGGAAGACCGAATTTTTACGGCACTTGCAACCGTAATCAAAAAATTCGGACTGACGAACGTAACAATCGAAAAGATTGCAGACGAGCTGAACATGGCAAAGAGCAGCCTGTATTTTTACTTTGACAACAAAAATCAGCTGATTGCAAAACTTATCGAAAAAGAATTCTCGCTTTTGAACGAAATTATCTTTGAAAACATCAGCGAGGCAAAAACTTATTCTGAATGCATCTACATTTCTTTGCTTTCGGAAACAAATTATTTTCTTTTTAGACCGTCGATAATTCCAATCTGCCAGTGGCTGATTCAAAACACATCAAACCAAATGGGGAGCGACAAAAGTCTTGAAGTTACCCACGCATGGGAAAACCGAATAGCGGAAGATGTAAAAAAAATCGATTTGGGATTTAGGATTTCTCCAGAAATCTTAAGTTTATGGCAAGGTTTTCTTCCGGTGGCACTGACCGTCATGGGGAAAAAGTACAAGATGCCTTACGAAGAATATCTTATTGCCATAGAAAAAATTTTTGAGTGTATACAAAACGGAATCGATACGGATTCCTGTTCAATTTAATCAAGTTTTACGGAGGTGGACACATGAAGATTCACTATAAGCTCATGACCGCAATTTGTCTGGCAGCTTTTACAGGAAGTCTCGCTTTCTCGCAAAACGCTTCAACACCAGAAGCCGCGGAAAACCAGACCGAGCAAAAAGCAGAAATTCAGGCTACAAAAATAACGCTCGAAGAAGCTATTGAATATGCGAAGAAAAACAGTCGCACACTCAAAAGCAACGATATAGACCTAGAAATTAAGGCGCGCGCCGCAGAGAACGCGTGGAACGTTCTTCTGCCGTCGGTAACGCTTTCCGGCACGATGAACCGAAGCACGGAATATTCGCCAAGCAGTGCGGCAACTTCACAGCTCATGGCATCAATTCTGCACACTGCTCCAAAAACAGACTTTGCGGATGAAGAAGAACGCTGGGCTGTTGTGGGAAGCGCAAGTGTTAGCTGGAATTTTAGCCTTGCCTATATTCAGCAGATAAAAGCCACAAAAGCTGGCTACGAAGCCGGAAAGATTTCTTGGGAGCAGAGCCAGAACGAAACAATAATGAACATCAAAAAGCTCTTTTACGCGCTTTTGCTCCAGCAGGAAAATCTTAAAATCCAAAAAGAGACTCTCGAAAACGCACGTCAGCGAATGAATCAGGCGGCAGTGAACTACAAGAACGGTACGGTTCCGGAACTTACGCTATTACAGACGCAAGTAAACTATCAGAACACAAAACCGGACGTAGACTCAGCAGAACAGTCTCTCGTTCAGCAACTCGACACATTCGCATTTTTGCTCGGAATGCCAGTCGGCACAAAAATCGAGCTTTCGGGAACGATTGAGCCAGTTTACGTTGACGTTGATGTTGATACTCTAATCAAAAAATACGGTGAGAACGACCTTACAATCCGCTCGCTTCAAAACAATCTGGAAGTCCTAAAACTCAACAAAAAGGCCCTGAACCTTTCCACATGGACTCCGGCTTTGGCTTTGAATTATTCCTGGCAGCCAGCCTACATCGGCTCGGACGGAGCATTCCACTTTTACAAAGGAATCGGAAAAGACGACGAATGGTATGACAGCGGCTCGCTAAGCCTAACGCTCGCATGGAACATTACGAACATGCTTCCGTGGTCAGCTAACCGTCAGCAAGAAAAAGATTTGAGCGCGAACATATCAAAACTCGAACTGAGCATGGAAACTCTCAAAGAAAATCAGAAAGTTTCGGTACGAAAAGCAGTGGACACGCTGAATCAGGCAAAAGCCCAAATTGACGCGATGGGCCGAAGCGTAACCTTAGCGCAAAGAGCCTACAATCAGATGTACAGGACTTACCGAAACGGTATGACAGAACTTCTTGATTTGCGGGATTCTGAATCAGCACTGAACAAGGCAAAACTCGGCCTTTTGAATCAGAAGTTTCAGTACATCTCCGCATTGATGGAACTGGAAAACACTTTGAACACGAATCTTACAGAAATCTATAAATCTCAGCCAAAAGCTGAAGAATCAAACAAATAAAAAACGGAGGACTGAAAAATGAATCGCACAATAAAATCTACAGTCATAGTTGTTTCCGCTGCAATGCTGGCAACAAGCCTTTTAAGCTGCGGACCAAAAAACAAGAATGTTGCAAAAAAAGACGAAGTGGTAGAATCGCTTTTCGCAGTAAACACATACAAAACTTCAGAAGGAAATCTTGATGACTATCTGGAATTCGGCGGAGACGTTACTGCGGTGAACACGGTAGACGTAATGCCGGACATGGCAGGAAAAGTTTCGAACGTGCTCGTAAACGTTGGCGACAAGGTTTCAAAAAATCAGGTGATTGCATACGTTGACGCAAGCCGCGGCGGAATGTACTACGCAGCAAGCCCGGTTCGCGCGCCAATCGCGGGACGAGTAACTGCACTTCCGGCAACGGTGGGAGCAACTGTGGCACAGTCTTCATCATTGGCAAAAATCTCGCGCACCGACGATTTGGAAGTAAAAATCAACATTGCCGAAAGATTCATTTCGAGAATCGAAAACAAGCAGGTTGCCACAATCAGTTTTGACGCATATCCGAGCGTTGAATTCGAGGCACGCGTCGTAGAAATCAGCCCTGTTTTGGACACGCTCACACGAACGATGCAGGTAAAACTCAAATTCACAAAGCCAGACCCAAGAATCAAAGTGGGAATGTATGCCCGCGTAAAACTCGTTACGGAGAGCGTAAAAAACGCAATCGTAATTCCGTCAAACGCAATCGTAATTCGCGACCAGAAAACTTATGTCTTTATGGTCTCAAGCCAGAAGAACGGGGAAACTCCGGCAAAAGTAAAACTCCAGCCAATAACAGTTGGTATTGAAGTTGACAGCAAAACAGAAGTTACGGAAGGACTTGCCGCAGGCGATGAAATCGTCGTAAAAGGACAGTCGCTTCTTAACGACGGTTCGAACGTAAACATCATTTCGGTTTTGCAGTCTCAGGTAGAAGTTACGGAATAGAAATTC
>NZ_JPUF01000139.1 GCF_014737315.1 Treponema zioleckii | reverse complement strand
TTTTTCTTACGGGCGGGCGGGGCGGAATTCCGGGGTGCCCCCAGAGCCGAATAGCGGGCCGTAGACGCGTCCGTTTCGCCTCGGTCGGGTAATTTGTCAAAAATCGCCAGAAAATCGCTCTATGACAATCCTAGGCCCCTTAAAACCAATTTTTTTCCGGAGTGACGCATGGAAATTCACAGACAGGATGAATTCGGGGAGAGAGACTCGCTCATAGACAGCATGTTCGCCCTCGAGGAGAAAAGACAGGAGAAGAAGCTCCTGTCGTACATACCCAGCTTCTTCACCACGGCCTCGCTGCCGTTCAGGAACGTGAAGAGCCCGGTGTTCGTCCGGAGGGGGAGCAACGGGGTGACACTGAGGCTGACGGCACCGAGGAACGTGCCCTTCGGCAAGTACGGCCGACTCCTCCTCTCACTCCTGACGACGCACGCCGTCCTCTCCAGGGAGAAGGACTGCCAGGTCGAGATACGCTACGAGAAGCTCGGCGACATGCTAAGGGAGCTGGAGCTGCCGAAGTCTCGCGGCAGGGAGATTAGGGAGCAGCTTGAGTGCTTCAGGAACGCCACGTTCTCGTTCGAGCAGCGGGTCGTCGAGAGGGTGAAGGCGAGCGAGGTCGCGCAGATATACGGTGAGGGCGAGGCACCTCCGAAGGACGTCACGGTTACCACTCACTCCACCGGAAACATCCGCTTCACGTCCGGGGTCCAGTACCGGGAAGTCGACGACGGCTCCCGGTCAAACAAGTTCGGCGCGTTCAGGATAGTCCTTTCGCCCGAGTTCGCCTCCTTCTGCCAGACGCACGCCGTGCCTATCGACTACAACGTGTACAAGGCGATCGACAGCGCCGCGGGTAAGGACATATATGCCTGGCTCGTCTACAGGAACAACGCGATCGACTCCCCCGTGTTCGTGCCCAGGTCGCGCCTCGTTGAGCAGTTCCTTCCGCTGAGCCCTAGGGCTCACCCGAACCAGGAGGCGGTCAACTACGCCAGGATCCTGGAGGAGCTCAAGAAGATTAGGGAGCGCTACTACCCTCAGGTCCGCTACGTCGTGGACCCGGACGGCAAGGGCGTCACCCTGTGCAGGAGCCCGACCCCGGTCATAAGCGAGGACGTCAGGTACGCGCTCATAACTTCAGACATCTGAGGCGAGTTATCCACATTTTTTTTGTGGATAACTGAGTTTTCCACATTTTTGCTCGCCCTATTATTAGTTTAAATATTATTAGTTTAAATTATTAGAATATATTAGAAGAAACTATCAAAGGTGTTACCAAAAAAAATCAAAGGTGTTACCAGAGCGATTTTCCGTTTCCGCGGAAGCCCGATTTTATTGGCTCCGCGGGTTTCCACAAAAAAATCAAAGGTGTTACCAGAATTCGGGGTTTTCCACACGAAAATGTGGAAAAATCGCCCCTTGGTAGACAGAATACCGGAAAAGTTTTCCACATCGGCGGGGCGCGATTTTTTCGGTGGAAAACTGCTGCTGGGGTATGCGTTCGGGGGCGAAAAAAAAGGGCCCCCTCGCAAGCTCTTGCGAGGGGGCCCTCCGG